>NZ_JACSMO010000006.1:0-165153 GCF_018618695.1 Exiguobacterium sp. s127 | reverse complement strand
TTGTTGTGATCGACGAAGATTTTTTCGAATTGTTTCGCGCCTTCGTCGCCATAGACTGAAGCGATTGCCGGTGTCATGTCGAGTGCGTTTTGTTTGAGTGCTGCTTCATAATACTCAGCATCTTTTGAACCGTCATATTGTTTTTTCATGTCCATGACAGCAAGCACGAAGTGCTCAGAAAGTAATTGGTCGAGTGTCGCACGAAGATCTGCTGCTTTCGTTTTGACCGTGACGTTTTTTGCTTTGTCCTCATGCATCATGTCGTCTGAACCGCCTGATGCGAACGCCGCCGTTCCTGGTAATACGAGTGCTGCTGCCATTGCTGATGCTGCGAATTTTTTAGTGTGTTTCATTTGTAATCATCCTTTCAAATTTGGGTTTTATTTTAACCAATCTGGTAATTCGTTTCCTCATCGTTCTGAACAGCATACGCACCCGGATTTCGTTTGGATTTAAAAAAGCAAAAAAAAGTGAAATCTTTTTTAAGTCATTTGTGGAATCTATGAAAAAAGACTCCAGTATGTGTGCATTTTCTTCATAGGGACTACGCAGAAACAACACTGGATTGGCAAGAATTCGCCATAGTGTGTTAAAAGTTGGCTTGATGTAACCGCTTATAATTAAAGACGTGTTCACATGTGGGACATATCATATATAGGAAAGAACGGGGGATATGATCATGAAAGAACGGAATCAAGCTTCGCGCGTGCAGCAGAGCTGGTACCAATCGATGTGGCGGTGGCATTTTTATGCAGGCATTATTTTTGCACCGATTTTTATCATACTTGCCGTCACAGGATCGATTTACTTATTTAAACCGCAACTTGAAGACATGCTATACCGTGACATGATCTTCACGGAAGAGACAGGGCAACGTTTGCCGCTCGAAAATCAAATGCAGGCTGTGACAACTAAGTATCCGGAAGTAAGTGTCACTTCAATTGGCCAGTTTGCAGAGGCAGACCGGACGACACGGATTGGCGTGACGTTCAAAGAGGAGTCGGGATATGTCTATGTTGATCCATACACGGATGAAGTGACGGGGAAACGACTCGGGGCAGGACCACTTGGCTTCATCAAAACGCTGCATGGCGAACTATTCGCTGGGAAAGCCGGAAATCTTCTCGTCGAACTTGCAGCGAGCTGGGCAATCATTTTATTGGTCACAGGAACGTATCTCTTTTGGCCACGAGGGAAAACGGGGAGCTTCAAGCGTGTATTTTTCCCGTCCTTCAGACAGAAAAACGGAGCACGTAATTTTTGGAAGGGGCTTCATGGTTCAGTTGCCGTCTGGTCGACGATTGGATTACTCGTGATCATCGGTTCCGGACTCGCATGGTCGGGTGTCGCAGGTCAGTGGATCAATACGATTGCGACGAAAGCCAATTCGAACTATCCACAGTTTGCGTACGGACCGGATGAAAGTATGGCGTCAAAAATCGTCACGAAGGACATTGCGACGGATATTCCTTGGGCGACACAAAACGACGTCGTTCCGAGTTCGGGACCAGCTCGACCGTTGACACTGTCTGTGACGGAAGTCGCGGCTGAAGCGAAACAGTTAGGGATGGGACGCCCGTATCAAATTACACTTCCACAAGGGGAAACAGGGGTCTATACGTTATCCTCTCTTCAAAGTGCGCCGACCAAAGAAGCGACGATTAATCTCGATCAATATTCGGGAACGGTCTTATCCAATGTCTCTTATGCAGACTACGGACTCCTCGCGAAGGGCATTACGCTTGGGATTGGGTTTCATGAAGGACGGTTGTTTGGCTTCTTGAATCAACTCGTCGGATTAGCACTATGTCTAGGATTAATCTTCATCGTCATCAGTTCATTTGTTCTATGGTGGAAACGCCGAAATGGTGCAGGAAAACTAGTGGCACCAAAACGGGCGAGTGATCAACGCGTGCAAAAAATCGTTGCCGGTTTGATTGTAGTGATCAGTTTGACGATGCCACTCGCGGCACTGTCGGTCATGACGATCCTCGTGCTCGATTTCTTGATTTTCACGCGTCGACGTAAAGGAAATAAGGAGGCGGCAGCATGAAGCGGATCGTATTAACAGGTTTATTCGCCAGTAGTATGGTGTTACTGGCCGGCTGTCAGTTCGAGACAAAAGCGGCTGCGCCTGCGATGAAAGTCGGACTTTACGCACCGGAGAAAATCGCAGCAGACACGAACACGACGGTCGCGCTTGAAATTGAGAACCCACAAGCCATCGATCAGGTGCATGTTCAAGTTACGCCAGTAGGAAGTGACGAGACAGAAACGTATATGGCAGAACAGAAACAGGGACATTATGTCAGCAGTATTCCCTTTAAAAAAGCCGGTGTCTATCTCGTCAATGGTATGGTCCATGTCGGTTCGCATGTCTACACACCAAAAGCACTCGTTCAAGTGGGGGATGTGTCAGAAAAAGAGCTCGAGGCGGCACAGAGCTTATTGAAACAGGCCGTACCGGCAGGGGAACAGACGGATCATCATGGACATCATTAATGGGAAATAAGGACTTCGCTGCCGAAGTCTTTATTTTTTTGGGAAAAATATTAAAAATCAAAACTATTTGTGAACTTCTTACGTTATCTATGTGTAGTCCAAAAAAATAAAGGGGTGTTTACAAGATGAAAATGAAAAAGTCGTTTCTCGCAGTTCCACTCAGTGCCGCATTGTTGATTCCGGCAGCCGGCGTCAGTGCCCATGGTCATGAAGATCACAGCAAGATGGCCAGCTCCGGAAACATGTCTCTCGATGTCTCCTCACCAGCGTCCGACCTCCGGGCGACACTCGATCAGCTTTTATCGGAACATGCCTACCTCGCAGTCGTTGCAATGCAAAAAGGGATTGATGGGGCGGATGATTTTGATCAAGCAGCAGGTGCACTGAATCAAAATGCCGATGATCTCTCAGCAGCCGTCGGATCAGTTTACGGGGATGAAGGCGGAGAAGCCTTTAAAGAAATTTGGAAAAGTCACATCGGTTACTTCGTCGATTACGTGAAAGCAACAGGGGCAGAAGATGAGGAAGCAAAACAAAAAGCGCTCGATGACCTCGATTCGTACCGCGTCGAACAGGCAGCCTTTTTGGATAAAGCAACGGAAGGGCGATTGAAAGCAGCTGATCTCGAAGGTGGCTTAAAAGTCCACGTCACCCAACTCTTGACGTCGTTCGACAGTTACGTTGCAGGTGATTATGACGCCACGTACAGCAATTTGCGAAAAGCAATCGAGCATATGTACATGGTCGGGGAAGGATTATCGGGAGCAATCGTCGATCAATACCCGGATAAATTTGAAAATACGAAAGTCGATACACCCGCAGCCGATTTACGTGCCGGTCTGAACCACAACTTCTCGGAACACGCGGCACTCGCAATACTTGCGATGCAAAAAGGGATTGAAGGAGCAAAAGACTTTGATGCCGCAGCCGGTGCACTCAGTGAAAACACGGACGACCTGACAGCATCAATCGGCTCGGTCTACGGTAGTGATGCAGCGAAAGAATTCAAAAAAATCTGGTCGAGCCACATCGGCTACTTCGTCGACTATGTCAAAGCAACGGGGGCGGAAGATGAAGACGCACGTGACATGGCCGTCAAAGAGCTCGACGAATACCGTGTCGAACAAGCGGCCTTCCTTGATGCAGCAACGGAAGGTCGCCTGAAGTCAAAAGACCTGGAAGAAGGCTTGAAGATGCACGTTGATCAATTGTTACTCGCCTTCAACAGCTACAATGAAAAAGACTACGATAAAACGTACCCGGCAATCCGTGAAGCTTACGGTCATATGTACGGAGTCGGTGAAGGAACAGCGACAGCAATCGTCGATCAATTCCCGGATAAATTCCAAGGGACGCCAGCAAGCATGCCGAACACAGGTCTTGGCGGAGCCGCTGAAACTCAATCGTCAGCCGGTATCTTATGGTCACTGTTCGGAATTGCAGCCGCTTCACTTCTAGGATTTTTTGCAATCCGCGGTCGTCGCGAACAACAATAAGCTGTCTGACGGAGATGACTCAAAAAAGTCGCCTGAAGCGCGTGCGTTCTTTTAGACGAGAGGAGGGTGGCGGATGTAACATCGGCCACCCTTGCCTCTGTAAAGACTGACGTTTAAGTCAGTTGCATTAGATTGCAGACTCAATGATTTTGAAGGGTTCAAGATTCGTTCCTACTCCCGCATTCTTCGGGAAACGAATCTCTGTTAGAGGACGGTCACTAGAATAGAAGTCAGGAAAGGAGGAGGAACAATGAAACGAACCATCGGCGTGGTAGTAGTACTCGTCTTCGTCGTCTTCATAGCTCTCATGACACCAGAACTGCATGCAGTGGCAGTTGAACATCTGTTGCAGGATCCATTGACATCGAGCGAAATCATCCCGGTCGAAGATCGTGCAGTCGAGCCAGGTATCGTCCCGCGTATCTTACCGTGGATTGTCAGTAGTCTATTGCTCAGTGCCTTCGTGACGTTCCTCCTCCTGCGACGTAAACCAAAGCGTTAAATGAAAGCACGATCCGTTTCTCAGCCATCTGTGGCTGAAGAGGCGGATTTTTTTTTTGAAGTGGACACGCGTCCGGATCAGACATGATGCAAAAACAAAAACATCGATGCCTGATTTTCGGCGACATCGCGACGAAAGAACTCGGTATACTGAAGGAAAGAAGGAGGCGATTGCATGGAGGACCATCAAACAGAAGAGTATTATGCGGCACTCGTCCGCCGGGATGCGACCTATGAAGGGCGGTTCTTCGTCGGCGTCAAGACGACAGGCATCTTTTGCCGTCCGTCCTGTCCGGCCCGGAAACCGAAACGGGAGAATTGTGAATTTTACAAGACGGCGAAAGAAGCCTTACTCGCTTCATATCGCCCGTGTCTCCGCTGTAAACCCTTGTCGCACCCCGGTGCGAGTGACATCATCAGCCGTCTTGTTGCCGCTGTCGAAGCGACACCGGAAAAACGATTTAAGGAGGGCGATTTCCGGGAACTTGGACTCGATGCGTCAACGGCGCGCCGCCAATTCAAAAAACGCTTCGGGATGACGTTCGTCGAGTATGCCCGCTCACGTCGGATGGGACTGGCGATGAAAGAAATCCGGACCGGGAAACCGGTCATCGAGGCCCAGCTCGCGGGTGGCTACGAATCGAGCAGCGGCTTTCGGGATGCTTTCGCAAAAATCATGGGTGCGACACCAAAACGCTGGGACGGGACTTACTTGCAGGCGAAATGGCTCGATACGCCACTCGGTCCGATGCTCGCGATTGCGGACGACGCAGCCCTTCATTTGCTTGAATTCGTCGATCGCCGAGGACTGGAACGGGAGATCGAACGGCTTCGTCTCGCGGCACGTGCCGTCATCGTCCCGGGGGAATCAATCATCTTTGAGCAAATCGGACAGGAGCTGACCGACTATTTCGACGGGACGCTGAACAAGTTCGCGACGCCGCGCAAACTGTACGGGACACCATTCCAGCGTCTCGTCTGGGCCGAGTTGGAGCAAATTCCATCCGGGGAGACGATTTCCTATCAAGAACTTGCCATCCGGATCGGTAATCCACTCGCCGTTCGTGCCGTCGCCCGGGCGAACGGTGCCAATCAACTGGCACTCGTCATCCCGTGTCACCGCGTCATTCGGGCGAATGGCGACTTAGGCGGATATGCCGGCGGGCTCGCCCGGAAAGCGACGTTACTCGAAACCGAACGACGAAAGGACTGGATGCTGCATGGCACTGATTAAAGATGTTTTTTCAGACGACTGGCTCGACCGCCTGAGTCGGGCGCTGGATGCGCCGCGGCTGCAGCAGGACATCAAACAAGCCGACTGGGAGGAACTCGCCTTCAAACAACGGGTCCGCCGAATTTCGACGTCGCTTGGATCGTATGTGCCACGTGAATTTGATGGGGCGGCGACAACACTCGAACGGCTTGCCCCGGAGTTCACGGGACTCGCCGGGATCGTGTTTCCCGACTATATCGAGCTCTACGGCGACGACTGGGACCGGTCGTTGCTGGCACTCGAACGGCTGACGCCGTATTCGACAGCGGAGTTCGCTGTCCGGCGATTTTTACTGAGCGACCAAGACCGGTACTTACAACAGGCACTGCTCTGGAGCACGTCGGACGATGAACATGTCCGGCGCCTGGCATCGGAAGGGACACGACCACGCCTACCATGGGGACAGGCCATCCCGGCGTTGATTGCCGATCCGCGTCCCGTCCTGCCGCTGCTCGACCGGTTGCTGACCGACGACTCACTTTACGTCCGCAAGAGTGTCGCCAATCACTTGAACGACATCACGAAGACGCACCCGGAACTTGTGATTGAACGACTCGATCAGCTCGGAAACAATCCGCAGACGGACTGGGTGTTACGTCATGCTTCGCGGACGTTGCTGAAACAAGGACACCCTGACGTCCTAAAGGCATTTGGTCTCGTGACACGCGGCACGGTCACGGTCGATGATTTGACGGTGACACCGTCGCTGCCGATCGGGGGCGAGCTGTCATTTACGTTTAGCCTCGCGACGACGGAACCGCAAGTCCTGCGGATTGAATATGCGATTGACTATTTCAAAAAGCGGAAAACGAGTCGGAAGGTCTTCCGAATCAGTGAACGGCTCGTCCGTGAGCGGGAGACATTCACGAAGAGGCAATCGTTTCGTAACTTGACGACACGTGTCCACTATCCGGGGACGCATCGTGTGACCATCTTGATTAATGGGCAAGCTTACGCAACGGCAACGTTTGACGTGACAGGGGAGGAATGAAGATGAACGGACGCCATCCTGACTTTACGACGTCCCGCTTACACATCGAAGCGGTGGATACGACAGACGGCTGTGTTTGGACATTGGAGCTGCGGGACGAGCACCAACAGGTTGCGACGATGCAGTTAGCCGGTCAGCAACTCAGCTATGACGCAATCGATCCGTCTGACGCCGCCGGCTACGTTGAAGAAGCCTTGAGGGTCATCACGGCGTATCTGGCACGGACATTATTGTTACCGTCCGTGACGGGCAGAGGCGGGGAAGCCGTCGTTTGGGAGAAGAGTGGATTTGAGAGAACGGATGACGGATTTTCGTTAGCCTTGACGCACTAAACGAAAAAGAGGACAATCCGCGTCGCAGACTGCGAACGGCTTGTCCTCTTTTTTTAAGGTTCCGAGATGCCGTTCGCGAGCAGCAGGAGATAAACCCAAATCACGAGCGGGAGCAACAGCATCAGAGTGGCAAGCAGGCTGAAGGTCTTGATGACAGTGTTTTTCAACCGGAGCGCAATCAGGAGTGACATCACATAGCCGACGCCGACGAGCGAATACAGACTGATCGGGACCCAAAGGCTCATATTCGGGAACGTCCGTCCGTTCAGCCCGAAGAACAGCAGGATGCTGACAATCAAGAGGATGAAAGTCAGGATCAGAGAGTGGTATTCGTTCCGGTGCGACTTCAAGCGGCATTCCCCTTTCATGACGTTACCTGACGGGTGTGTAAGACCAGCCGAAGCGGGCACAGATTGCTTCGGCACTTGCAGCGGCAGAGCGTCCTTCCGTATCCAGGCGGAAGTAGTTCGGGTACGGCAGTTCTCCTGGCAGGGAGGACGTCCGGTAGCCGTCTGCCGTCTCGAGCAAGTCGTTTTCGGAAGCGGCGAGATCCCGTTTCGTAAACTTATGGGTGAGGCGGTTTTCCGTCGTATTCCGCGTGAGACGAGTCGCGACGGATGCTTCGAGTTCGACGATATAGACGTCGGAACCCGCCTCTTCAAACAACGCGACCGTCTCCTCGATGAATTCGATTCCCCCGCCCTCGACCCCGAACAGGCAGAGGAACGTGAAGAGGAC
Organism: Exiguobacterium sp. s127; assembly: GCF_018618695.1. Classification (NCBI taxonomy): domain Bacteria; kingdom Bacillati; phylum Bacillota; class Bacilli; order Caryophanales; genus Exiguobacterium; species Exiguobacterium sp. s127. Next base: position 157,320 of record NZ_JACSMO010000006.1, on the reverse strand, counting down.
ACCTTCGAGATCACTGACCGCCATCTCCTTGAACATCTCCCGGCGGATCAAGTCCTTCAGCCTGTGATGGGCGGGCTTTGTAAAGTCGAAATAGGGCAACAGCAAATCGATTGTCTGGTGGTTATGAAACAACTTCATCCCGGTCAACCGTTCGAGTTCCTGACCGATCGTCATTTTTCCGACCGCCTGCGGACCGAGCAATAAAACGAATTTCATCAAAAGACCCCGTTTCCTTTTTTTGTTAGATTACCATACCGGTTCAGCATGTTGGAGTTAGAACGTTTGTTCGTAAAATGATATAATGGAGATAACAACGGATGGCGTGTCACAACGAATGGAGGGTGTTCGGGCAGATGGAACATTGGAAGATGGTACAAGGATATGAAGGGAGTTATCAAGTGTCGACGTCGGGAAATGTCCGTTCGCTCGACCGGATTGTCGAGACAAGCCGTGGCGTCAAACAGCGGCGCACGGGTGTCGTCCTGCGTCCGCGAATCAATCAGGACGGCTATCGGAAAGTGACGCTGTATCAGCAGGGGCGTGGTGAACGGTTTTACGTCGGTGAACTCGTCGCCCGGGCGTTTCTTGACCCGACTGCCTGCCAGGAACGTCTCGTGCGGGCGGACGGTGACCGCTTGAATGACCAGATTGATAATCTGTCCGTCAAGCCTTCGCCAAGCCAAGCCTATGCTTCCTTACTCGCTGAATTCGATCTGCTGTTGACGGACCATGTCGAATTGTCGGCGTGGCAGATTCGGGAGATCCGGCGGCGCTACCGGACGGGCGAAGCGTCGATTCGAAAGCTTGCGCTCGTGTACGGGGTGACTGAAAACCGGGTCCGCAATATCATCGATAAGAAAGAGGCGCGGTATGTCATGTAGGCAGAAGGAAAGGGCAGTCCGAAGAAAATCGGTCTGCCCTTTTGGTTGAAAAAAAGTAAGGTGTCGTTAGCCGGCAAGTGGTAAGTACGGCGTGATTTGGCTCACCGTCAGTTGGAGGAGCTGTTGCGTTTCCTCTTTCGGTTCAGACGTGACGTAGATGATTAACGCAGCGGCGACGATTAAAAAGATGACGATGACGAGCCCGATGAAGAAAGGCATTTTACTTTTTCGTTTTTCTTCGTTCATGTCCACAGGTAGTTCCCCCTTTTACGAATTAACAGATGCATCTGTCATAATGATTCCCCTTTAAGAAAATGGAAAACCTGCAAAACGGCTAGAAAAAGGGTGCCGGTAAGACGATAAAGAAGATATAGACAGAAAAAGCTATTTTTTGAAGGGATGTCGATCGTCGTGTTGAGTCAATTCAACCAGTTTCTATTAAACTTTTCCCTTTTGATTACGTCCCTGCTGTTCGCTTTCTTACCGATGCGCAACATCAAACGCATTTCACCGCACTCCTCAATCCGGATCCGGCTTGCCGTCGGATTGATTGCAAGCGTGATCGGTGCACTGCTCGTCTTAAACAGTATCTCCTACGACGGGGCAAAGATTGACTTACGACTCGTCGCGCTCGTCACGGCGTATTATTACGGCGGCTGGATCAGTGGCGCATTGACGACGGTCGCCGTCATCGGGGCCCGCTTTCTCGTCACGCCACCCGGTGTCTACCAAGGTTTGATTCTCGCGACGCTGATTTGTCTTGCTTTACTCGTCACGGCAAGTATTTACCGTCGCTTTGCTGCCCAGACGTTCAAAGACTACCTTGTCCTACTGAGCATCGGAATCGGCTACAGCTTACCGGCCCTGTACTTGTTGACGGATACGTTCATTCGGTTTTTCGAGATGTCATTCGTCTACATCATCTTCAATCTTCTCGGAGGGTACGTGACGTTTCGTTTCCTGCAGGAGTTACGGAAACATTTCCAGTTCGTCCAAGCCCAGCAGGAGCTTGCCTTGACGGACAGTCTGACGAATCTCGCCAATCGGCGGAAACTCGATGAGACATTGGCCGACTATGACAAACACGGGTATGCCTTCTCGGTCCTGATTGTCGATATCGACTTCTTCAAGTCGGTCAATGACGAATACGGACATGATGGCGGGGATGTCGTCTTACGGCAACTCAGTCATCTGTTGACGACGTTTTGTCCGGAAACGGGACTCGTCACCCGGTATGGCGGCGAGGAATTCGTCGTCGTCCTGCCGGATATCTCGCACCGTGAAGCGGAGCGACTCGGGGAACGGATCCGGACGGCGTGCGCCGATCAACACTTCATCTTCAAACCGTATCCGGCTTTCCATGTCACGCTTTCGATGGGTGTCGCATCGTCCGATCAAGCCAAGACGGCGTTCGAAGTCGTCCAAAAAGCCGATCAGGCGCTGTATCAGGCAAAACAGACGGGGCGCAACAAAGTCGTCGGTTATGATGTGACACATAATTAAAAAAAGGCAGCTCCGCGGAGCCTGCCTTTTTCGTGTTGTCATTCACCGACCATGCCGTCGTGATCGTTGTCCCGCATGTACGGATAGAGCCAGTGGTCACTCCGGATCGGCATGCTGAAACCGGCATCCTTCGCTTCCTGGATCGTGACTTGTCCGTTTCCGTTCGCATCGACGCTTGAGACGTCACCGCCCGTTTCCGGCGTCGTGCTTGGTGTCGAAGCGGCAGGCGTTTTCGCCTTCGGTTCAGCTTTTGGTGTTGCTTTTGGCGCTGCCTTTGGTTCAGCCTTCGGTTTACTTTCCGGACTCTCGGTCAGACCGAGCGACGCGTTGACACCATCCGGGTTGACGTTATCGAACTTGTCGACGATGACGTTGCCTTTGATTGTGTACGTGTACTGATAACTCGAAGGAATTTGCGTTTTCGTCGTTTCATAGCGGATGATCGCTTCGAAATTCGTCGCACCACCGGCTTTACGGATATTATCTTCCATGTACGCTTGATCGCCGTGGCGATTGAGCGTACTGTCCTGCGGCGTGATGTTGTAGGCGTTCGAGACACCGCCAAGCGAATCGGCGATGACATGTCCTTCATCAAGATCACGGTGTTCGACACCCGGGACCTTCGCTTCATCATGATAGTAGCGACCGGCTGACGTCACGTCTTCCGTTTTATCATTTTGTAAGGTGATCTTTTTGGCGATGACTTTGACGAGTTGTCCATGCTTGTTCGTAAATGCCCAGTACTCGCGGTCCCCGAACCCGATATCGACGACGACGTTCGCCTGACGCGAGCCGGACTGGTCGCCGCCATCGACTTGAATCTGTTTGTATCCGGTGAACGGATCATTGCTGGACGCCGTGACCGAGGGCTTGTCTTCTGTTTCTTTTTGATCCGTTGTCGTATCTGATTTTTTTTCGGTCGTCTCTTTCGCAACCGGCTCTGCAGGAGGCGTCTCCTGTTTCGCGTCTTCTTTAACGATGTCCGCTGTCGGTTTTTTGACGTCGCTCGTCTGCGGCGTCTCTTCTTTTGGAGCACGTTCCTCCGTCTTCGTGTCTGTCGAAGAAACTGTCTCCTCGTCGCTCGCACATCCCGTCAGTAACAGGGCCGCTAGCGGTAATGCAAGGTACATTCGTTTTTTCATGCCGCACTCCTTTCACTTAAGCACACCCGTCTGTTTTCTCAACATCCCTGAAGCTGGCGCTAAGCTGATTTTCAATATATAACAATCTTAATATATATTTGGGTGCGATTAAACAAATATGTAAATTTACTTAAGGAATGACGACGTCAACATTGTGACGTGATGCAATCAAGGAAGTTGCATTTCAGGAAAAAGACGATCTGTCCTGGTGGGCAGGACAACAAAAAAACACGCCACTTCACGTGACGTGTTTTCAAGTCGAGACGAGCTGAGGAAATATCTGATACCGCTCAAAGTCCGTTAAGATGTTCGGTGCAATCTGTTTCCGAATCATTGCTTCGTCAGCCCAAAGATAGGCGTCGTGTTCGTCGGATAAGCTGACAGCATCGGTTTCCGCCGTACAGAAATAGACGAGTAAGATGACTTGACGATCGGGATGGGTCAGGAAACTGGAGGCATACGCAATCCGGTCGACCGTGACTGAGAGTCCCGTTTCCTCCCGGACTTCACGGATCAGACTCGCTTCCGGTTGCTCCCCGAAATCAATCTTCCCGCCCGGACATTCCCAGGTCCCGCCACCCGAGTCGGCAGCGGCACGCTGGACGATCAGGATTCGGTGATCTTGCCGGATGATGCCTTTGACGGCGGTGATGATGGTTGGCATATGTGTTCCTCCGTTCGCTTGAGCACGACAGGCAGGGGGCCTTCCTGTCGTACGAGTTGATTGTTGTTAAGGTAAATCCCTGTCCGTTCCGGTAAACCGTAACCGTATAGGCTTCCGGTCGTAATAAATGCCTGTTGTAAATTCGCGGCTTCATCCCAAGTATCGTAATGGACGGAGAGGACGGCGTCCGGTAAGAGGCCGAGTCCTTCAAGGACTAAGTCCCGGCCGTCCCACTGATCAATCGCCGGAATCCGGCACTCGTCCGGTGCGAGTAATGCCCCGGCAGAAAAACCGGCGACCGGGACACCAGACTGATACCGTTCTTGGATGACGGCGCCGATTGGTGTGTGAACGATGAACTGTTGATACCGCTCCGTTTCACCACCGGCGATGATGATCCCGGCGCTTTGTTTCAGCGTCGCAAGCTGAGCAGCAGTCGGATGCCCGGAGAGCGGAAAGTGGAAAAAGTCCGTCTTCCCATGCGTTTCGAGCGGACCGGTCAAGACGGGGGCGTAAGACATCCATGACGTACCTTCACGCGGAACGTACAGTAAAGCGATGGGACCGGCCGATGCACAAACGCTCGCGAAACGACGGGCGAGTCCTTCCGTAAACGGTGGACCACCGCCGAATAAGAAGAGATGTTGATTGGTCATGGGAAAGGCCTCCATTTTAAAATTTTCTTTCATCATGAAAAAAATCTAAACGATTAGATCGACGTTGGCTAGACAAATTTAGTTGGGATGGATACTTCGAACCATTAACTGCTGAAAGAATAAAAAGAATTACCAAAATAAAAAATGTCATCTGCCATGATAGACAGATGACATCAAATGATAACTTAGTTTTTACCTGTGAAAACGACTTCGTTATCATTCCAAGAGAACGATGGTTTGTAAATAAGTTCTAATTGCTGTCCTTTTGGAGCATCAAAGAAAATCTTGCCTTTGAGTGTTTTTCCTTTGTTTAGATCATCACTAATTGCCATTTCATCACTACCATAATAAGATTCAACTTTTTCGTCATTGATATAGAGGTCAAATTCTGTGTTATCTATATAGGCTGAGTCAGTACCTTTGTTCACAGCAGTAATATCAAATACAACAACATTGTTATTTTTAGTTTCACTATATTGATCAGGCGATTGATTTTGAGCTTGAGAAATAGTTAATTGGATATCGCCGACTTTTACTGTATCTCCTAATTTAAATTCTTTTGGAGATTCATCTTTAGCGGATTCCTTTGAATCATCCTTACTATCGACCGATGAAACAGAATCACTTTTCTTCAATTCTTTGTCAACTTCATTTGCAAAAAATGATGTGCACGCGACCATGGCGATGATTAAGATGACCAATGCGATAATAAAACCAATGACGAGCTTGAAAAACTTTTTCATTCTATAAATACCTTCCTTTTCTTGAGTTTCAGAGAAACTCGTATGTAATCAACACTAATTTTTCTTATTGGAATTTTACTATAGATATAAAATACCATATTTGAAAAACAATACCTTTGAAAATATATTAGCATACAATCCATTAATTTACCATTTTAAGAAATAAAAAAATTAGACAAGTACGTATCTAGAATAAAACAAGAGTTGGTGAACAAATATAAACCACCCTCGAATGAAGAGGATGGCTTTAAATCATACTAATCCTAAAATCTCAACTTCGACCAAAGCACCTTTTGGTAATTCTTTAACGGCAATACAAGAGCGGGCCGGGAAATGGTGATTCGGTTCGAAGTACGCGGCATAAACTTTATTGAAGGCCGCGAAGTGCTCCATGCTCGTTAAGTAACACGTCGTCTTGACGACACGGTCCGGCGTCAGGCCGGCTTCTTTTAAGATCGCATCGACATTTTTCATGACCTGCTCCGTCTGTTCGGCAATCCCGCCGGCAACGAGTTCACCGGTCGCTGGGTCAATCGGAATCTGACCGGAGGCATAGAACGTACCGTTGGCGATGAAACCTTGGGAATAGGGACCGATGGCAGCAGGTGCCTGGTCTGTGTTGATTTTTTTAAGTGTCTTCATTAACATAAGTCCCCTTTTTATCTAAGTATAGATTTTTTATAAAAGTATTCCCATTAAATTTGATAAAATAAAATTTTAAATTCAAACTTATACCTTTTCAAAAAAAATACAAGGTATCTATTAACAAATAGAAACAAATGATAAAGTTAATTTATAGAACTTTAAATATAACATGATTATTTTAAAAGTGTTTCAGTTCTTCATGAGAATAACGGAGGTTAATAAATATGTATGACGATTCTCTGAGAAGTAAAACAGAAGTCGATATTTTAAAAGAGGCGGCACTTAATAACAATATTTTTCCGAACACTTTGTATAAAATATTACAAAGTGCAAAAATTGATCATTACTCTGAAAAGGGTACAGATGCAAAAAGAAGAAAGCGAATAAGAGAAGAAATTGTTTTGTATTCTAAAGAAAAAAAATCTTAGCAGATGACTCAGCTCTAAAGCTGCAGGTACAGGCTGTTGATTTTATTGAGTTAAAATTAAATAACTATAAAACTTATTATGGGAAACAAAAGTTAAATTTTAAGATGCCTACGCATTCAGAAGAAAATATCATCCTAGTAGGCGGAATGAATGGTGCTGGTAAAACTACTATTTTAAAAGCATTACGTGTTTTATTGTATGGAAAACGAAATATGACAGATATTGAATACAAAGAACAATTTGCAAATACGATTAACAATCGCTTCTTTTCTGAAGGAGGGCGCGAATCGAGTGCGGAGTTGACCCTTTCAGTAGATGATAATTATACCCACACAATAAGATTAACATGGCAATATGATCATGCTAAAAGAATGATTAGTGAAACAAGAACCTTGGAGAAAAAAAGGAATGGTTCAGTAAGACCAATTAGCAAAAATATTATTACGAATCAAAATTTGGATACTTTTAACCGACTGATTGATGGATGGCTTCCTTTAGAATCATCACCTTACTTTATATTTGATGGAGAAGAGATTAGTACACTTGTAGCCTCTAGAAATTCAACGAAATTTAAAGATGCTATTAACAGAATGATTGGTTTGATGTTCTATGACAATCTTAAAAGTGATATCGATTCGATAGTAAAAGATTATGAAAAATCACTTGCTAGAATGACAGATTCAGCAAAAGTAAGTCGCATTAATAAAGTTATTCAAACTCTTAAAGAAGAGTTAAGAGAAGCGGAGGGAAAGTTAAGCCGAGTAGATACTTATTTAGATGGGCGTAATAAAAAATTAACGGACCTACGTAAACAAAAAAACGATACTTTGATGAAGAACAGAGACACACGTGATGTAATTGTGAAAGAGGTTAGTCAATTAGAGGAACGATTAAAGAATGAAAAAAACAACTTAAATATTTTATATAAGAAAAATATTATTCCGACGATTTTAAAAAATAAAATAGAGTTACTCTCTAATCGAATGAAGGAAGAGCAGCTTTCGCAAGAGAAGTTAATTCGCTCTACAGCAGCATTAAAGCCTTATGACGAATTCATGAAGCAGTTATTATCCAAACCATTAACACCGGCATTAACTGATCAACAACTAATTCAAATTCAGGAATTAGGTAAGACGATTTGGATGGAAGATCATAAGATCTCAAAAGTAGAAGAAATTGAAATTCTTCATGATGTTACGAATGATACAAAGCGCATGTTATCTAGCTTAGCTTCAAATGCTAAATCCGATCAAATTAAAGCTTCGATTCGTAATATTTCTAAATATGAAAATGAGTTAAAAAACCTTAATAGACGAGTGAGTTTAGCGCCTTCAGCGATTGATGTTTCTGAGATCGAACGCGAAATCGAGGTTTTAAATCGGGATGTGGGAGACAAAGAAAAAACTCGGCGAGTTAGAAGGAATAAAGTTAACCAAATTAAAGAAGAACTTACAAAACTTCTGAATGAATTAAGACGTTTGGGTGAAACAGCAGAAGTAGACGCTGATCTACAACAAAAATATGATTTTTCAAAGAAAGTTCAAAAGGCTGTTAATCATTACACAGAGCAAGTATTAAATTGGAAGGTTGCTTTGATTAGTTTCGAATTTAAAGAGATGTTATCTGCCTTATTTAGAAAGCAAAATGAATTCGGTAATGCATATTTTGATGAACAAAGCATGTGCATCAGAATAAAAAACGAAGTCGGGACGGAAATTCCTATCGAAGAACGTTCAGCTGGTGAGAAACAAATTATATCTTCAGCATTCATATGGGCAATGACAAAAGCATCTGATTTAGACTTACCCGTAGTGATTGATACACCATTGGGACGACTAGATAGTCATCATCGCAATAATTTGATCACACATTTTTATAGAAAATTAAGTAAGCAAGTAGTTATTCTATCAACGGATACAGAAATTACAAAAGAGTACATGGAATTGATGGAGCAGAATACTGCAAAACAACTGATGTTAGATTATAACGAAGAAGAGAAGTATACAGTAATTCGTGAAGGATACTTCGAGTTTGCGAAGGGGGTATCGTAATGGATTCTAAGGGCATAAAACTTTCTAAGTTAACTAAGGCAAGAATAGATGATTTGATGGGTGAGTTCGCTGACTCTTTCGATGATGCTTCAAAAGAAATTCGACCGTTTGTTATAAAGTTAGGACTCTCTACTGGAATTGCTAATAGTAAAGGGTTGTATGAAAAACTCCCTTCTGGTTGCGAGACGAGTGACTGGGAGATGGGATCTATAATTTCAGGTGATGATTTCATGATTTTTAAACATTTAATCATTAATGAAGCCAAGCGTTCTTTAACGGACTCTGAAATCAAAAAATATATGAGAACATTCATAGAGTATGGAATTTCATCGTTGTATCAAATATGGGAAGACCATCATAATAGTGGTGATTTAGAGGAATTTAAAATCAAAATTCTTAGCTAAAAGAATTTAAATTAAATATTAAATGAATAAAATCCAAATAAAGGCTGTATTCACTTGAATATTAGTCTTTATTTTTTTATACTTATTACAAAGTTACGTACGTAATGAGAGGGGATTATATACGACATGAATGCTACATTTAATTATAATTTTCCGGCTTTAAAAGGATATCAGGCGAATAAAGAATACTTTGTAGTGATGTGCCCTTTAAAACTTATTCCTAAAATTTTTTTATTTGATGAAGAAGAAGTTCCAGTTGAGTATCGTGCTCAGCGAATTATTAACAAGGGACGTATTCCAGAAATAACAGAGTATATCGTACATCATCCTGAAGATTATGTCTTCTCCTCTTTAACTGCATCAGTTGATGGTGAAATGAATTTCGAACCATTTAATGATCATCCTAACTATCAAAATTTAGGACAGCTTTCTATATCTCTAGAGTCGCGGTTCTTGATAAATGACGGTCAGCATCGTAGAGCAGCGATTGAAGAAGCCTTGAAACTTGCACCTGAGCTTGGAAATGAGACGATATCTGTTGTTTTCTTTCAAGACGCTGGCTTGAAGCGATCGCAACAAATTTTCTCGGATTTGAACCGTCATGCTGTTAATACGACCTCATCAATTGGCATTTTGTATGACCATCGCGATCAATTATCTATGGTCACGAAAAACTTGCTAAGTGAAATACCACTACTAGCTCGATATACCGAAAAAGAAAGAACGTCGCTTTCAAAAAATTCACCTAAGCTTCTTTCAATCAACCATGTATATAACGCCAATTTAAGGTTAATCGAAAAATCTAAAGGAGAACCAATCACTGAAGAAGATGTTGAGGTGATTAATTTGTTTTGGAGCACACTTTGTGAGACCATTCCGGAATGGGAAGAAGTTCTCAAAAGAAATATTTCGCCTAGAACATTAAGATTACAGTCGATAACTGCACAAGGATTATTCATTGAAGCAGTAGCAGAAGTAGGAAGAACATTGATTGCTCAAAGACCGGATTCGTGGTTACTAGGTATTAAAGAACTTTCACGTATTGATTGGAGTCGAAATAATGAGAAGGATTGGAAGGGTCGAGCTTATGATGACTCTGGAAGAATAATTAAGAATCGTCGAACGATTGCACTGACATCTATACGTATTAAACAGCTATTAAATATTGAATTAAATGATAAAGAAATGTCGATGGAGCAGGAGTTTTCTGTAGAGAGGAAGTTAAGTTAAATGGGGATTATTAGTAATCAACTAGCAAAGAAAGAAGACAATCCTTTAGCAAAACAATCTAAAGAATTGATTAAACGTGTATACGCACAAGATGAGCGACCATGGGTAATTGGATACAGTGGTGGAAAAGATTCTACCTTAACAGTTCAGCTTATATTTGAGGCGTTGTTAGAAATGACTCCCGAACAGTGGCATAAAAAAATCTATGTCATTTCATCAGATACAATGGTGGAAAATCCTTTGGTCGCAGCGATGATCAATGGTTCGTTACAACGAATGCAAGATACTGCATTAAGAGTAGGTTTACCGTTAGAAACACAAAAAGTAAAGCCATTAACAGAGAAAACATTCTGGTCAAATATTATTGGTCGAGGCTATCCAACACCTAACCAAACATTCAGATGGTGTACGGATCGACTGAAAATTGATCCGGCAGATCGCTTCATCAAAGATAAAGTGAACCGGTTTGGCGAAGTGATTATGGTTTTAGGTGTCCGCTCTAAAGAAAGTCAGAGTCGGGGGAACTCAATCAAAGAGCATGAAATCCAAGGTACAGAATTATTGAAACATACGACTTTGAACAATGCTTTTGTTTTTGCACCTATAAAAGAATTTGGATTAGATGATGTATGGGGATATCTTTTATCAAATCCTTCACCATGGGGAGAAGATAATGCGAAATTACAAGAAATGTATTTAAACTCTAGTGGTGAGTGTCCGCTAGTAGTCGACCAATCCATTAAAGAAAGCGCTGGTTCATGTGGTAACAGTCGTTTCGGATGTTGGGTATGCCCAGTAGTGTCTGAAGATAAATCGTTAACTGGATTCATCAATAGTGGTGAAGAGTGGATGACACCTTTATTAAAGTATAGAAATCGCTTAGTACATGTACGTGATGATCGAAACTTGAGAATGCACCGTCGAATGAATGGTAAATTTTATTTAATTGGCGTTGAAGATTACGAAAAAGACGGAATCACATACCTTTCGATTAAGAAAAAAGGTGGCAGACAGGCAAAACTTTACTCTACAGAATACGTAGAAGCAAATGAAGTAGAGACAGCTGAAGTTGTAGATGAGTATAACTTGAATTCATACATTGTAAACAATCAAATCGATTTGAGTCGCCCAGAGAAACATCGGGACTTTTTCATTCGTCAAACTGACCATGAGGGAACTGTTACGTATTCACAATTAGGTTTAGGACCGTTTACGCTCGAAGCACGACAAATGTTATTAAAAGAATTATTAGAAGTACAACGCGACTTAAATGCACCAACAACACATGATATTCCACTGATTCAAGAAGAAGAGCTTCGGATGATTAGAAGAATGTGGTTGCGTGAAGGAGATTGGAATGATTCACTTCCACAAATTTATATGGAAGTATTCGGTACAGAACTAGATTGGGAACACGATGATCGACCATTGATGACTGCAGATCAAATGTCAGATTTAGAATTACTAGTTCAAAAACATCAACTCGATTTAAACACTGTAAAAAAATTGTTCCATGTGGGAAATGAGTACGTGAGCCTTAAAGTAAAACGTGGATTCCAAAAAGAAGTGACATCTTTGCTCAAGCAGGATTACCTTCAGTTGTATCATGAAGGAGAGACAGAACATGAAACTAAAGTCATTGACGCTTAAGAATATTGGTGCGTATAAACAGCAAACTTTTGATTTTTCAAGTAAACGTAGTAAGCAGAATGTGACATTGATTGGTGGGAAAAATGGTGCAGGGAAAACGACATTTTTATCTGCAATGAAGTTAGGACTATTTGGACCACTCGCTTACGACATGAAGACTGCTTCATCAACATATTTTAAGCGAATTAAAGGATTAATGAATCATGATGAGCTAGAAAAAATAGAGGGGTTAAAAATATCGATACCTTGGTTCAAAATTGATTTAACTTTTGAACAAGTAGAGTCTTCTGTAAGGGAAGAAATTCGTTTTGTGAGAGAATGGAACTTCACTGAAACAGGTGGAAAAGAGTTTTTTTCAATCTATAAAGATGGTTCAAGTCTTCCGGTGAGCGAAGAGAAACGAGATTTGATTTTCAATCGTTTTTGTGAATCACTTCCGCCATATTTATATGATGTTTGCCTATTTGATGGGGAAGAGATTAACCGAATCATTCAGCAAGACGAGTTATCGAATCACTTAGAACGGCTTATTAAAAGCGCATTGAAATTAGAAGTCCCGTTTTTATTACAAGACACGATTAATCGTGTCATCAGTGACGAAACTAAAAATACCGTTGATATAAATAAGCAAAGCAAGTTTGAAAACTTAAAATCAGCTTTAAACGACATAATTCAAGAAGATCATAGATTGCAAAAACGATATGATGATTTATCTAACAATGTAGAAGAAATTACTTTAACTGTGAATGCACAGAAAAGTGAGCTTAAATCATTTGGTGGTCTTTTAAAAGAAGAAGAAGATCAATTAAAAAATGAATTGAATGAGTTAGAACGTAAGAAAAAAGAGAACAAAGCGAGTGTTCAAGAACTCATAAATGGGGACTTACCTTTTCTCATGAACCGCGATTTAATTGCAACGGTAAGAGAGCAATTAAAAGAAGAGAAATTGATTGAAAGTATTGATGATGTAAAAAGAGAAATGCTTGAAGAACTAGCTAGTGAATTATCAGAACGTACTTCAACTAATTCTAAGCGGTTAGAAGAAGCACTTCGTGAGTCTCTAACTGCAATTCAACCGAAGAGCCAATCAATTATTCATCGTGCATCTTTTGGTGAAAAATCTCAAATCGAATCTTTGTTTGAAGGAATTAAAAATATTGATTTTTCTTATTACAGAAAAAAAATAAGTGATCAACAAAACATGGATGAAGAAATTAAATTAATTAAACAAAAGCTTACGGTTCAAAGTGATAGCGTTGAAGATTTTATGGATATGTTATCTGCACTTGAACAGTTACAAGAGCAATATGCTGAAAAGAATCATGAACTGAAAGTAACGACTAAACAGTGGAGTGTTGTACAAGAGGAGCGTCTCAAATTACAAGAAGAATATAATCAAATGAGTGAAGAAATTGATAGAGAAGCTAATCAGTCTAGTAGTGTTATGCATAATGCTACAGCGATGCGAGCACTTCTTTTAGAATTTCAAAATCAGCAGCAACAAAAAGGGATTCAATTAATTGAAAAACAGGCATTAAAAATGATTAATCGTCTCTTCCGGAAAAGAGGATATCTCCACCGCCTTGTAATTAATTCAAGTACGTATGAGGTTACTTTATACGCTGAAGATCAAAAACGAATTCCACAATCTACACTTTCGGCAGGAGAAAAACAATTATTACTCATGTCTCTTGTCTGGGCCGTATTCGATGTATCTGGAAATAAACTACCGTTTATTTTTGATACACTTTTGGGACGTTTAGATGTAGAGCACCGTGAGAATCTATTGACGGAACTTATTCCTGCTTTTGGCGAACAGGTATTGATTCTATCAACGGATTCTGAAGTTACTGAAGCAAACTATAAATTGCTTAAGCCTGTAATAAATAAAGAGTATAGTTTGAACTTTGATACAGCAGATCGTTCAATCAAGGTAGTACCGAGTTACTTCCGCTTTAATGAAACGGAGAAAATATCATGAATCATCGTTTAAAATTATCGAAGCCTACATTAGAAATATTCCAACAATTACAAGCGAGTACAAATATCACTCCTAATGTATTAGCAAGAATAGCAGTTGCATTCTCATTAAAAAATGAACAAGTCCCAAAAGTGAACACTAATGAAATTTCTAATTTTGAAATCTCAAGAGCCACACTGACTGGGGAACATGACTTTTCATACAAGGCTATGATTCTACAACACGCAAACCAAGCGATTGAAGAAGAAAAATATTTTCCAGATCTCTTTAATGCGCACATTGATCGTGGAGCAAGTGAACTATTTAAAATTTATCAATATTCAGGAAATGCTCAAAAATTTTGGATGAAGATTTTAGAGACTGAATAGAGAAGGGGAATGGCATGCTGTATTTAGATAACAGTGCGACAACACCAACACACCAAGAAGTAGTGGATGCAATGCTACCTTATTGGACGGATGTATTTGGTAACCCATCTAGTAAATACTACTCTCAAGCTGTTGATGCAAAAATAGCAGTAAATCAAGCAAGACAGTCTGTAGCGGAATTGGTTAATGTCAAAGCAGATGAAGTGATTTTTACAAGTGGCGCAACTGAAAGTAATAACTTTTTGTTGAAAGGAATTGCTACGGCACATTCGAGTCGTGGCAATCAAATTATTTCCAGTGTTGCAGAACATCCGTCTGTGTTAGAAACACTTCAGTATCTGGAAACTCAAGGATTCGATGTCGTATATCTTTCAGTAGATTCATTTGGAAGAATTGATTTAAAAGATTTAGAACGAGCTCTGTTAGAAAAACCTACTGTACTCGTAACACTTTTATGGGGTAATAATGAATTAGGTTCATTAAATCCGATTAAAGAAGCATCTGAACTTGCTAATCTATATGGTTCTTTTTTTCATACAGATGCGACTCAAGTAATTGGAAAGGTTAACGTTGATTTAGAGAAGCTACCATATGTTCAATTTTTGTCGGCATCAGCTCACAAGTTTTATGGACCTAAAGGAATTGGTGCAGCAATTGTTCGAAAAGACGACATGGGATTGTCCTTGAAGGTAACACCTCTCTTACATGGAGGGGCACAGGAAAACGGTTATCGTAGTGGAACACATGCGGTTCCACTGATTGTAGGAATGGGTAAGGCAGCTGAAATAGCTCATACGAAATTGGATGAACACATTGAGCAGTTAGTTAAGCTTGAAGATAGACTCAGTAAGTTATTGATGCAACAATTTGGAGATGTCATTCACTTCAACAATGATAAGCAAAATAAAATCCCAGGAATTTTAAGTGTTCAATTCAAGGGATTGAACAACGAAGTACTTTGTAAGGAACTTGCACCAGTAATGGCAGTTTCAACTGGATCTGCATGTAGTTCAAGCAAACCAAGTCACGTACTTCAAGAGATTGGCTGTTCGATGGAACAGCTACGTTCAACAATTCGTTTCTCGCTTTCTCCTTATCAATCAGAAAAAGAATTAGATGTCTTTTTGGACTTATAAAAAAATCAGCATCGGGTTACCCGATGCTGATTTTTTTATTAAGGAATATAAAGAGTCTCTAATAAGTCTTCTTTTTTTATGTCACTTGTAATTTTATCGATATTTTCTTTAATTTGCTGAATCGGTTGAAGGACTCCTCTAATTCCAAATGCTTCTGGCAAATGGACTAATGTATGGTCTTCTCGCTTTATGAGAGATGCATTTGGAACATCATGTTTGAAGGATAGAACAATTCCATCGCCAAGGTAAGGCTCAAGTGAATCATCAATTGTAAAATCTCCTTTTAATAAAGATGTGATGACTGATTGACGATTATTTTCGAAGTCATAGTTCGTTCGCTCAGGCCAAAGTTCACTTTCATGAATTTTTTTAGCATTTGTCAAGAAAAGTTGAGCGAAAAAGAGGCGATAGTAATCATTTTCAAACGTATCCTCGATTCGGTTGTAGAGATTAGTACGGAAAAGATCTTTTGTGTGTTTCGTTTGTTCAATTGCTTTTTTGATTACACTCTCATCGTTGATACCAATCTTTACTTCAATTGGGAAGAAGTGCAATTTAAGTCCATTTGAAGCTTCTTCGAGACCGATTAAAAGTAAATCATCAGAATGAGTTCCAGAACGATTCAATGATTTAGCTGAGAATACACTATCACGCGTAAAACCAGCAGCACCGGCAACTCTAAGTACTTCTTCAAGGGATATAGGAACCCATGTGATTGCAGGGTGATCAAATAGGGCAAGCGCATAGCGAACCGCCGAAAGAATACTAAATTTTTCTCGACTGAAGTGTTTTCGTTTATCAGGACTTTCGATACCACGTCGAATCATTTCAAGAAGCCACTCACCGTTAATGGTATTAAAGGCTTTGATTGCCTGAACAATGTGTTGGTCCGTTGGTTCATGATGAATCATCGGATTCGATTTAAAGAATTCTTTAACGATTGATTGATATTGGCCAGCTTTATTCGTAACAGTAATCGCATCATAGCGGAATGATGAGGTGTACTGATCACTGTAGTGGATGACGAGTAAGTCTTGGTCTGTATTTTTATTTCCATGAAAATAACCTAAATCTACTGTCGGTTCAATAAAAGTTACCCAGTGGGACTGTTCATAAATCTCATTAAACGTGTCATCCGGTAAAACTTTCATCGAGGAAACAGCGACTGTACCTTTTGTATACGGATTGTTTCCGCTATCGCGCATATTGAAATTAAACTCATTAACGGAATATGCAATTTTTGCGAGAATCTCATCAGACTCTATTGGGTATAACTTGGTTCCGAATCCGCTTAAATAGGAACTCTTATTAATGGTCGCTGATAAAGTAGAATAAAGACCACCCAAAGCCATTCCAGTCTTCATGTTATCCGCGCGGTCTGGATAAATGTTTTCTTTTCCTCGCATCTTATAAAAACTAATATGTGCATATTCGAAGTTATTACTCTGATTGAACCGATAAAATTTTAAGTTAGATCGTACAACCCGAATCAAATCTTCAAATAAATAATTGCTACTTCTCTTCATCAAAGAACGTAAATCATCAAATTGATTCTCAAGGTCATTGAAAAAGTCGTACTGTGAAAACTCATCTAAATCTTTATGTCCAGGTTCGTGATGATGGTTATATAATCGAACTTCTACAGGAATTAGCCGATCAGCACCATGCTTTTCGATTTGTTTAAACATCCAAGAAACAATTCCTTTGAGAATAGGACGTCCACTTGAAATTTCAATAATGTTTAGCTTCAAAGAGGCTTTCGTGTCGGTATTAAAAAGGAAATCAAAATGATTGATGAACTGATTCATTTTATCGAGTATAACTTTGTCGAGGAATTTTTCGGCATCTACGATAGCAAGTTCATCGAGCGGTTTATATACGATCCATTCTGGAGCAACATTCTGACTCTCTGGTTTGTACCATTGTTGATTTTGACCGTCGGGTTGATAACTTAATAGTGGTAAGAGAGCATCAGGTCGTAGACGGTTTATGATGGAATAATTGACATGGCTATTCTGCAGCTGTCTATAAAGTTCAATTTGATATGCGACATTCAATGGATGGAAAGGTGTTAAAAAAATCTGGTTTTGATCGATTGAATAAATTGTTCCTAAGCGATCTGTACCGAGTCCATCTTCCATTAATTTGTCGTTTGTTTCAAGGTTTTGTACGAATTCTAGATAAGCATTTAGATAAGGAATCGCAACACTTAAATAACCCTCATCGATTTGTGTATAAAAAGGTGGAACTTGGGTCCCTTTAAAGTAATTAATGAACCGATTGTATGCCTCGCGTAGTAAAAGGTTTTCTACCTCATAGTCGTCATTAGAGAACAGTTCACCATTCTGAATGACACCAGAAAACATGTTTTCTTCCATCCAATGCTTTTCCCGCTCGACAAATAAGCGATACTCCGCATGGTCATAAAATTGCTCATTTCCGATAATGAGGCGTTTTCCATCAACAACAACAGAAGAAGTTTTTTCCCGTTTCAATTGCCAAAGACGGGTACCTGTGATTGGATGAGGTTTATTTGGTAAATCAGAAATAAGTAACTCGACAGGAGTAAAATCCTCTACTTGAAGGTTGATTCGTAATAGTTGATCACCATCCATCAATTCGGAATCAAAAGAAAACACAGCATTTGTTTCTTTTAATACTTTAATAGTTTCTTTGGAATTTGTAATCGTATGTTCTTCAGGAAGTGAGAAGCTAGGATTTCCGATACGAATTACACCTTCTGGGTCTTCTAAGGAGAGGAATGGACGACCATCTGTCCAGCCATTCGAATAGGTGGCTTTATAACTTGAAAGTACCTCTTCGTCAAAAGGAAGAACAGTGACATAAAAGTTATTTTTTAGACCAGTAACATGTAGATACTCAGCATGTAAATGAAACGGTTGGTTTTCTAATTCATTCAAAATAATTTTTAATTTTTTTCCACTATGTTCGAATGAAACTCGTGCTTGTCCTGAAGTGTTCTTACTTTGAGCACCAGAAGACTTAATATTTTTAGGCATTTTATGATCACCATCAATATTGAATTCCAGAGTGAGCGTCATTTGATCCAGTCCTTCTGGATTAAAAACAACAATGTGACGATGTTTTTTACCAGCAGCAGTCGTACTTTTAGGTAATTCCCAAACACACAATTTTTTATTATTTTGTTTAGCTGAAGTCGCTATGAGTTCGAATTTTTTCTTCGTTTGTTCAACATATGAATTTACTTGAGAATAGCTCAATTCTTTCCAATCGTCAGCTTTTACTTTTTTTTGTCCTTCTGGTGTGAATTTTTTATCCAGCACTTTTTCGATATTATAAATGTGATAGTCTTGAATAATTTGATAGAGTTCTTGATTTTCTTTAAGTCGTAACTCAATATTTTTTGTTCCAACGTATTGAGTCAAGTCATCTTTAAAAAAACCGAGCTTTTCATAATCATTTGTGGAAACTTTTCCTTTTGCTAAAACATCAAGAATAGGCTCAAAGTCCATAAAGTTCACATTTCCAGCATCACCATGGTCTTCTATAAATTGTGATAGATAGAAAGACATCAACGCTTGATCAGATTCATTGAAGAGTTTCTGTTCCACATCTTTTTTTAACGATTGAATAAGCGACTTCACGTGAAGCGGCATTCCTTGTTTTTGCAAATTTCGGCTACCACCTTCGATACTATCTAATTGCTGAGGAAGAAGCATCAAAAGTGCTGTATTTTGCCATCCTTCTTGTTGCTGACTTACTAAGTTTCGTAGTAATACTAAATAGTCGGCTGTAACATCAGAAGTTTGAGCAGCTAGTATTAACTTTGTATTGCCATAACGAATAGTGTAAGAATTGAAAGCGGTTTGCTCTTCATGTGTATATTCGAAAGGGTTTAAAAAATCTGATGATATTTTATTTTGAATAGATGCAAGGAACTGTGTAACTTCTTCTTGATGATCGAAACGAATAAAATATTTATCTCCCGAGCTAGGTGGATGTTGAATAAAATAATCATTAATGTGTAATGATAGATAATCATAAAATTGATTTGACATACTGAGCCTCCCCACTATCACTCATTTTGATGAGTAAATTCATTTTTTCCAATGTATGTTCGAATTCAATACGGCTGTAACGGTCTAAAAAGACTCCTCTTACTTCAAGTTCTTTATAAACATCTTGAAGACGCATTTTTGAAGAACGAACGATGACTATAAGAAACATAGTTAAAATTTCTTGATTCAGTGAAAAGACATTACCATTTCGTCCACGTTGCTTTACAAGACGAACTTTTGCAATTTCAGTGACGCCACTACCATATCGCTTTTGAGCTTCATCAGGAGAAGAAACTTCCATAACAGAAATTAATTGTTTTACAGCATCAGAGAATGTCTGGCTTTGTGTAATGTCACGCTGTAATTTAGATTTTTCAATAAGCGAAGTAGACTGTGCATCGACTTCTTTTAGCCACTTGTCTTGATCAGAGCTTGAGAGATCATCGAATAGTGACTTAATAGTAGGAAAGTCCATCATGATTTCTAGTTCAGGGTTTTTCGTATTACAACTCAGTTGGGCTAAGGTAAGTTGTGTACTAAATAACTTACCGGACATTTCCTGTAGGTATTTAAAGCCTTTTCGAACGGCATCACGTCTGCTTGAAACGGTAGATTCCCAATCAAGTGTAAAATAGAGCTGTTCTACACTACCTTTTCGATAATCAGCATGTTCATGCAACGAAAGCTTGATAATATTTTGACTTAATAAAAAGAAGGTATAGTAATACGTAACCAAATCAGCATATTTTATAAAGAAGTCCGGGTGTTTTCTTAAAAATAATAGATCGTCGGCAAACAACTCGCTAATCCATGGTAGTTTATGATCAAAAGAAGAATATGTTTTTTTTCTCTTATCAAGTTGCGGTTTAAAGTCCTCCATAATGTTTTGTAGAACATCTTTTTGTTCATCTATTTTGAACATATTTTGAAGTGCAACATGATTTTTACACAAATCATAAAGATAATCTGAAATTTTGAAAATACGATTTTTAGAGCTAGCTCGTTCTAAATGAAGTAACATGCTTGGATGTTGAAGTTGTTGTTTGGTTTCTCCAGCAAGTAATAATTCGTTTAGTAAAGAAACGAATTCATCTTGATCTTTTGAATCGATAGACATTTCATTTAAAAGCGGTTCAAAGTCTTTTGTTTGAATTCTGTCAGAGTATTCAGCTTCGTATCCACTAATCAAACGAGCGAAAGAAGCAAACTCTCCTGTCCAATTCTCTTTAAAAGTTTCATCTACTTTTATTTTTGAGACAAGAGTATTAAAAGGAAACATCTGACGAAATGCATTCAAATCTCTCTTTGTACTCGTGATAACTTTTTTCTCGATTATTCCTCGTTGCAGTTCCATGTTAATCCTCCGCTGTTCCCATATGTTTAAAGGTTTTAGTTCCAAAACGATCTTGACTTAATAAATATGCTTGTTTAGAATCCTCAGTTACAATCATGACCTCTGTTGATGATGTACACATTTCATGAATTTTTTCCGCAAATTCTAAAAACTTTATAGAGCGATGATCATCTTCTATAGTTGGACGATAACCATCTTGGATATCCATGAATAACTGGAATAACGGATAGTCTATTTCAAGTTCAGCCGTGTCATGATCGTTACCTTTTTTATTGAAATCTAAAAGAATAGTTGAACTGAATTTACTCAAAATATTTTCTGTACTTGACTTAATCCTCATTGGATTACCTTCGATTTCCGCTTTAAAAGCAAGTCGATGGCGACTCGTAATCTTTTTCTTGTATACATAGTTTGGTTTCGGAGATCCAAACCATTTATAGTAAGCCGCGCTACTTATATCGTACAAAGGCTGTAATCGGCGAGTGTCTCCTTTATTATATTGATAGAGATATTGAAGATAGTCTCGATAAACTGAATCTAGAACTGTTTCTGCGAATTCAGGATTGCTTAAGACCATTAATCGAATCAATTGTCCGGTCCACTCTTGGATACCATCTACTTGATCTGGAGAGTAGAAAGATTGAGCGTTCTCATCTAGATGCGCTAAGATTTCATCGACATCTCCACCGGTATAGAGTGAAAGATACAAATCATCAATGGGGCGATGACGTGTTCTCAAAGGGTCAAGTTTAGAGATTTGATTTAGTAAGGTCGAACGTTCCGGACGATTGAATAGTTGTTCAGGCAAGCCGTTTTTAAGCATAATAGAAGGTTTAACAGAAACATGCTTTAGCTCGCTCCAGTTTACAGGAATCAATAAATCAGAAATCAGATTAAAGAAGGCCCGTACAGAAATTAATTCGTGATGTTTTACAATCAATTCAATCAATACTTGTACAATCTGGTCTTGGATATCTTTTTGACTCAATAGTGCATAGTTACGATGTAAAATCGTATCAATTTCATTTTCTCTATCGAGTCGATATGCATCGTAAAAAGGATTATCTACAGAGTCAGAACAAATCTTTTTAAGAAGTGTAGAGTAAAAGGAAGATTTAGGGCCCTTCTCCGTCAATTCATACGGTTGATAACTCAAAAAATTAAACAATTTAAAGGATTTGGAGTGTACGTTAACAGTTGCTCCTGGTTTAAGTACATTTGTTTCTTCAACAAACTCTCGAAGTGCGCTGTAAGTATATTCAGATTCGTCTTTTGTGTATTCAAGGAATTTTGCAAGCATTCCAATATTGATAGCAAGAATCATTTTTGAAGGGTTCGAATTATCTTGTAAAAATTGATCGGAAAAATCTTTTAATCGTTCCGACAGAGTATCTACAGCATTTTTAGTAGGATCAAAACTTTCTGTAGCATCATTGTAGATTTTATAATCTGAAAGAAGTTCAGGATATGTTTTTTGCAAATAACTCAATAGATGGGATTTGCCATCCCCAACATTTCCGCATAATAGAATAAGTTGGTTTCCGGTATTATTTTTTAATTGTTCAACAAGCTCCAATTGAATTTTACGATCGACATGTAAGTAATCACTCAGTTCACTCAATGGATCGTTACCGTTTTCTACAGCATCCTTAGAAGTTTCTTGTAAGCGAGAAATATAAGTGAACAGATAGTTATCTTGTACATCTCCATTTAAAAAGCGAAGAGCAGGACGTTTTACGTCTTCAACCTGCAGGCTTTCTTCAGGTACTGCGTTTGGAGAAACGGCCAAGCCAACATCACCAATCAATTGCATAAAGAGATCCTTTACGCTCTGTTCATCCATTTGTGGTGTAGATAATGCAGGAACTGAAGGTAATGTATAGTGTGGAATATTCGGCATATCAAAATGTCGCGTACAGTAGTCAACTGCAATATCAAACATTGCTTTATGTACACGTGCTAAATGCGTACTGCTTTCTGTTGAGTGGTTATGAGCAGCATTATTTCCAAGTTTTCTTACATAGTGTAAGTCATCGATTGATTTGCTTGAAAGGACATGAGACACCTGGAGTGACCGAATCATTTCCATTAATGATCCTGTAGGTAACTTTCTTCGCCAAACCATATCTTTTGCTAGTTCTTCAATGAATTTGCGTGAATACGTCAAAGAGGCGTCAGAATCAATATAATATTGCCGTTCCATATCGAGTGCTAATTTAAATGCATCTTCATTCCACTCATTTAAAAAATCAAAAGTGCTTTCATTCATAACTCTTACTCCTTATATAAGTTCAATTTATTATTTATTGGGACTTACTATAGAAAAAATAACAATTATTTGCTAAAAAGATTACAATCAAAGTATAACAAAATTTTTCTTTCTGATGATGGAGTTGATAAAATTATGCAATCTACATCTTATGAAATGCCAAGGTGGTTAAATCTACATCCCTATCAAAAAAAAGCTATTGAAAGTTGGCAAGAGAATAGACACCAGGGGTTGTTTGAGATGGCTACTGGAACAGGAAAAACACTAACAGCTCTTTCAGCTGGATGCAAATTATTTCAAGAAAGAAAACGATTAGCTATTATCATTGTGTGTCCATTGATTGATTTGGTGGATCAATGGGCGAAAAATGCGGAGCAATTTGGTCTGCAACCAGTCCGTATTTATCAAAATCGAAAGCAATGGTTTGATTTAACAAGTAGTGAAATCACTCAATATAATATTGGGAACCAAGATGTATTATGTTTTATTACAACAATGCAGACCTTAAAAATGTCAAAAGATGTGCAACTACAATTGGGTAGACTTTCAAAAGAAAGCTTAATTGTCGTTGATGAAGCACATAACATAGGAACTTCAAGATCAATTGAATCATTACCAAATCATTTTAAATACAGGTTGGCTTTATCTGCTACTCCACGACGATGGAATGATGACAATGGAACAGATGCTATTTTTTCTTACTTCGGCGGAGAACCCATCTTTAAGTACGAATTGAAAGATGCTATTCAAGCAGGGTACTTAACACCCTATTATTATTATCCGCATATTGTGGTTTTAACAGAGCAGGAAAGAGAAGAATACATGGAATTAAGTAAAAAAATTGCGAAGTTGTTTGCTTCTCAAGGAGAAGATACTAAAAATGAGTATTTAGAACAACTTTTAATAAAGCGTGCTCGATTAGTAAATAGCGCTGAAAATAAAGAAGAGATACTTGAAAACTTATTAAAAGAGCAAAAAAATAGCGGAGAAATGAGACATACGATTGTTTATTGTGGCGATCAAAAAAAAGAAGGAGAACGCCAAGTTGATCGACTTGTTCAAATGATGGGGAAGGAGTTAGGTGTTTACAGTAGCAGTTATACGTCTCATGAAAATAATAAGCAGAGGCGAGAATTACTTAGTCAATTTGATTCTGGTGAAATTGAAGCACTAGTTGCTATTCGTTGTTTGGATGAAGGTGTTGATGTTCCTAATACACGTACTGCATATATTTTAGCCAGTAGTTCGAATCCAAAAGAATTTATTCAACGTAGAGGACGAGTTTTGAGAAGAGCAGAAGGTAAAGATTTTGCTATTTTGCATGATTTTATCGTTATTTCTCAGGAAATTTCAGATACAAATCAATTACCGGATACCGATTTTAATATTGAGCGAAGTTTACTTGAGAAAGAGTTGAAGAGAGTCCAAGAATTTGCTTCATTAGCGATTAATGGACCACAAGCTTCTCAGACATTACTTGAATTGAAAAATTTATATAACTTACAACATCTTTAATTAAGGAGTGGGGATGAATGGAAGAAGAAAGAACTTTACACGATATACTAGAAGAAGAATTAAGTGGTTTTACTAAAGAAGAAGCATTTGTGTTTTCAAAAATTATAAATCTTGAAGATACTTTTTTAAGCACGAAAAGTGGAACAAACGGTGATATAGTAGGAGAAATTGTACGTCTTCTGAAAGGGTTGTATAACTAATGATTATAAAAAAATTAGTGTTAACTAATTTCAGACAATATTATGGTGAACAGTCTATGAGTTTTGCTCATGGAGAAACAGATAATGTAACAGTTATACATGGTGAAAATGGATCTGGGAAAACCGCTTTAATTAATGCGTTGTTATGGGTTTTATACGGAAAACCTCTAAATTTACCAAATCCCAATGAAGTGATAAATAGACGATTTGCTCGGGAATCTATATTAGGCGGACTACCTGAAATTAATACATCAGTGAAACTCTATTTTGAAGATGGAAATCATCAATTTGAGATTGAACGATTTTTAAATCATAAATTTGATGGTGCTGCTTACAATCCCTCTAAAAAATCAGAAGTACTTTTAAAAAGAATTAACGAGTTAGGCGAAGGTGAAATTATCAAGAGCGTGACAGATACAATTGATAAAATTATTCCACAAAAATTAAGTTCTTTTTTCTTCTTTGATGGTGAAAGAATTGATAACTTAGGTAAACAAAGAGCTAAAACAGAAATTAAAGACTCGATTAAGTTAATGATGGGTCTTGATTTATTTGTGTCAGCAAGGAGAGATCTTCGATCAGCTAAAAATAAGCTACAAGTAGAACTTGCGCAAAAAAATGGAGGCGAATATGAGGAGCTAATAAATAAAAGAAAAGTTTTTTATGGCGAAAAAGAAACGATTGAAAAGAATCTTTCAGATACTAGAAATAACACAGCAGCACTACAAGAGGAACTTAAAGTGATTGATGAGAAACTACAAGCAGATGCAGAAATCGGTGCATTACAAATAGAGTACGATTCAAAGAAAAAAGAATTAGAACGACTGCAAAAAAATTTGATTTTAATTGAAACTGATTTAGCTAAATTATTAAGTAGTAATGGTCATCTTGTTATCGCTCTGCCGTTAATTCAGCAGATTGAACATAAATCTGAAAATGATGATCGAATCGAGTCTTATATAGAAGAAGCATTCCTAGAAAAGCTTGAAAAAGAGGAGATTTGTATATGTGGTCGTCCTATTTCAGAACATGAAAAAGAACATATTATACATTTGAGAACGTCATCTGTTTATTCACAAGATAACGGAATTAATGCCCTGCATAAAAAAATGAGTATAATTAAAGAAAAAAGAAATGGCATATTTGAGCAAGTACGCGCTTACTCAAATCAAAGAAATCAGCAATTAAAAGATATAACGACAGTGCAACAAGAAATTGCAGAACTTAATATAAGTAAAAGTACGAGAGACAATCCAGAACTAGTTGATTTGCAAAAGAAATTTACACAACTTGAAAGTTCTATTCAAGAACAAAAAGCGATGATTATCTATTACGAAAAACAACGGGAAGAATTGATTGCAAAATTCGATGTTCTTGAAAAACAGATTATTAAAAAAGAAAGAGAGAATTTAAAAGAGTTAAATCTTCAAAATAGCTTAAATACAGCTCTGAAATTTGAAAACGTGATTGATCGCCTTCTTAAATTCCAGGAAGAAGACGTACGGAAACGTCTTGCTTTTCAAATCAAAGAAGTATTTTCTAAGTTCTTACGAAAAAACTACAACGTAACAATGACCAATGAATATGAATTGATTGTTACTGACAACGGTCATGAAGAAGTGGGAATGTCTCAAGGGGAAGGTCAATTAACTAGTCTTGCATTTATTGGTGCTATTGTTGATATGCAACGTAAAAAAGTAGAAAAACCGAGTGGAAGTCTTCAAATAAAAGGTGCAAATATGAAGGCTGTATATCCTCTTGTAATGGACTCGCCATTTGGTGCATTAGACGCAGATCACCGAAAGCGTGTAGCGGAAGGCATACACCAATTATCTGATCAAGTTATCGTTATTGTATCTACATCACAGTGGGATGGTGAAGTAGAAAATCAATTAAATAAGCATGCAGGTAAAGAGTATACATTACGATATATTGAGGATGAAAATAATCTAGAATATACGCAAATTATGGAAGGGAGAATCTAATATGAGGCTATCCCGCAGCTTAGCACAACAGTACGAATACGATGAATTGCATCGTGACGGAGAATTTGGTTTTTTCAATACCTTCAAAGATATTTTTATGGCTGGATTGATGATAGGGAAGGGCACTGGGAAAATTATACTGTTTAAAAGAGGGAAAAATACAGAATCATTTAACGAGTCTGTTTTTTCAAATGACGATGAATTACTAATTAACTCTATTATTTATGAGGAGTTTGGGGAAGTAGAGCCTGGGAAAGAAGAATTTCAAAGAATTGAAAATTACGCTGCAGGTGGAGTTTCTCATTTATATGAATTACTGATTAAGAATAGTGGAAGTAATGCTATCGATCGTTACATTGAATTACTATATGATTTTAAAGATGAGGAGTCATTAGAGAACTATAGAAATCGCTCACTAACCGAGACTGCCTTTAAAGACCAATATTAATAAAAATACGAAAAACCTCTAAGTCTATGTCATATGTGCATAGAGTTTAGAGGTTTTTGTTTGGAACCCATGTATCAAATCCATTTTGAATAGCATACTCATATACGTATTGTAACTTTTGTTCAGTATAATTGGTCATATACTCTAAATTTTGTATCTCTTTGTTACGGTCAACTAGTTTAATTAAAAATTTAGTTTCCGCAATTCAATTGTTTTTACTTGAATTGCATCTTGGACAAGATAATACGAAATTCCAAAGTACATCGTTTTGAATATAGGACCATGGAATGAAGTGATCTACATGAATTTTTTTAAGTGTTTTATGGCAATAAAAACATTTATCCTGACCAAATTGTAAAAGGATTTCCTTAAACTCTTTTAATGAGTGTCTTGCGGAAATGAATTCAACTTTGTTTAAAATATTCTGCATTAATTCACTTGAGTTGTATTTTTCTAAAAAAATAGATAGTTGATAGTTTGTAACATTCATTAAAATCCGTTTATATTTTTCGAAAAAAACAATATAAACTGGAACAATTTTAATCCACTCTTCTTTTTTGTTAAAGGAGTAAACAGTTCCATTAAACGACGAGTAAAATGAACCGTATACATAATTTTTATAGACTTGATTAACACTTTTACAGAGTTCTTCTTTTAGAGACCCTGATAAATTTTCGAAGCTCCATTCTAAAGGAATATTGTGCTTGACTTGAAATTTTTTTAGAACTTTCTCTACAGAGCTTTCTACAGTTTTCGTATTAACTTGGCGCAATCCATTTGTGACCACTAAATTCTAATAAATTTTTGTGACATGCTTTGAAATTTCTAAAAAAGTGACTTTTCCTGTCTCATCAATTTCTGTTGTACACTCTAATAGAGCTTTCATTAATACATGCTTATAAGTAGTAGTGTGCGTTGCATTCAACAAAAATTGTTGTGTAATGCGCCATAAATCGCTCTCTGTTAAGTAGTTCTCGCTTGCTTCAGCAATATCTAATCTCCAACCCAATAAAATCACCTCGTATAATAAAACAGAATTTTACTCATTTTATAGAAGGATATTTCTCCCCATTCTTCCTAATCTTATCTACGACAATCTCTTCCACATCGACATTCAACTCGCTACATAACGTCAGCGCGTAAATCAGCACGTCGGCAATCTCTTCTTTGATGTTCTCCTGATTTTCTTCCCATGCTTCTTCGCTGCTCCGCCATTGGAAGGCTTCGAGTAATTCGGACGCTTCGATTGATAAAGAAATCGCTAAGTCTTTTGGATTATGATGGGGACGCCAGTTGCGCTCGTCCCGGAAGTCGTCGATTTTTTGGATTAAAGTTTTGATTTCATTCATGTGTGCTGCTCCTTTAGTTGTAATAGTCGCTCACGTAAAGCGGGATTTGTTGCGTATAGATAGAGTCCTTTGACACCACGCTTCATCAGGACATTCAGTGAGTTCAAAATGATTTCCTCTTTGGCCCGGTCGTTTTCTACCTGGCTCAAATCTTGGCGGGCGACGAAAGCACCCGTGTCTTGGTAAAGTGTCGGCTCCAGTTTCAATCGTTTCGTCTGCTCGTCATACTGAACGGATGGACCTAGGACGACACCGACGTAATTCAAATCAAAGCCTTGAATCGTATAGATGGAACCGACTTCCTGAATCGTTTCTCGTTGTTCTGCCCATGTCTGATTGGGATAACTTCGATTCCAGGGCAGATTAATCCCGCCTGCATCGACTACATAATCAGCACCGTCTTTTTTATGGAGGTAATCAAACGTTGAAACGATGCGTGAGAGACCATATTGCTCATTTTTCAGGAAGATTGCTTGCTTAAAGGCTTCCGGGTCATGGAAGATTTGAAAATCGTACTGCGGATCAGTTGGAAGCGGGAGAATCTCCTGCTCGACGAACCGGTTGATCCAGTGCAGCGTCTCTGGACTCGCCTGCATCCGAAATTGATTGGTCAAGGGAAGTGTCGCCGTTGAAAATGAACCGACGATGTCCTGCAAAGTCGTCCGTCCCCAGTAACTCTTAATCTTCAATACTTGCTTCGGATCGAAAATCAGAATCGTGATTTTACTGCGAGTGATGATTTCGTGCAGTTGATTTTGTTGTTTGAAGTTATTGTAAGCATCTTCTTTCGTTAATAACAGATGGGCTTCATCCACGAGTACGATATCTGCTGTATGTTGCTGCTTCTCGAGTGTATTTAAGAAGGGTGTTGGTTTTTGAAACTGTTTTTTCTTCAGGTTTGGTAAACTGCCGGCAATCGATTTATATGTCTTCAGCATTTCACCGTGGTTAACAAGCAGATAGTTGTCCGTACGGTATAACGGAGAATCCGCTTCTTTCGTCAAGTCTTGAATCGTGTTGAACAGGGAGCTGAGCAACACGCTTTTACCTGTTCCGGCATCACCTTCGATCACAAAGACATGATGGCCTGGTTGAGTGATGTGTGTTTTACAGTATGTAAGGATTGTTTGTTTGACTTCAAGTTGCTGCTCGGAAAGTTCTTTAAACGGTGACAGCTTGTAAACATCCTTATTGCGTAATTGATCGAGCGTTCCTTTTGCAATCTGTTCTATCCGTAACTGTTCCCAAATGTTTTCGAAGACGGTCTCGTTGAAAAAATCTTTCCGGAAATAGTTGTGCATCTGGCGGGAGGTCGTCTGACTGACATTTTGTAAGACATACCGGCCATCTGCAATTAAGAAATTAATCAGATTGGATTCGATATTGTATGTTGCCGATTGGTTAAATTGTTCATGCCCAATCAAAATCGTTTCGTCGAGGTGCTTTCGGCGCACGTCTTTTAAATGTGCCTTTAAGCGCTGGTTCTTTTGGACAGTTTGCCCGACATAGGCTTGTTCCTTTTTCCGATTGTATAACAAATACACAATCGGATAGTCGTCTATGTAGAGTGTTTTCCGATTGGTTACTTCACTGTAGGTGAAACGGTGTTTCTCGAAGTAAAGGTTCTTCAAATCAAACGTCAGTCCTTCCGAAATCCTTAGTGATGGAATAAAAAATTACAAATTAAATATAGCATGCTCAAAACATAATTGTTATTTAAAGGAAGTTTTCGAACGCAGATAAAAAGAACGGTCCACTATCGGACCGCTCTTTTTTCTGTTTGTAAGTTAAATCATACATTCAAAATTAAAAGTTTAATCAAACAAGATTACGTTTTGAAAATCGAATAAATAATTTGAAACTTAATTTTTTAGAACTAAGAACGCTCAGGAAATATTTTTGACACTAAAAGTTCTAGTTATTAAGACAATGATATAATTTTAAATCATTTTTTTGTTGTGTAAACAAAGTAGAACATTCCATCTGCCTTACCATTAGCAAGTTTTTTAGGTAAACGAACATACCCTGTTTTACCATTTTTATGACAACCTGTCCCTTGGTTTCCACAATTTAAAAAATATCCACTTTTTTTAATTTTATAAGGCTTGAATGCAATATAGCCGTATTCTCCCTTTTTCAAATTAAAAGTATATGAACTAGTACTAGCTTTTGCTGAAGAATAACTAATACCTAATGAAGATTTTATTGCTGATTTTTGAATGTCGGTAGCTGCACCGTAAGTTACTGTTATAGTTTTTGTATATGTAACACCGTGTCCAATAGAACAAGTGCTGGTTGTACAACCAATGTCAGCAACCACCTTTAACGGATCTCCTACATAACTAGTGCTTTTTGTAGGTTTAAACTTAAGATACTCATAATAAGCTGCTTTTGTAGAACCTCTTTCTTCTGAAATGATAGAATCATTCAAAGAAAAAGAATTTATTTCCTCTTTAGATTCAGTATCAGCTAACTGGTTACCAGAAACATTTAAGGAAAATTCTTCTTCAACTTATTTTTCAGATAACGTTTTCATTTCACCATCCTCTGTCTCTGTGAATGGAATTATATAATTTCCGAACTCTTCTGAATAAAATGATTTTTGTTCAGAAAGCTCGTTTGCTTCAGCATTGGGAACACTAACTGAAAACGTAGTAAATAAGGATAATGAAGCAATCCCTAATACGATTTGCTTGTTTTTAATCACGTTAAAATCCCTCCGAGGTTTGAAAGTATGCTTCGTAAATAAAAGATAATCAAAAATATGTAATTGTTATCAAAAAGAATTTTAAAAGAATATTTTTAAAAAAGTTAGTTTATCATATTAAGTGCAACACTTCTTCCGAGAAGACCTCGTATGCAGTTTTCTAGTTGAAACACTTTTTTGGTCTACCATTAATGCAGGAGAGCGACTGACCTTGTTAAAATCCGTCCCTTCCAGGAAGAATTCATGGAGAAGATTATTGGAGTTCTCGTTACTCCAACGTTACCAAAAAGAATACAGATCAGTGAAGTACATCGGTAAGTCTGACGCTTCACGAATACATTCATGACAGCTAAACTCTTTTCCACGGTCTGTCGCCGCGGTCTTGAACGTTCCTAGTGGGAAATAGAGATACAATTCTCAAATTGCAGACTCCATCGATGCAGCAGACCGATCTTCCCTCGGTACAGCGATATAGAAACGATTTTACCGCTCTATGAACGTCGCGACATAGGCCTTGGATTTCCCTTCTGCCTGAGACGGCGGTATTTAGCTCCCGATGTCTGAGCATTTGGCGCCTTTTTGACGTCAGACGGACGTTTACTGATAGACAGTCCGATGTTGAAGCATCTACTTGTCTCACGTGGTTTCTGATGCTTTCCCTTTTGACGAAGGAGTCCAGAATCGACCTCGACGAGGTCCGCATAGATCCAGCGATAAATCGTCTTGAACGATAGTTTTTCTTCTTGGAATAAACTTTCCGCAATCTTTCGGATAGAGAAATCTAACTCAAGATACGCCTCTATTTTGACTCTTTCTGATATGGTAAGTTGAACACAGCTCATAACGAATCCTCTGTTGAATCTGGTGTGGTAGGTAGCTTTATTCTATACAAGGTCGTTATGGTTTTTGTGTCTTCTAGTGTTGCACTTAATATTACAATTCATCAAAAGTTAATTAATAAAAACAAAATAATTATTGATTTTAGAATTTATTAATTTTTTTGCAATTTGTTTATGAAGAATCCCAATAAAATCAAAACTGCTCCGATAACGAAAAGATAAATCGCATAATTGTTGAGACCATACGTTTTAATATCTTCAATACCTACACTTTTTGTGAGTTCTAAATAAGCTGTAAATATTTTGGTGGTAAACAAAACAATAATTCCTAGTAAAATTGAAACGATTCCAGATGTGACAAAAGATTTGTTCATTGTTTCCCTCCTTATTATTAATATTTAAAAAATTGTTAATCTTACAATCTTTACTTAAAATAAACTAACATAAAATGTGAAAATATGAAGTGATTTTGACAGATTGTAATCTTACAATCTTGAAAGAAATGCTTGAACTTTCAACATTGTGACTTCATTCATTTCATGATTATGCTGTTACTAGATGTCAAACGAATTTTCAATAATCCCATAATACTCTCGTTTAAATGTTTTTTTAATCTCTATGATGAAATGGTTGTCATACGAAGTTTTTTCAAACGTCGCACTCAAGACGGTCGGGTAAGTGAAGTGATAATGTAATATTTTGGCTGGGAATTGAATGAGTCATGCTTCATCTCATCAGAAAACATTAATCGTGTTTTGGAAATGAAGAACTGTAATGCTGGAAGAATGATTGAACGTCTCTTCAGGACTTACGTTAAACTCTATGGTATTTAGAATCGTTTAGCGTATGTTGCCTTATCTTAATGAAAGCGATATCATTTATTTTTTTAATTCCAAATAAATTCGAAAAAAATGGTTGTGTCTTTCCAAATTCCCGTCTATACTAAGTTTATCGAAAGCGCTTTCGGTGAAATGAGGTTTTAACGATGGGCACAATTTATGATTTAGCAAAATTAACAGGTTTTTCGATTACGACAGTCTCAAAGGCATTAAACAACTATTCCGATGTCAGTGAGAAAACGAAAGCAAAAATCATTCAGGCGGCAGCGGATATGGGGTACTTACCCAATGCGCATGCTCAGTCCCTTTCGACGAAACGGTCCTGGACGATCGGGGTCATGTTCTCGGAAGCGAACGAAGTCGGGATGATGCATCCGTTCTTCAACGCGATCATCGAAAGCTTCCGTCAAGCGACGGAGCAACAAGGATACGACTTAATCTTTGCTTCACGTAATCTCCGCAACCGCGACATGAGTTACCTCGAGCATTTTCAGCACCGGGCGGTCGACGGTATCGTCGTCATCTGTTCCGATCAAATGGACCAGCACGTCCAAGAGTTAATTCAGAGCACGATTCCAATCGTCGTCGTCGATATGGACAGCGCGGATTGTAGCGTCGTCTTCTCGGACAATCTGACAGGGGGAGCACTCGCTGTCAATCACTTGCATGAACTCGGTCATCGCCGAATCGCCCATATCGCGGGAGATACGACGATTGACGCAGGAAGTGCACGGATTGCTGGGTACGAACGGGCAATGGCTGAACTCGCACTACCGATTTTAGAAGGTTACTTAATCAACGGTGGTTTTTTCTCGGTCGAAGAAGGTAAACAAGCGATGCAGACGTTACTTGCCTTACCACAACGTCCAACGGCAGTATTCGTTGCCGGTGACCAAATGGCGATCGGTGCGATGGAAGCAATACATGAAGCCGGGTTACACGTACCAGCAGATATTTCAATCGTCGGCTACGATGATATCGAAATGTCGAAATACGTCACACCGAAGTTGACGACCGTCCGGCAGGATACGGAACGGATCGGACAACATGCAGCGGATTTATTGATCGAACAAATCGTCAACAAGCAACGTCTCAAGACGACGGACATCATTCCCGTCGAGTTGATCGTCCGCCATTCAACGGGACCCGTCAACGACTAACAATCGATTTCGAAATCGCTCTCGCAGGTGGAAGGCGAGGACAAGCGAGAGCGGTTTCGAAACAGTATATTTTTTTAAAGCTTTCCGAAAGGGCTTTCGGAACTTTTTTCTAGGAGTTTTCGAAAGCGCTTTCGATATTTTTGGATAAGAAATGAAACCGCTTACTAAATTAGTGAGCGAGTACATCAGAAAAAGGATGGGATGACATGCGTAAGAAGTTAGTCAGTGTTTTGACAGTCGGCGCGTTAACAGCAAGCGTTTTAGCAGGATGTTCAGATAGTAAAGAAGCAACGACAAGTGATGGGAAACAAGTCTTGAAAATCTGGTCATTCACGGATGAGTTAAAAGAACCAATCAAAAAGTTCGAAGAGAACAATGATGTCAAAGTCGAATTGACGATCGTTCCGATCGCGGATTACCCAACGAAATTAAAACCGGCACTTGAGAGCGGCGTCGGTGCACCGGATATCTTCACAGGTGAGATCGCCTTCTTGAAACAATGGGTCGACGCCGGTTACTGGGCGAACCTATCTGAAAAACCGTTTAACGCAGACGAAGTCAAAGATGACTACATTCCGTACGTCTATGACATGGGGAAAGACAAAGACGGTAACGTCCGTGCGCTGTCATGGCAAACAACACCGGGTGGTATCTATTACAAACGCAGCATCGCCAAAAAGGTCCTCGGCACAGATGATCCAAAAGAAATCGGTGCGATGATGAACTCGATGGACGGCGTCTTCGATGTCGCTGAGAAAATGAAAGGCAAAGGCTACAAAATGTTCCCGGATGAAGGTTCAATCCGTTGGTTCGCACAAGGTAATGATCCGCAGGCCTGGGTCAACGATAAGCAAGAGCTCGTCTTGACAGAAGACAAGAAGAACTACATGGATTACGCAAAAGAATTACGGACAAAACAATACACAGCACTTGCGCCAGAGTGGTCACCATCATGGTTCGCCGGGATGGATAAGCCGGTCAAAGTCAAAGAAAACGGTAAAGAAACCGAAACAGAAATCTTCTCGTACGTCCTTCCAACATGGGGCTTACACAGTGTCTTAAAAGAAAATGCGAAGAAATCAGCCGGTGACTGGGCAGTCACAAGCGGACCGAGCCCATACTTCTGGGGCGGTACATGGTTAGGTGTCTACAAAGATTCGAAGAAACAAAAACTTGCGTATGATTTCGTCAAAATGATGACGCAAGACGAAGAGTTCTTGACGGATTGGGCGAAAGAAACAGGTGACGTCCTTGCGTATACACCGGTTACCGACAAAATCAAAACCGACTTCAAAGATGAGTTCCTCGGCGGACAGAACAACTATGAGTTCTTCCTCGATCAAGCGGATCAAATCACACCGGGTATCGTGACGAAGTACGACCAACAGCTCGATACATTATACGGTGCGTCAGTCATGGAATACGTCCAAGGCAAAAAATCAAAAGACGAAGCACTTGCTGAATTCTACAAAAAAGTCAAAAATGCGTATCCGGACGTCAAAGTACCGGAATAAGGAGACTGGGTGGGGCGGACCTCGCCCTACCTCTTCTTGTTTAAGAAAGGGGTTTGACCTGTGAAAAAACTCGATCGCCATGGTTATCTGTTCATCGCACCGTTTTGGATCGTCTTCTTAATCTTCAGCATCTATCCGGTCGCGTTGACGTTCTATTACAGCTTCACGAACTATACAGGCGCAGAAGGCGAACAACTCGTCGGACTCGCGAACTATACGCGTTTGCTCGGAGATACGTACTTCATTGAAGCCTTCTTCAATACGATCAAGATTTGGGGACTGAACTTCATCCTGCAAATTGGTGGAGCGTTGATGCTCGCCTTACTGTTCTCAGACTTACAACTCAAGTTAAAAGGACTTGCTTTCTTCCGGGCGACGTTCTACTTACCGAACTTAATCACGATTAGCTCGGTTGCCTTGTTGTTCGGGATTTTACTCGACTGGCAACACGGATCACTCAACATGATGTTGATGAAAGTCGGAATCATTTCCGACCCGATCAACTGGTTGACACAACCGGTCACAGCCCAGATTTCCGTTTCACTCATCCTGACCTGGATGTGGCTTGGTCACTCGTTCATCGTCGTCATGGCCGGTGTATCCGGCATCTCGAAAGATTATTTCGAAGCGGCCTTGATTGATGGTGCGACACGCTGGCAAATCTTCTCGCGAATCACGTTGCCGCTGTTAAAACCGATCCTGCTTTACATCATGATCACGTCACTGATCGGTGGACTGCAACTGTTTGATCTCCCGATGTTGATTACGGACGGTGTCGGTGCGCCGGATGGTGCCTTGAACACGATGGTCCTCTATCTCTACAATCAAGCCTTTAAGTACAACAACTATGGCTACGCTGCTGCCGTCGCCTATGGATTGTTTGCTATCACGCTCGTCTTTTCAATCATCGTCTTCAAAGGGATGTTCCGAAAAGAACGTTCACCGAAAGGAGCCTGACCGATGGAACGAAATGCAGAAGCACGGCGGATCGTCCCGCAAACGGAGGAACAACCGGAGCGTTCAGAACGTCCGCTGAAGTTGGCACCACCGAAACAGAAAAAAGCCTGGTTCGGCAAGAGCCTGATTTATGTCAGCCTGATTGCCTTGACCATCGCCTGTATCATTCCATTTTTAATGATGATCATCAACGCGACCCGGTCGAACGAAGAAGTCCTGTCCGGTTTCTCCTTGATTCCCGGGAACTCGCTCGCTGAGAACTATGCGGCGTTAAGCTCCTACGTCAACATCTGGTCCGGCTTCAAGAACAGTCTGATCATCGCCATCCTCGTCACTGTCTTGTCGGGTTACTTCTCAGCGATGACAGCGTTCGGATTTGCTTTTTATCAGTTCAAAGGAAAAAACGTCCTGTTCGTCTTCATGCTCGTCATGATGATGATTCCGGGACAACTCGGATTGATCGGGTTCTACGAACTCAGTAAGAATTTAGGTATTCTCGACAGCTTCATCCCGCTGATCGTTCCGGCGATTGCCAGTCCATTCACGGTCTTCTTCGTCCGTCAGTATTTACAGACCGTCATGCACCCAAGTTTGATTGAGGCGGCGCGAATGGATGGTGCAAGCGAATGGCGTATCTTCCATACGATCGCCTTGCCAATGATGATGCCGGCGATCGCGACGATGTCGATCTTTACGTTCATCGGTTCGTGGAACAACTACATCATGCCGCTCGTCCTATTGTTCTCACCAGAAAAATACACGTTACCGGTCTTGATGGGCTTCTTGAAAGGTTCACAAGTCGCAGAAAACTTAGGGGCACTTTATCTCGGGATCGCGATTTCTGTCGTCCCAATCATGATCGCTTTCTTGTTCCTATCAAAATACATCGTCAGCAGCATCTCAGCTGGTGCCGTCAAAGAATAATCTGTTAGTTAAAGGGGAGTACGCGTATGAAATTTGCATCAAACTTCGTCTTCGGAACGGCTACGTCTTCGTATCAAATCGAGGGCGCACACGACGAGGGGGGACGGACACCATCAATTTGGGATACGTTCTGCGATACGGACGGAAAAGTTTTTGAAAAACACAATGGCGATGTCGCCTGCGACCATTACCACCGGTTTGAAGAAGACATCCAGCACATCAAACAGTTAGGCGTCGATACGTACCGCTTCTCGATTGCCTGGCCACGGATCTTCCCGGCGAAAGGTCACTACAACCCGGAAGGCATGGCGTTTTACCGGACACTCGCGACACGCTTACGCGAAGAAGGGATCAAACCGGCCGTCACGCTCTACCACTGGGATTTACCGATGTGGGCATACGACGAAGGGGGCTGGGTCAACCGTGACTCGGTCGACTGGTTCCTCGACTTCGCCCGTGTCTGCTTCGAAGAACTCGACGACATCGTCGATTCGTGGATCACGCACAATGAACCGTGGTGTGCCGGTTTCCTCAGCTACCACCTCGGGCACCATGCACCCGGTCACACGGACATGAACGAAGCCGTCCGTGCCGTTCACCACATGCTGTTGTCACACGGAAAAGCGGTCGAACTGCTCAAAGGGGAGTTCAACTCGGCGACACCGATCGGCATCACATTGAATCTCGCACCGAAGTACGCGAAGACGGATTCCGTCAATGATCAGTTGGCGATGAACAACGCCGACGGGTACGCGAATCGCTGGTTCCTCGACCCAATCTTCAAGGGACAGTATCCGGTCGACATGATGAACCTGTTCTCGAAATACGTCCATACCTACGACTTCATCCAAGAAGGCGACATGGCAACGATTTCGGTCGGCTGTGACTTCTTCGGGATCAACTTCTACAGCCGCAACTTAGTTGAATTCAGTGCCGCGAATGACTTCTTGCACAAAGATGCGTACTCGGACTACGATAAGACGGGCATGGGCTGGGACATCGCACCAAACGAGTTCAAGGACTTGATTCGTCGCCTTCGCGCGGAATATACGTCACTCCCGATCTTCATCACGGAGAACGGGGCAGCGTTCGACGATCAACTCGTCGATGGTCGTGTCCATGACCAAAACCGGATCGACTATGTTGCGCAACACTTGCAAGCGGTCTCCGACTTGAACGACGAGGGAATGAACATCGAAGGCTACTACCTTTGGTCGCTGCTCGATAACTTCGAGTGGAGCTTCGGATACGACAAACGATTCGGCATCATCTATGTCGATTTCGAAACACAGGAACGGACATGGAAGGACAGCGCGCATTGGTATGCCGATGTCATCCAGACACATAAAGCAACACTCTCACAGGAAGCGTAACTCAGTCGCAGGCAAGGTCGAATTACATCGGTCTTGCCTGTTTTTTGTCAAAGGAGGATTACAGATGAAGAAATGGCTCGCAGTCGCCCTTGGGACAGGCTTAGTCTTAACTTATGCCGGGACAGGGCATGCTGAAAAAGCAGACAAACAGGACAAAACGAAATGGAAAATGGTCTGGTCGGACGAGTTTACGAAACAACAACTTGACCGGACGAAATGGAACTACGACACGGGAAACTGGATCGTCGATGCGGACGGCAACGGCGTTTCATCCGGGTGGGGAAATAACGAAAAACAATATTATACCGACAAAAAAGACAATGCCTTCATCCGTGACGGAAAACTCGTCATCCGCGCAAAACAGGAAAAGACGACGGACGCCTTCGGAAGTTATGACTACACTTCGGCAAAATTGAAGACAAAAGGACTGTTCAGCAAGACGTACGGCCGTTATGAAATCAAAGCGAAACTGCCGACCGGTAAAGGACTGTGGCCAGCGTTTTGGATGTTGCCGGAGCAGGACAAGTATGGTGCCTGGGCATCGTCCGGTGAAATCGATGTGATGGAATCCTGGGGCAGTCAGCCTGAAAAGGTCGCGGGGACAATTCATTACGGCGAAAACTGGCCGAATAATAAATATACCGGTAAGGATTATCATTTCCCGGACGGTGAGCGGATTGACCAGTGGCATACATATGCCGTTGAGTGGGAGCCGGGTGAACTCCGTTGGTACGTCGACGGAAACCTCTATCAGACACAAAACGATTGGTACAGCAAAGGAAAAAATACGGCGACGAACTACAGTTATCCGGCACCGTTCGACCAAAATTTCTATCTCGTGATGAACCTCGCTGTCGGCGGCTGGTTCGACGGGGAAGTCGACGCGACGACGAAGTTCCCGGCTGAGATGGAAGTCGATTATGTCCGGGTCTATGACCTGAAGAACCGCGCCTACCGGGAACCGGTCGAGCCGGTCTATGAAGACGTGACGTTACCGGACGGGGCGAAGCAACCGCTTGAAGACGGAAACCTCGTCTATGACCAAGCGTACGAAAAAGCGATTAAGACGATTACGGACGGCGCGCAGACACTTGATCCGACCTACTGGAACTATGTGACGTTGCCTGACTTTGGCGGCACGGGATCAGTCGACGTGACGGAGCAGGACGGAACACGTTTTGCTGACGTGATGATCACAAAGCCTGGGGCACAGACGTACTCGCACCAATTGATTCAAAACGTGTCGCTCGCACAAGGTGGCCGTTATCAAGTCAGCTTCGACGCGAGTAGCGACCAGGCGCGGAAGATGGTGGTCAAAGTCGGTGGTGGTGCTGAACGCGGTTATACGAAATACTCGAATGAAGAATCAATTGATTTAACGACGACCGTCAAGCCGTACACGTTTACGTTCGACATGACGGGTGAAACGGATCTTGCGGCCCGGCTCGAATTCAATTTAGGTCTCGCGCAAGCGGGCGTTAAAATCGGCAACGTCCGTGTCGAACAGATTCCACGCGGTGAAATCGATGAAGCGGCAACAAAACCGGCTTTACCGGACGGCAATCAAATCTACAACGGAACGTTTGACCAAGGAGCGATGGATCGTTTGACGTACTGGCAGTTTGATGCCGGGAAAACGAAGGGGACGGGAGTAGTCGATCCTGTAACACGCGTCTTCACATTCAAAACGAATACGAAAAAAGGACAAAACGCGACACTGTCGCAACAAGGCGTACAACTCGTAAAAGACCATCAATATGTGCTGCGTTTCAAAGCAGCAGCAAAACGGGTGAACAAGATAAATGTTCAGTTGACGGATGCGACAGGAACGACGACTTACCTGCCGGAACAACGGATTGCGCTGAGCGGTAAGATGGAGACGTTTGAAGTACCGTTTACGATGACAGAAGCGACGGATTTAAAAAGTCGTCTCCAGTTCATTCTTGGATCAGAGAAAGGGGAAGTGACCATCGATGATGTTGAACTCTTTGACACGACGCCGATCGAGATCGACAAGTCGCCGTTAAAAAACGGCTCGTTCACGGAAGGGCTGAACTTCTGGAGTTCATACGTTCATTATGATGCACAAGCGGTCGTCTCGACGGTAAATGGAGCTGCAAAAATCGCGATTGCTTCAGAAGGACAAGAGCCATGGAGCGTCCTGCTTGAGCAAGGGAACTTAGCGCTCGTCAAAGGACAGACGTACCAGTTGACGTTTAAGGCGTCGTCGACGGTTGCACGGCCGCTCGAAGTGACGGTCGAAAATGCGGCGTATACGCGTTACTTCAGTCAGGTTGTAGCAGTCAGTCCGACGGTGAACACGTACCAGTACGAGTTCACGATGGGACAAGACGATACAGCTGGTCTAAAGTTCTTGCTGGGAAAAGCGGCAGGCTCTCCGTTTACCGCGCATGACGTGATGATTGATGATGTGAAGCTGGAAGTAAAATAAACCGGACGAGCCCTGACCTGTTAGGGCTCGTTTGTTGTGAAATTAAATATTTTTACTTTTTATGGAAGGTTTAGCGGTGGGAATAGCGAATACTAGTTCATATCAAAAGTAATGGAGGAATTTGAAAATGCCGAAGGGAACAAAGTCTTATCTCGTACTTTTTTGTACGCTATTACTCGTTTCGATTGCGTTGAACGGCTGGCCAGCTGGAATTTATCCGGATGGCTCGATTGGTATAGTACAAATTCTTACGTCGATTGGCTGGTTTGCTTTCTTGATGGGATCAATCCTCATCCTTAAAAACACATCGCTCATCCGTTTTCTGTTTAACTACCTTCGTTTTGGTTTCATCGGCGGGATGGTCGTCTACTTGATTACATTGTTTGAGAATCACCTTTGGGATCAGACGTGGTTTGACATGATGTCAGGAATCCAATATCCACTGTATGTTCTGTTTGTCGTGCCGATGTTTGGTTGGAATGCCTTTGCTGCAATTCCGTATGGTGATTTTTCATTTTTAATTGGTTTCCTCT
This sequence comes from Exiguobacterium sp. s127, assembly GCF_018618695.1. NCBI lineage: Bacteria > Bacillati > Bacillota > Bacilli > Caryophanales > Exiguobacterium > Exiguobacterium sp. s127. Next base: position 115,380 of record NZ_JACSMO010000006.1, on the reverse strand, counting down.
ATCTCTTGATCGCCTTTGGTCTAAGCCTACGGTATAAGAAAATCAAGATTGAACGGTTACGTTACTGAATAGTAATTACAAATAGGGCTCGCTTCATAACGAAGCGGGTCTCAGACTGTAGACAACGAACGATGTGCTATCTGGAGATAAATCGTCTTTATTCGTTGCTTTCCTCGGGCGAGGCACAAGCTGTTGCTCCTTGATCCTCACGGACAACGAGCAGGGTCTTGCCTGCCTCTGGCAAGTCGCGTTAAAAACGCACTTTTTCCCGTAGGAGACAACGAGACGTGACGCTTTTTAGGTAATACCGTGACGGAAAGCCGGGCATGCAGACAGTTGAGCGCAATCCGTCTCAAATCGGCATGTTCACATTTAATAAGCGTTTGTCTACACGCTAGGGCCCGCTTCATTATGAAGCGGGTCTTTTTTTGTCTTTTAAACTGTCAGATAAGTCATATCTCTAAATTTTAAAAATAGGAAACTATTTCTAAAGAAATCTATTATAATCAAATTATCACTAAGATTTGGTTTTTTAGAAACGGAGGTAACCTGATGAAAAAAGCATTAAAGATTGTCATGACAGGTGTACTTAGTATTTCATTACTTAGCGCTACATCTGGTCAAAGTGACGCAGCGACTAAGGCGAAGGCATTTAAAAACTGTACGGAGATGCAAAAAACGTATAAAGGTGGCGTCTCGAAGAAAAAGGGTTTGAAAAACCGAACGGGTTATGATAAAAATGGAAAAGCCATTTATAAGAAAACAAAGTACGCCCAACATGTCAGCTTAGCGACGTATAATCTCAATAAGTCAAAAGACCGTGACAAAGACGGCATCGCCTGCGAACGCTAAAAAAAGCCCCGCTCTCCTGAATGGAAAGTGGGGCTTCATGCGTTTAGTTGAAGTTCTTTTTGAGGAAGTCTGTCACTTCTCCTGGTGTTTTTGCGTTGGCGCTATGCAAGTGACCAAGCTTCTCGTTGTTTTGGAAAACGAGTAAACTTGGAATTCCCATGACGACATTATCGGATGCGATTTCCGGGAACTCATCTTTATCGATCGTATAGATTGGAAGTTCTTTAAACTGTGACTCGACGTCCGGCATGAAGTAGTCCATCCGTTTGCAGTCCGGGCACCAGTCGGCTTCGAACTTGATGATGACCGGTGTATCGCTTGCGATTAACTCTTTGAACGTGTCTTCACTCTTGATGTAGTTACTCATGTGTAAATCCCCCTATAGTATGATCGTTTGTCTTTAGTCTACTGACTCCGGTACGAAGATGCACGGATTATGCTTTTTTTGTTCAATAAATTTCCGCAAAAAAGTTGGTTGTTCAAGAGATGTAAGCGTTTTTCCTGTTCAAGAATGTTGGGATATTAAGGCTTGAGTTAGTTTGCCTATGAGAAACAAAATTGGTCATTTATTAATTATCTAGTTATAAACAAAATGATTTCTCTAGACCCACTTGTATTGAACTGCTACGATAAGTTTTCGGAATTAAGCGAGTAAGTGGGGGCGGGCGGAATGATGGACGAACAAAAATTCGATAATCTAAAACGGGGCGAACGCGGTGCGATGATTAGCATTGCCGCCTATATCCTATTATCCGTAATTAAGCTGCTTGTCGGCTATTCAGCGGATTCTGCCGCTTTACGGGCAGATGGTTTGAACAATACGACGGATATCATCGCATCGATTGCTGTGTTAATCGGATTACGGATTTCCCGTCGTCCGGCAGATGACAATCACAAATACGGTCACTGGAAAAGTGAGACGATTGCGTCGATGGTCGCTTCTTTCATTATGATGGCGGTCGGTCTCCAAGTGTTGATTGATACGATTTCAAGTTTATTTGAAGGAAAACAAGAATCTCCAGATATCGTAGCTGCCTATGTCGGAATCGGTTCGGCAGTCGTCATGTATTTTGTCTATCGGTATAACCGCAAACTGTCTGAAGAAATTGACAGCAAGGCCGTCATGGCAGCGGCGAAAGACAATCGGTCGGATGCCTGGGTCAGTATCGGAGCATCGATCGGAATCATCGGTTCCCAGTTCGGGATGCCGTGGCTTGATATCGTGACGGCGATCATCGTCGGTTTCTTAATCTGTAAAACGGCATGGGATATTTTCTCGGAAGCTTCCCACGAACTGACGGACGGCTTTGATGAACAAAAGCTGAAGATGTATGAGGACGTGATTTTTGACCTCGAAGGTGTCAAAGGAATCAAGTCGATTAAAGGACGGAACTACGGCAATAATGAAGTCGTCGATGTCGTGATTCTCGTCAATTCGACACTCAACATCCACCAAGCCCATGATATCGCGACACGAGTCGAAGATACGTTGACGGACGAATATGGCGTCTACGACATTCATGTCCATGTGGAGCCGGAGTGAACTATAGAGAACGACCATTTCTAGGTAGAGAAATGGTCGTTTTTTTGTGTCTTCATAATCTGTGGTCACTCTTTGAATTTGCTAAAAATATTATGTGCATTTTCACATTGTTATTTAGTTGACTTTACGAATGAATCGGCGTAGTTTAGTTTACATAGATAATCATTCCAAATGGAACGATTCGAAATTGAACAAAGGAGTTGAATCCATGGAAACAGAACAGCAGGAAAATTTACGATCGGCAACGATGATGAGATCGTTTTGGAACATCCAGCGTCACTTGATGCGTTTTGCCCATCAGACGGCACAGGAAAATGGACTCAGTATGCCGCAATTTCATAGTTTAATGACGATTGCACCGCGCGGACCGATTACCCAAAAAGATTTGGCAGCACAGACCCACTTACCGAAAAGTACGCTCAGTCAATCGATCGAAGGACTGGTGCAGTCCGGCTGGATTATCCGCGAGACGAACGAACAAAATCGGCGCGAAGTGATTTTGTCGCTTAGTGAACAAGGAGAACGTTTCGTTCAAGAGATGAAACAACAAGAAACCGGGATGCAACAACGCCTCGAGAAAATTTTGGAAACGATTGATCCGGAAGCCTTCGAGCAGATGCTTGCGACTCATGACATCATTGCCCGTGGCATGAAAGAGATTCTCCCGCCAGGAAACGGAGGTTGTACACGTGATTAAGTTACTCAAAAATCTAAAAGTCTATAAATGGGCGGTCCTCGCCGTATTGGTCCTCGTCTTCGCCCAGTCGATGTCCGATTTGTATTTACCGACTTTGATGGCAGACATCATCGATAAAGGCGTTGTCGTCGGGGATACAGGCTACATTTGGAAAATTGGTGCGGTCATGCTGGGCATCACGGCACTCGGTGCGACAGCTGCAATTGCCGCAAGTTATTATTCATCAAAAGCGGCGATGGGGCTTGGGCGCGACATTCGCCGGAAAGTCTTTAACCACGTCGAACGTTTTTCACTGCAAGAGTTCGACCAAGTCGGAACAGCGTCGCTGATCACACGGACGACAAACGACATCACACAAGTCCAACAAGTCGTCATCATGATGTTACGGATGGTCGTCAGTGCACCAATCATGTTCATTGGTGGTCTGATCATGGCGGTCTCAAAGGATGCCAAACTGTCGCTCGTCATCGTCGCCGCGATGCCCGTCCTCGTTGTCTCGATTTTGTTGATTTTATGGAAAGGGGTGCCGCTATTCGGACAGGTCCAAAAACGACTCGACCGGTTAAATCTCGTCTTACGTGAGAATTTGACAGGCATCCGTGTCATTCGTGCCTTCAACCGGGAGAAAGAAGAAAAAGTCCGTTTGACGCAAGCCAATGCGGATCTGACGGACGTCTCGATTAAGGTCAATAAGATCATGGCATTTTTGATGCCGACAATGATGCTCGTGATGAACTTGACGGTCGTCGGCGTCATTTGGTTCGGAGGGATTCGGATTGATAACGGTGGCATGCAAATCGGTGACTTGATGGCGTTCATCCAATACGTCATGCAAATCATGTTCGCCCTCGTCATGGCATCCGTCATGTTCGTCATGATTCCCCGTGCTGCGGTCTCGGCGAAACGGATCAATGAAGTTCTTGAGATGACACCGACGATGGTTGATGAAGGAACTGCTTCAGCGGACCGTGAGCCGGGCACACTCGTCTTCGATCACGTGACGTTCAGCTATCCGGGTGCGGAAGCGCCGGTGCTGTCGGATATCAGCTTCAAAGCACGTCCTGGTGAAATCACCGCTGTCATCGGCGGAACCGGTGCCGGGAAATCGACGCTCGTCAATTTGATTCCCCGTTTTTACGACGTAACGAGTGGCAACATCCAAGTCAACGGCGTCGACAGTCGTGACGTCCCGCAAGAGGAATTACGTTCGAAAATCGGCTTCGTGCCACAAAAAGCCCTATTGTTCACGGGATCGATTGCGGACAACATCCGTTTCGGGAAACAGGATGCATCATTAGAAGAAATCGAACATGCAGCGCGTGTCGCCCAAGCGACCGACTTCATCGAACGGATGCCGGACCGGTACGATTCCGTGATTGAACAAGGCGGATCAAACGTTTCCGGTGGCCAAAAACAACGGCTTTCGATTGCCCGGGCGCTCGTCCGGAAACCCGACCTTTATGTGTTCGATGACAGCTTCTCCGCCCTCGACTTCAAGACGGACGCAACACTCCGAAAAGCATTAAAAGAAGAAACGCGTCAAGCGACCGTTCTGATTGTCGCCCAACGTGTCAGTACGGTCATGGATGCGGATCAAATCATCGTTCTTGAAGAAGGGCGCGTCGCAGGAATCGGCACGCACGACGAACTGTACGCAACAAACGATGTCTATCAAGAAATCGTCAAATCCCAACTGTCAGAGGAGGAAATCGCATGAGTCAGACAACGAAACGACCTGCCGGCGGACCTCCGGGTGGACCGGGTGGCGGTCCCGGCGGTGGAAACATGATGATGATGGGGGAGAAACCGAAAGACTTCAAAGCGACGTTCCGTCGGTTACTCGCCTATTTAAAACCACGGCGGACGGCACTGATTGCTGTGTTTGTCGCCGCGATTCTCAGTACGGTCTTTATGATCGCCGGACCAAAAATCATGGGGACAGCGATTACGGAACTGTTCGAAGGGGCGTATGCGAAGTTCCAAGGGGTCCCCGGTGCTGCCATCGACTTTACGAAGATTGGCCAGATTTTGCTGCTTCTCGCTGGGCTTTACGTCATCAGTAGTATATTTAGTTACATTCAGCAATACATCATGTCGAGCGTCGCCCAAAAAACGGTGTATGACTTACGGGAGGACGTCAATCAGAAACTTGAGCGGTTGCCGCTGAAGTATTATGACGGACGACCGAACGGGGAAACGCTCAGCCGGGTGACGAACGATATCGATACGATCGGGAGTACGCTCCAACAAAGTGTCACATCGTTCATTACGTCAATCGTCACGATCGTCGGGATCTTAATCATGATGCTGACGATCAGTCCGCTCTTGACGCTGATTTCACTCGTGACGTTACCGTTATCGATTTTTGCGATCCGTCCGATCTTAAAACGGTCGCAAAAGTATTTTGCCGATCAACAACGGACGCTTGGTCAGCTGAATGGCCACGTCGAAGAGATGTATACGGGACATCCGGTCGTCAAGGCGTTCGGTCACGAACGGAAAGCCGTCGCAGAGTTTGACGACGTCAATGAACAGCTTTATGATGCCGGACGAAAAGCACAGTTCATTTCCGGCATCATCATGCCGATGATGATGTTCATCGGGAACATCAGTTATGTCTTGATCAGTGTCGTCGGCGGGATTTTAGTGACGCAACGCAGTATCTCGATCGGGGACATTCAAGCCTTCATCACGTATACCCGACAATTCACACAACCGATCACGCAGACGGCGAACATCGCAAATATCGTCCAGTCGACGGTCGCAGCAGCAGAACGTGTTTTTGAATTGTTAGATGAAGAAGAGGAAATCAAAGAAGTGACAACGCATCATCTCGCGCGTGCGAAAGGTGCCGTCGCGTTTGAACACGTTGACTTCGGTTACGGAAAAGACCTCTTGATTGAAGACATGAACATCGATGTCCGGCCGGGACAAACCGTCGCGATCGTCGGTCCGACCGGTGCTGGGAAAACGACCTTAATCAACCTGTTGATGCGTTTCTATGAATTAAACGGTGGTGCGATCCGGATTGACGGAATCGATACCCGTGACATCTCCCGGGAAGACCTACGGACGACCTTCGGGATGGTCTTACAGGATACGTGGCTCTTTAACGGGACGATCCGCGATAATCTCGCGTACGGGAAAGTCGGAGCATCGGAAGAAGACATCATCGATGCGGCGAAAGCAGCCCATGCCGATCACTTCATCCGGACGTTACCGGACGGGTATGAGACGGTCTTGAACGAAGAGGCCTCGAACATCTCACAAGGGCAAAAACAATTGTTGACGATTGCCCGTGCGGTTCTCGCCGATCCACCGATCATGATTTTGGATGAAGCGACGTCGAGCGTCGATACGCGGACGGAAATCTTCATCCAGCAGGCGATGCAACGCTTGATGGACGGACGGACGAGTTTCGTCATCGCCCACCGCCTGTCGACGATTAAAGATGCGGACTTAATCCTCGTCATGGATCAAGGGCGTGTCATTGAACAAGGAACGCATGAAGCGTTGCTAAAAGCAGATGGTTTCTATGCGGACCTCTACAACAGCCAGTTTTCCGAAAAAGAAGTCGTATGACAGGATCGTAAGAAATGAAGCAGTTCCTCGAGGAGAGGGGCTGCTTTTTTTGTCGGAATAATCCTTTCCCTTGATTTTTAATACCGCAGGGGGTATATTATGAGCAGAAATCATTTTGCCGAACGGGCAACAAAAGGAGAGAAACTTCATGAAAAACATGTCGACGACTGAACTTGAACAAACACTTCAAACGGATGCATCAATCCAGTTGATTGATGTCCGCGAAACGGATGAATACGCAGGCGGTCATATCGAACAGGCTAAAAATGTTCCATTATCTGAATTGACGGAACGCACGGCTGAACTGGATGCCTCTCAACCGCTCCACGTCATTTGCTTATCGGGTGGACGGAGTATGAATGCTTCGATGTATTTGGAACAAGCAGGCTTCGACGTCACGAACGTCGACGGCGGAATGATGAGCTGGGAAGGAAACGTCACACGCTAAGCAACGATCAATCGGGTACGACCATTCAACTAAAGGAGGAATCGTTATGTTATTACGCTATTTCTATGATGAAAAATTAGCACAAGCTTCATATATGGTAGGGTGCCAGAAGACGGGGGAAGCGATCGTCATCGATCCGGCACGAAACATCGAACCGTATCTCAAAGAAGCGGAAAAAGAAGGGCTTCGAATTTCGGCGACGGCGGAAACACACATTCATGCCGATTTCGTCTCTGGGACACGCGAATTCGCGAAGCGTCTCGGAACGACAGCTTATCTATCAAACGAAGGCGATGCTTCTTGGAAGTATGGTTTTGCTTCAGAGATTGATGCCCGTCTCGTCAAAGACGGGGAGACGTTCAAAGTCGGGAATGTGACGCTTGAAGTCATGCATACACCAGGTCATACGCCGGAACACATCTCGTTTGTCTTATACGATCGTGATCAGACAGTTCCGATGGGGATTTTCACAGGTGACTTCGTTTTCGTCGGCGATATCGGACGTCCGGATTTACTGGAAGAAGCAGCCGGTATTCAAGGAACGACAGCCCTCGGTGCGAAGCAAATGTTCCAGTCCTTGAAACGCTTCAAACAACTGCCTGACTTCACACAAGTCTGGCCGGGACACGGTGCAGGAAGCGCGTGCGGGAAAGCCCTCGGTGCTGTTCCGACATCGACGGTCGGCTACGAAAAAGTGACGAACTGGGCACTCCGGATGGAGGATGAAGCGGCATTTGTTAAAGAATTAACAACGGATCAACCAGAACCACCGAACTACTTTGCGATGATGAAAAAAGTCAACAAAGAAGGCATTGTCGTGACGACAGAAGTTGATCGTCCACGCCTTGCTGAAGCGAACACGGTGGAAGAACTCGTCAAGACGATGCAAGTCGTCGATACACGAGACGGAAAAACATTTGGTGCCGGACATGTACCGGGGACAATCAACATTCCCTACAATTCGAAATTCGTCGCCTGGGCAGGCTGGTTAGTCGATTTCAATCAGGATATCGCCATTCTCGCAGCAACGGATCAACTGGAAACGATTCAAACGGATTTACAATCGATCGGACTGGATCGTTTCGTGACATTGATTGATGTCGAAGAACTGACAGCGAGTCAGTTAACAGAAAGTTATCCGGACTGGACAGCAGACAAAGCCATCGCGGCAGCTGAAGCCGGTGACGTCTACGTCCTTGACGTCCGAAATAAAACAGAGTGGGAGGAGAGCCATTATGAACAGGCTCACCGGATTTTACTCGGAAAACTTGCGTCACGTCATGAAGAGCTTCCGAGTGACCAACCGATCGCCGTCCACTGTGCATCAGGTGTCCGGTCACGGATGGCAGTCAGCGTCCTGCAATCACTCGGTGTGAAGAATGTCATTAACATCGATGGCGGGTATGCAGCGATTGAAGACGTCTTACACGATCAGACCGTCGCCGGAAAGGCAACGTCACGTTAATCAAATAAACAATGTCGAAACGGATGATTCTCGCGAGGGTCATCCGTTTTTTAGTGTTTCTTGAATTGTCTGTCAATTTGACTGAAAGCGTGTTTACTTCATTCACAACAGGGGGAAATGATAGATGTAAAGGTATGCCGATAATCCATTTTTTAAAAAAGGAGTGTGACAGGATGAACAATATGTGGAACGATACTTCGCTGAACCTGAACGGAATGTTCGGTGTTCTTGGTAACATATTAGGTGCACTACTTGTGTTCCTAATTGGTTGGCTGATCGCAAAATTAATTGCGAACGGCATTCAAAAGGCACTAGAAAAGTCAGGTGTCGTCAAGAAGTTGATGCCAGAAAAGTCAGCTGAAGCGACAACGAAGAAAAAGAAATGGACACCAGAAAAAGTCGTTGGAACAGTTATTTTTTGGGTCTTAATGGTTTTTGTACTAATTTTAGTGTTCAACATTCTTAATCTTGGCATCATTGCAGCACCACTCGCAGACACAATGAGCACGCTGCTTGCGGCAATTCCGAACATCTTAAAAGCTGCACTCGTTCTACTGTTCGCCTATATTATTGCCGTCGTCTTACGGATGGTCATCGTCAAAGGTGGAACAAAGTTGATGGCGAACGAAAAGGTTCGTTCAAACAAGATGTTACAAGGACAAGCCGATCTATCGAACTATCCGAAAATTGCCGGGGATATCGTCTTCTACTTGGTTTTATTGATTTTCCTACCAGGTGTACTTGATGCCCTCAACATTGACAGTGTTTCGGAACCGTTCAGTCAACTGTTATCCTCGTTCTTAAGCTTCATCCCACGACTAATCGCAGCAGCAGCTATTTTGCTAGTTGGGTTCTTGGTCGCAAAAATTGTCCGCGATATCGTGACGAACTTCCTTCATGCGATTGGGACGGATAAATTTGCTTCCCGTTTTAACATCGGGACAGACAATCAAAAAGATTCAAAATCGGTCTCGTCAATTCTCGGGACAGTCGTCTTCATCTTGATTTTGATTCCGATCACGATTTCAGCACTTGATCAACTGAACATCGAAGGAATCAGTGCACCAGCAATCAACATGCTAAACGATGTCCTCGGAATGATTCCGAACATTGTAATCGGCGTCGTCTTGATTCTCGTCGGTGTCTATGTTGGACGATTCGTAAAAAAATTCGTCACCGACCTTCTCGTCCGACTCGGTTTTAACAATTTGACACGTCACTTGAAAATTGGAAACTGGGATGCTAACAATACGTCGATGTCACCTTCTTCACTCGTCGGTGCTCTCGTTGAGATTATCATCGTCGTCCTGTTCGTCGTCGAAGCCTTTAACCTGATTGGTCTGAACTTCATGGTCGATCTTGGACGAGCTGTCCTTGCCTTCCTTCCGAGTGTCTTGACGGCGATTGTCATTCTCGCAATCGGGATTATCGTCAGTAACTTGGTCAAACGCGCGATGGATAGTTTGTTCGGCAGTTCTGATCTTAAAGTCCTATCGAATGTTGCACGTTATGCGATTTTAGCCCTCGCGATCTTCATGGCACTCGATCAACTTGGGGTCGCAGCGACGATCGTCAACTCGGCCTTCATCTTGATTCTCGGAGCAGCCGCCCTTGCCTTCGGCCTCGCCTTTGGTTTAGGTGGTCGCGATAATGCTTCGCGCTACCTTGATCGTCTCGAGAAGAAAGCAGAAGAGACAGAGCTTGATACGTCGAGTCTTGCTTCGGACCGAACTCCATCAGCTCCTAAGCCAAGCCTGAAAGAAGCGGCTAAAGGTGCAGCTTCGAAAGCAGCAAATGATGTCACGCCAGACCGTGCCCCACGTGCTTCCCGTTCGACGGAATCGACTGATGAGAAACCGACGCACGGTAAGCCAAAAGGTGCGCTTCCTGAAAATGATTTGGCACAACAGGATGATTATCCGATTGACCCAGATGGAAATCGTGGACCAAATCTTGATCATCCAAACGATCGTCCGTAAGTAACGTGTAACTCCTTCGCTAGTATGCGAAGGAGTTTTTTACTCGGAATCGGTGCCATCATTGGTACAGGTATTTTCGTTTTAATAGGAACAGGCGCCTTATACGCAGGTCCAGCATTACCGGTCTCATTCATTATTTCAGCCATCGTTTGTGCGTTAGCCGCCCTCTGTTATGCCGAATTTTCCTCGATGATTCCTGTCTCGGGTAGTGTATATACATACACCTACGCTACGATTGGCGAACTCGTTGCCTGGATCATCAGGTGGTGTTTAATTTTAGGATACGGTCTGGCTTCGAGTGCCGTCGCGACAGGGTGGTCAGGTTACTTCCAGTCGTTGTTATCGGAATTCGGCATTGAACTTCCGACGGCGCTCCGTGCTGCACCGGGCGCCGTACCTGGCAGTGAAACGTTCTTTAACTTACCGGCATTCTTAATTTTGATGGTCATTACGTTCTTGTTGTCACTTGGAATCAAGGAAACAAAACGCGTCAATAACGTGATGGTACTCGTTAAAGTCGCCGTCGTCATCTTGTTCATCGTCGTCTCTGCAATTATGGTCGGAATCGTCCCGTTCAAACAATTTGAAGGTGTCGATAGTCCGGTTTCGCTTGCGTTAAAAGTCGCAGGTCAAAACTGGGTTGCCGGATTGGAGCCATCGTCGGGATGACGACAGTTATTCTTGTCATGACATTTGGTCTCGTCCGTCTGTTGTTTGCGATGAGTCGTGATGGATTATTACCGAAAGTTTTCTCGGACGTCAATGAAAAATCGCATACACCGGTCAAGGCGACTTGGATTCTCGGTACCGCTTCTGGTTTGATTGCTGGATTCGTCCCGCTCGGTACGTTGGCGGAATTGATTAACATCGGGACACTCGCTGCGTTCGCGTTAATCGCCGTCATCATCTTGCGTCGGACGCGTCCGGACTTAAAACGGGCGTTCAAAGTCCCGTTCGTCCCGGTTCTCCCGATTTTATCGGTCCTCGCGTGTATCATGTTAATGTTGAATCTCCAAACCTTTACGTGGATTGCGTTCTTCATCTGGACGGCGATTGGTTTGCTTGTCTACTTCGGTTACGGAAGAAGCCGTTCGAAATTAAATTAAGTACATGATCACTCTCGATTTCATCGGGGGTGATTTTTTTGTTGGAAACAAGTGCAGGAAACATCTTGTAAAAAGTCGAACGATTGAAGAGAGAAGAGGAGGGACTACATATGATTCATATTAAAAGAAATCCTGATTTAGAATCTGCCTACAACGCGATGCAAGAAGGGTTCAGTGATTACATGATTCCGCTCGGTTTGTCACTTGAAGTGTTTCAGGAACGGATTTTGACGCGAGATGCCAATCAATTGGAACACTCGTTTGTCGCCTTTCATGGAGAACGACCTGTCGGGTTATGGCTGAACGGCCTCAAGAAAATTAAAAAAGAGCAAGTCATGCGGTGTGGCGGGCTTGGCGTAGATCCGCAGTATCGCCGTCTCGGCATCGCAAAAGCATTATACGAGGCTCAACTAAGTTATGCGAAAGAGCTGGAAGTCGATCGACTCATGCTTGAAGTCATCCAAGGTAATACACCTGCAATTGATTTGTATCACCAGCTTGGCTACCGCCAAGACCATGAACTCGGTTATTTTCAGCGCGATGAACCGAACCAGGTGAATCCACTCGTTGAGATTGATGAAGTGGCATTTGAACGGAGATACGCCCAACAAGGCGAATACATTTGGCAACAAGATCCGGGCGTGATGAAATATAGAAAGGCCACCTATTATGAACTGGATGGAGCATTCATCGCTGCTTCAAACGACTCGATTTTTGCCATCTTGACAGAAGAATCGGAGGTCGCACGCATCGCAACGGAAGCGACCCGACGTTTGAGCGGAATGACGTATCAATTGCAGTCGACGAATCCACTCGTCTGGGAAACATTGCGTGCAGAAGGATGGGTACAGCGTGATTTAAAGCAATTCGTCATGAGTAAAGCCATTCGTTAACGAAAAAAATAGCCATCGTTCGTAAGTAGCAAGCACTACTATAGAACGAATGGCTATTTGTCATGTCCATAAGCTGATCATGACGAGGATGGCGAAAATTACGAATAAGATTCCAGTGCCACCCAGCATGATAAGCATAATTTTGTTCATCATTGGAAAATGCCTCGTCTCTAAGAATGAATTTATGAAGAAATACTTGCTATATAATCTTGAATCATCAGAAGATGCGAACCGACGATGTTATCCGGTAAGTCCGTCAGGGACACATACGTCAATGCAACACTTTCATCACTGACACGGAGTGTACCGGAAGTATCGGACGCAACGTAGGCGAGGGTGACACTTTGAAAGACATCCCCGTTCGCGAGTGTCGTGACATAATTTTTACCGGAGTAGACACCGAGCAGCTTGAGCGTCTTTGCGACGAGTCCGGTTTCTTCGAATAATTCGCGTCGGGCCGTCTCTTCCGTCGATTCTTCCCATTCCATGAGACCACCCGGAAGACCGAAACGCGCTTGTTCTTCATTTCGTTGTTCGAGTAAAATCTGACCTTCCTTAATGACGAGGACGACGGCACCGACTAAAATCAGTGGAGTGGGTCCGACTAAATCACGGATGGATTTGACGTAATTCACCGCGGCACCTCCTGGTGGAACGGACATTCCGTGGCTTGCGTCTGTTTCGGGAAAAAGTTCGGTCGCTGTAACGCATTGTCATAATCTTTATGGAAGACATGTGTCGCTGCTCCGCTTATCGGTGGAACGAGCCACGACCATTCCCCAGTGACGTCGCGACCGCAAGCGGCTTCATTTTTTTCGAACCGGGCGAATTGTTTGGCCGCCGTATGATGATCGACAATCGTCACTCCGGACCGCTCGAAGGATTCGAGGACGGCGACATTGAGTTCGACGAGGGCCCGGTCTTTCCATAAGGCGCGCTCACGGGACGTGTTCAGACCAAGTTGTTCAGCGACAAGCGGTAAGAGATTATAACGGTCCGCGTCAGCAAGGTTACGGGCTCCAATTTCAGTTCCCATATACCAGCCATTGAACGGAGCACATGGGTACGAAATGCCGCCGATTTCAAGACGCATATCGGAAATCATCGGGACGGCGTACCACTTGATGTCGCGTCCTGCGAACAAATCATAGTCGGGATGGATGATTGTAACTTCAAGAATCAGTTCTTGTGGAATCTCATGGAGTGTTACTTGACCATCGAGTTCAACCAACAGCGGTAAAATATCAAAGGCGGTCCCGTGTCCCGTCCACCCAAGTGCCTGACATTGTTTCGTGAAAGCGGTGGATGCGGGATCACCAAGTACGCCGTCGGCCGTTTCGTAGCCGGCGTAACGAATCAGTTGATGATTGAGGACGCGGACACGTTGCGGATGGAAAATCGTGATTGTCGAACGGATCCGTCCCTCATTGGTGGCGTGGCGAATGTGGTGGAACAACGCGTCTCGAATCGCTTCGATCGTTGTCGCCGCACGGGCATCGATGACGTGCAGTTGATCCCAAAAGAGCCGTCCGATGCACCGGTTGCTGTTACGCCAAGCAAGTTTCGCTCCGAACGTCAATTCGTCCGTTGTTTGTGTATAGTTTCCCGTTCGTAAAATTTCTTCGCGCACGTCGTTCAAACGATTTTGTGTATGTGGTGTCTCTTCTATATAAGTCGTCAAGAAGCGTTCTGCTTCGTCTAGTAAATGTTGCACGGCGTTTGAGTCCTTTCTTCATCCAAAGCGACAGAGTTTCTTATTCTAGTGTACAAGGTGAATGGAGGAAGCGCCAACTCATAGCAATTGCCTGTTTTTCGATACGTTCAAAAGACGTTCACAGATTAAGTGGGAGCGGGAAGGGGGATAGATAAGAGAATCAATCGAAAGTGAGGAACATGGCATGTCTTTAGTCAAACCGGTTTTTATTCGCTTTTTTGGCGAAGCTTTTTTCGATAAGTCGGCACAGCTGGCCTATTATTTGATGTTGTCCTTATTTCCATTCTTATTATTCGTTGTCGGATTAGTATCTTTTTTACCATTCACTTCCGGTGAAGTCCTTGATTTGATTCGTCCTTTCGCACCAGCGGAAACCTATGATTTAATTCGCCGAAATGTCGTAGGGATTTTTGACGAAGGGGGATTGAAACTTGCTTCGATTAGCTTCGTCGCAGCCTTTTGGCTCGCCTCGATGTCTGTCCAGTCGCTCGTCCGGTCCCTCAATGATGCCCTCGAGGTGACAAGGAAAGTGCCGTTTTGGCGGGGCTTATTACAAGACTTCGGATTTACGATTGGGATGATGTTCATCTTGCCGTTTTCGCTACTTGTTCCGGTCGCCGAGAAATTGGCCCGACGCTTCATCAATCATTTTGCACTCATCGCGGATGTTGCAGCAGACTATTCGTCCATTTGGTTTGTATTCCGCTGGGGGCTCGGTTCCTTGTTTCTATTTGTGTTCTTTGTATTGTTGTATCGCATTTTACCGAGTGTCCGTTTGACGATTCGTCAAGTACTCCCGGGGGCATTATTTACGACGATTGCCTGGCAGGTCGTATCGGAAGTCTTCTCATACTATGCGGAGTTTGGGAGTTACAATCGTCTCTACGGTCAGCTCGCAGGAATCATCGTCTTGATGACCTGGTTTTATTTATCCTCCGTTGTTTTGATGCTCGGTGGATTGATGAACGCAGAACGGATGCGGCAGAAAAAAGAGGCGAAGATCATGAAGCCTGAAAAAATCAAAAAAGAAACTGTCCGCTGAGGGCAGTTTCTTTAGTTTGCACGTAAAGGGTTATGAAGATTGTTTTCGCTGTGGACGCGATTCAAAAAGACTCATGTCCTAGGAATGTCTACTTCTTACTTTTTGATAGAAAAATAGAAGCAATAGCCCAATCGTAAAGATGCCGAGCAAGATGAGCGATCCTGTTTCCTGCTCTAAGACTTTCAAGACGACACTGACGGCGACGACGGCGTAAAAGATGCCAAGACTCTTTCGGACGAAACGATCTTCGAACAGATGAAGCAAGGAAGCACCAATCGGAGAGCCGATAAACGCACCGACGATTAAAGCAATGCCGAGATAAAGCGGAGCTTCGGTACCGGAAGCAAGATAACTGGTGACACCGCCGAGGACGATCAGTGTCGCCGAGGCGATGCTCGTGCCGATGGCTTGTTTGAGTGGGAAACGGACCCATCCCATCAAGAGTGGCGTAAGCAGGAAGCCACCACTGACCCCCATGAGGGAGGAGAGAATCCCGGCAGCAAATCCGATGACGATCAATTTATAAAGATTCGCTTGTGTGATATGTCCTTCGACTGGTTTTCGTTTCGATGGTTTTAAGAACTGAATCGCAAACCACGTCAACAAGACGATGTAGAGGGCAGAAATCATCGCATCGGCTCCGGTCCGTTGTTCGAGCCAAAAGACGACCGGTGTGATGACGGCAGAACCGACGATCCCGGATAATCCGACGGCTAACGCATCACGGACATTAAAATTTTTCAGACGCATATGGGATACCGTCCCGGTCACGGTCGAACCGAGTGTCAATAACAGACTGAGGACGATCGCGGTACTGGGTGGATAACCGAGGATTAATAAGAGAGGAGTTAAAATAATCCCTCCGCCGATTCCGAAAAAGCCGGATAAGATACCAATTGTTGACCCTAAAAGTATAAACAGGATGAATTCCATGCAGTAAACCCTTCTTTCTTTTGTTCTTAATCTATCTTTACTGTACAGCGTGATGATTGATTACGAAAATAGATTATACTGATCTAAATGATTATAAAGGTTAATGAGGAGGGAAAAGAATGCGTCTCCACGAACTAAGAACGTTTATTTCATTAGTCGAAACGAAACACTTTACGAAGACAGCAGAACAACTCTATATTTCACAACCAACGGTCAGTCTGCATTTAAA
Source organism: Exiguobacterium sp. s127 (assembly GCF_018618695.1). Taxonomy (NCBI): domain Bacteria; kingdom Bacillati; phylum Bacillota; class Bacilli; order Caryophanales; genus Exiguobacterium; species Exiguobacterium sp. s127. The sequence continues at coordinate 98,897 of NZ_JACSMO010000006.1, read as the reverse complement.
ACGGTTAGAAACGCATTTTGGACAAGCGTTGATTCACCGGCATTCCTTTAATAAGACGATTGAAATATCAGAAGCCGGACAATTGGTTTATCGCCACGCGAAAGAAATCCTGCATCAAGTGGAGCGACTCGATCAAGAGATGGATGAACTCGAGGGGCTTGTCCGCGGTCATTTGAAGATTGCTGCGACACATACGATTTATGAAACGATGCTCGAAAAAATGATCCATCGTTTTGTAAATCTGTATCCGGAAGTCGTGATTGATGCGAAATTGATGAATCAGGAACAAGTCGAACAAGCTGTGCTTCATTACGAAATTGATTTAGGTCTAGTCGAAGGAGTTGTCGAAGCACCACAAATTGAGGTAACGCCGTTTACATTCGATCGCCTCCGGGTGATTGGTCGACGAGAACTTGACCTCAGTGAGGCGACATTCATTTACCGTGAGGAGGGGTCTGCCGGGCGAGCAGCACTCGAATCCTGGTTAGCGACGAATGATATCGTTCCGCAACGTATCATTACGGTCCATTCGAATCGTCTCGTCAAACAGTTGATTGAAAATGGAACGGGTATTTCGATGATTTCCGAGCGGTTGGCGGGAGAGATGCTCGATTCAGCAAACTACCGGCTTCACAACGAAGATCCGGTTCACAAGCGGACTTTTCAATTCGTGACGTTAAAGGGACAACCGACGCGGCTTTCCGAGAAGTGGATGGCGATGGTAGTGGAAGAATTCAAACAGAATTAAAAAAAGAAAACTTTTCCGTTGACTTATACCCCCATAGGTATTAAAGTATGAAATGTACCAACGAGGTATGACGAACGTCACACGAAAAAGGAGAGTGGTCTTCAAATGGAAAAATTATATGAAGATCGAATCATTCATCGAATGAACCGGATTGAGGGACAACTACATGGCATCGTCCGTATGATGAAAGAGGATGCTTCTTGTAAGGATGTCGTCACACAGCTCAGTGCGACACGTAGCGCGATTGATCGTGTCATCGGACTGGTTGTGAGTGAAAACCTCATCGGTTGTGTCAAAAATGATGAGACAGAAGAAAATCATGAACAGGCTGTTGCAGAAGCCGTTCAATTGCTTTTAAAAAGCCGGTAAAATTTTTTAGAATAATTTATACCCCTATGGGTAAAAGTAGACGGAGGAATTAGTTAAATGTCAGATGTTAAAAAAACAACGATTGTATTGTTCAGTGGAGATTACGATAAGGTGATGGCAGCATATATCATCGCAAATGGAGCAGCAGCGTATGATCACGAAGTCACGATTTTCCATACGTTCTGGGGATTAAACGCGATGCGTAAAGATGAACCGATCCAACCGGATAAAACGTTCCTCGAAAAAATGTTTGGTAAATTCATGCCACGCGGTGCAGATAAAATGCCACTTTCGAAAATGAACTTCGGTGGTGCCGGTCAAAAAATGATCAAAAACGTCATGAAAAAACACAACGCAATGCCACTTCCGGATTTGATTGAACTTGCAAAAGAACAAGACGTGAAGCTTGTCGCTTGTACGATGACAATGGACTTGCTTGGTCTGAAACAAGAAGAATTGCATGATGGGATTGAATACGCAGGTGTTGCAGCATACCTCGCAGACGCAGAAAACGGAAACGTCAATCTCTTCATCTAACTTAGAGAATGGAGGCATCACAAAGTGGATATCTTAACCGTTGTTTTTCTACTGATCGTCGCGTTTCTTGCTTACCGCATGTTTGTACCGACGAAAGGTGTCGCGAAAATCTCAACAACTGAACTAAAAAGTAAATTAAATGAGCGTAATCGGTTTTACTTGGACGTCCGGACACCGGGCGAATTTAAAGGAAACCACATTAAAGGGTTCAAAAACATTCCGCTCCAAACGTTACCGGCACAACTCGACAAAATTCCGAAAGACAAGGAAGTTATCGTGATCTGTCAAAGCGGGATGCGAAGTAAACAGGCTGTCAAGCAACTCAAAAAAGCAGGTTATCCGAACGTAACGGAAGTATCAGGCGGCATGAATGCGTGGCGCTGAACGTAAACTAAAGGAGGATGAAGTAAATGAAACGACTAACCGCTAAAGAAGTACAGGAAAAGCTTGAAAACGGGGAACACTTAAACATCATCGACGTACGTGAAGTCGACGAAGTGAAAGAAGGCAAGATTCCTGGAGCGAATCATATTCCGCTTGGTCTCGTTGAATTTAAAATGAATGAACTCGATAAGAAAAAAGAGTACGTCATGGTTTGTCGTTCTGGTGCACGCAGCGGTCGCGCGACAACATATCTCGAAGGACAAGGCTACAATGTCATCAACATGGATGGCGGCATGATGTCCTACGAAGGAAAAACAGAGTAAAAATTTTAATCTTAAATATACCCCTAGAGGTAAAAGGAGCGAATACTTTTGCAGACAATTAAAACAGACGTTGTACTTGACGCACGTGGACTCGCTTGTCCGATGCCGATCGTCCGTACGAAAAAATCAATCAAGACACTCGAACCGGGTCAAGTCATCGAAGTGCAGGCAACCGATAAAGGGTCAACCGCTGATTTACGTGCTTGGGCGAACAGTACCGGCAATCAGTACCTTGGAACGATTGAAGAAGGGGACGTGTTACGTCATTACGTCCGGAAGTCTTCCGGAAACGATCAGGAAGCTCCTGCTTTCACACAAGTAGTGAATAACGAGACACTTGAAGCAGTGCGCTCAAACGACGACGTGCTCGTTCTCGATGTACGTGAAACAGCAGAATATGCCTTTTCACATATCCCGAACGCGATCAACATTCCGCTCGGTGAGCTCGACACACGCAGTGATGAACTCGATAAAACCAAAACGATTTACGTCGTTTGCCGGACAGGCAGCCGGAGTGATCTCGCATCACAACAACTGGATGCAAAAGGATTCACGGTTCAAAATGTCGTACCGGGCATGAGCCAGTGGACGTTTGATACGGCAACGACTGTTTAATTACTAAACCGCTTAGGAGGAACAACAACAGATGGCACATGCAATGACGACTCAAGAAGTCACACAAAAAGTTATTAACCGTCAACCATTCTTTATCTTAGACGTCCGGAACGAAGATGCATTCGCGGACTGGAAAATTGAAGGTGAAAACTTCAATTATTTGAACGTTCCATACTTTGATTTACTCGATGGTGTCGAAGACATTCTCGATCAACTGCCGACGGATCAAGACGTTCTCGTCGTCTGTGCAAAAGAAGGTTCTTCTATCTTCGTCGCTGATTTGTTAGAGGAAGCAGGACGGACTGTTTCTTATTTAGCAGGTGGCATGAAGGCATGGAGCGAGCACCTCGAACCGATTTCACTCGGAACATTGAATGAGACGGGTCAAGATCGTGGTGAAGTCGTTCAGTTCGTCCGAATCGGAAAAGGATGTTTGTCTTACATGATCATCTCGGAGGGCGAAGCGGTCCTCGTAGATGCAACACGGATGACAGATGTCTATCTTGATTATGCAGCAGCACGTCATGTCAAAATCACACATGTGTTTGATACACACTTACATGCCGATCATATTTCAGGTGGTCGTGAAATTGCTGAAAAAACGGGTGCGACCTATTGGTTACCACCAAAAGATGCGACAGATGTGACATTCGAATATGCGGCACTTGAAGATGGCAGCCATGTGCAAGTGGGGGATACACAAATCGACGTCCTTGCCCTTTATTCCCCGGGACATACGATTGGTTCGACATCATTCGTCGTCGATAACCGGTATCTCTTAACGGGTGATATCCTGTTCATCGATTCGATTGGTCGCCCTGACCTCGCAGGTCTTGCGGACGACTGGGTCGGTGACTTACGAAACTCGCTTTACAAGACGTACCGTGAACTTTCGAACGACTTGATCGTGCTTCCGGCACACTTCATGTTGATTGAAGAGTTGAACGCAGATGGCAGTGTCGCGGAGAAACTGAATGTTCTCCTTGCGAACAATCACGGTTTGAACATCGAAGACGAAAGTGTCTTCCGTAAGATGGTGACAGAGAACTTGCCGCCGCAACCAAATGCGTATCAAGAAATCCGCGAAACGAACATGGGTAAGAAGACACCAGATCTCGAAACACAACGTGAGATGGAAGTCGGTCCGAACCGGTGTGCCGTTCGTTAATCAGCTCGAAAACTAAACTAAAGCAAGCAACTATTAGGAGGAATTCATCAATGAAATCAGAACTCGTACTCGACGCAAAAGGACTTGCATGTCCAATGCCGATCGTCAAAACAAAAAAAGCAATCGCAGGACTTGAATCAGGACAAATTTTAGAAGTACATGCAACGGATAAAGGTGCTAAAAATGATTTACAAGCTTGGGCAAACTCAGGCGGTCATGAGCTCGTTAAACACGAAGAAGAAGCGAGTGTATTGAAATTCTGGATTCAAAAAGGGTAATTCAAGTTTAAGGGGGCTGCTGACAGTCCCCTTTTTTTAAAGGAGTGATCCACATGGAAATCGGTTTTATTATTACCATCTTCTTAATCGGTTTCGTCGGTTCGTACATCTCCGGGATGTTAGGAATTGGCGGATCGATCATCAAGTATCCGATGTTACTTTATATTCCACCGTTGCTCGGATTTGCGGCGTTCTCTGCTCATGAGGTCGCAGGAATCAGTGCCATTCAAGTATTTTTTGCGACGATTGGCGGCGTCTGGGCGTATCGTAAAGGTGGTTACCTGAACAAATCGTTAATCATCAACATGGGTGGAGCGATTTTGATTGGGAGCTTCATCGGCGCATATGGCTCGAACGTCTTAGCGGAAGATACAATCAATCTCGTCTACGGCATATTAGCGTTAACAGCTGCTGTCATGATGTTCGTTCCGAAAAAAGGGCTCGATGACATTCCGCTCGATCAAGTGAAGTTCAATAAAGGTATCGCAGCAAGTGCTGCCTTCATCGTCGGGATTGGTGCTGGAATCGTCGGTGCTGCCGGAGCTTTCTTACTTGTTCCAATCATGCTTGTCATCTTAAAAATTCCAACACGGATGACGATCGCTTCGTCCCTCGCGATTACGTTCATTTCTTCGATTGGCGCGACCGTCGGTAAAATCACGACGGGGCAAGTCGATTGGGGTCCTGCAGCGATCATGGTTGTTGCCAGTCTGATTGCGGCGCCACTCGGAGCAATCGCCGGGAAAAAGATGAATACTAAAATCCTACAAGTGACCCTTGCTGTCTTGATTCTCGCGACAGCAATCAAGATTTGGCTTGATATTTTATAAACAGACAAAAAACGAGTCGGTATCGTCAAAAGACGAAACCGGCTCGTTTTTTTGCTTACTTGCTTGCGTCGATGACGTGAAGCAATTGATCTTCGACTTCTTTTGCGACCTGTTTTAATTGTTCATCTTCAACGAGCGCAATCAGTGCTGTCGGACGTGGCATGCCGATTTTCGTTTGTCCATTCTCCGTAAAGACAGCCAGTTTACAAGGTAGGAAGTAACCCGCACGTCGTTCAGCTGACAGGACGCGGTGTGCTTCTTTCGGGTTACAGACTTCGAGAATATGATACTCGCCTTCAAAGTCGAGTCCCTTTTCATCTAATTTTCCTGCTAAATCGAATTCCCAAAGGACACCAAATGAAACTTTTTGGAGCTCCTCTTTCAAACGTGTGATGGTTTTTTCTGTTGAGTGTTCAGTCGTAACTGTATAATCAAACATCGATACCCCTCCTGGTGTTTAGTCTTAAAGCTATTCCCTACTTTTTCATTAAATAATCATTCAGCATCAGATGTGCAATTTTGAGGCACGGTCAACGACAAACTATGTGAAATCAAGGTACATTAGAAAAAAGACATCTAACCATTCACCCGGAACGTATGCTTTAAAAAGGAGGCGAAGGGAGATGAAGAAGCGAATGTTGACGATTCTATCCGTCGTTGCATTACTTGCCATCATGATTGGCGGGTATTTTGTTTTCCAGCAGCAACAGGCGAAGTCGAGCGGAAGTAAAGAACTGACCTATGCGAAAGAGGAGACGGCGATTTTAGCAGGGGGCTGTTTTTGGTGTATGGAACCGCCATTTGAGGAATTGAAGGGCGTGAAGTCCGTCATCTCGGGTTATACCGGCGGTGACGTTGAAAACCCGACCTACAATCAAGTGTCTGCTGAGACGACCGGTCACCGGGAAGCCGTTTTGATTACGTTTGACCCGACTGTCATTTCGTACAAACAGTTACTCGATGTCTACTGGCGCCAAATCGATCCAACCGATCCGAACGGTCAATTCGTCGATCAAGGCGAGTCGTATACGACAGCGATTTTTTATACAAACGATGACCAAAAGCAAATCGCTGAACAGTCAAAACAAGACCTGGCAGACCGCGGCATCTTTGACGACAAAATCGTCACACCTTTGATTGAGTCCGGTCCTTTTTATGAGGCGGAGGCATATCATCAGGACTACTACTTGAAGAGCGAGAAAAAGTATAAGTTTTACCGTGCCGCTTCCGGGCGAGATGAGTTCATCGACCGCTACTGGACCGATCAACCGAAACTCGATTTACCGAAGTATGACAAGTTAACGGATGCTCAAAAGAAAGCAAAATTGACCGATATTCAGTATAAAGTTACGCAAGAAGACGGGACCGAACCTGCCTTTGACAATCCCTATCACGACTTAAAAGCGGACGGGATTTACGTCGATCTGATTTCTGGTGAACCGCTCTTCTCATCAAAAGATAAGTACGACTCGAAAACAGGATGGCCCAGTTTCAGTCAACCACTCGAGCCTGGGAATATCATTGAAAAAAGTGATTTTGCCCTCGGGATGAAGCGGATGGAAGTCCGGAGTCGTCATGGCAACGCCCATCTCGGTCACGTCTTTAACGATGGTCCTGAGCCGACCGGTCTTCGGTACTGCATGAACTCGGCAGCTCTACAGTTCATTGCGAAGGAAGATTTAGAAAAAGAGGGGTACGGTCAGTATCTGTCTGAATTTAAATAACATATGCGCCCCATCCTTTCGTTCGAAAGGGTGGGGTTTCTTCTGAAAAAAAGCAGGGGGACCAAGTCGTTCGGTCAAGTGAATATTTTTCCTTTCGAAATTGTAAGGTAATATAACGAAAAAATTATCATATTTATCCAAATATTGTTTATACTTGAGAAAAGCACGATTTATTTTTCTTAAGGAGGAACAGTGGTGAAGAAGTTGACGATTTGGCTCATGTTGAGCTGCCTCATTCTGACACTTGGAGTGGGACCTTTCGCTATGAAAACGATAGCGGCAGACGAAATAGGACAGGCAATCGGATTAAAAGCAGGACAAGAAACGGTCCTCGAAACGGGGACGAACGACAAAAATACATATTGGTATAAAGTCGAACAGCAAGCAGGAATCGAAAAAACAGCATCGCACTTCGAATTATCAATTGATACGGATCAATCGATCGAAGTGACCGCCTATCCGAGTGAAGAAATGGCAGCGAAAGATGAAACATTCGATCGTTACCGGAGCTACGCTGAACCTAATGAAAAAGAAGCCATGAAACTGGCGGTTCCCTACGCTTGGGATGGCCCGTATTATATAAAAGTCGATTACTATCCGAATATCGAGGAAGGCAAAACGACGAAAGCGGCACACGTTAAACTGACATACAATGATGTCAAACTGGCAGTCGAGTACGAACCAATCAGTGATATTAGCTGTGCAGCGGAAGAAGCGTTGAAGCAAAAGACTGAAGAAAAGCCGATGCTTGCGTTGATGCACGCGATTCAAAAACAAGTGTTGAGTCAATCGGAGCAAGGACGTAGCTTAACGTCGCTGTATTACAAAGCGTCACCCTACGTCGTCAAAGCGATTTTATTTAATAAAGATAAGCGAACACAAGCAGCAGAAGACTTGAAGACGTTGAAACCAGCGATGACGGCGCTCGTCAATGGAACGACGTATACATTATCAAAAGCCGATCAGCAGGCAGTCAATCGTCTGTTTGAATTAACACGTGACGCGTCACCAGAAATCATCGCGAATGAAATCAATCAGTATGCGAAAAAAATGGAAATTTCAACGCTCGGTGGAAGCACGCTGAGTGAAACATTCCGTTCACTCGGAATGACGATTCAATCAGAAGAAAAAACACGGTTCATCGTTAAATTAAAACCGGGTCAGATGAATCGGTCGATGAAGATCGCTGGAACTCCAGCGACAGATGTTGAGCGTTTATCGCTTGGTAAAGCGGGCGACTTCGTCATTGTCACGGAAGATCCGACAGTCAAAAGTCAAACCGCGACGGCATTGAAACAGTCACTCAGCCGGTCTTCTGCCGTCGAGTATGTCGAGAAAATTCAGACGTACCGCGCAACAGGGGACATCAACTATGACTACCAGTGGGCGTTAAATAAAAATGCGATCGTCGAACAGTTACCGGATGTCGGTATCGGTTTTGAACAATTCGTCGCCAGTCCAATCAGCAAAACACTGACTCCGGTGACGATTGCTGTCATCGATACAGGAGTCGATTACCGCCTGAAAGATTTACAAGGAAAAGTCGACATCGCGAACGAAAAAAACTATGTCGATGTCAATGGAAAAGGAGATGCCCTTGACGACAATGGTCACGGGACACACGTCTCAGGCGTCATCGCGGCAGCACTCGAAAATGAATACGGCATTCGCGGAATTCACCAATCTGCTAAAATCCTCCCGATTAAAGTATTGAATGCGAATGGGGAAGGCGAAACAGATGCCATCGCACTCGGAATTAAATATGCTGTCGATCACGGAGCAAAAGTCATCAACATGAGCCTCGGTGGCGGCGAGAGTCGAACGATGGCTTACATGATGAAGTACGCAGCGGACAACGGCGTCACAGTCGTCGCGGCGTCAGGGAATGAATATGACAGTTACATCGGGTTCCCGGCGAACTCGGAGTATGCCATTTCAGTTGGAGCAACGAATCCACTCGGGATGGTCGCTGACTATTCGAACTACGGTTTCGGGCTTGACGTCGTAGCACCAGGATCAAAAATCGCAAGTCTCGTCCCGGACGGTAACACCGTCTACATGGATGGAACGAGTATGGCAACACCACACGTTGCGGCAGTCGCCGGCATCTTGGCGTCACTCGACGGGACACTGAAACCAAAAGAAATCGAAAACATCTTACGAACAAGTGCAGAACCACTCGCCTTCGAAAATCCGAATGATTGGTACGAGGATGATGAAGAGGACATGGAAGACGAGTATCCGCCTGGTAAAGCGCCAGAAAAACTTCCGGCCTACGTCAGTCCGGTATCCGGTTACGGGAAAATCAATATTTTGCGTGCCATCTCACAATTGCATTTACAAGGAAAAGTCAAACCGGTCTATGACAATCAACTCGTTGTCAGCGGGACTGTTAAGACGGGCACAAAAGTAGAAGTCTGGTCAACAAAACGTTTAGCTTCGACGGTAGCAAAAGCTGGTACGTTCTCCGTTCAAATTCCACGCCAAGCAAAAGAAACAGTCTTGACGATTCGTTATGTGAATGGAACGGATGTTACATCTGAGCGGACGGAAGTATTGCCTGGGAAAGCACCTGCTGCACCGAAAGTGAATCCTGTACTCGCAGGCGCGACGAAAGTGACAGGAACAGCCAGTGCAAGTGGAAAAATCGTCATGAAGGACGCTAAGAATAAGACGATTGCCACAAGCATGGTGGATGCGAAAGGTAAGTTCAGCGTCAAAGTACCAAAACAAACAGCTGGAGCACGCCTCAGCGTGACAGTGCTTGATATCGCAAAACGTTCAAGTAAACCAACTGTCGTAACGGTTTTGGCACCACCTGCGGCACCAAAAGTCAAAGCCATCACTAGTAGTCAGACGAAACTGTCTGGGACAGGTGAGAAAAAAACACGCGTCTACGTACAAAATGCGAAAAAGAAAGTCATCGCTAAAGGAACCGTCACGTCAAAAGGAACGTTCTCTGTAAAAATCGCGAAACAAAAAGCAGGAACGAAACTTTCCGTTTATCTTGTCAACGCGCATAAACAGACAAGTGTAAAGACGTCGATCACGGTCAAAAAAGCGAAAAAATAATCTGTTGAACAGACCTTCTCCAGTCATCTGGAGAAGGTTTTTTTGTAGTCGATTATTTTTAAGGTATTTTTCGGTAGATTATGCTATTTTTAAGTAACTGAAACCATTTTAAAAAAGGCATCATCCCTGAGTGGATGGTGAGGGGGATATTCTATGATCAAGTGGATTCGGAGACGAATCGGACGCCAGTTGCTAGCGGTGTTTTATGTAGTATTACTATTAGTATCGGTGACATCATTTTTTGTTTATGACTACATGGAAACACGAATTGAATCGTCCCGAAGTGATCTTGAGACGATTAGTGAGAAAAATAGACGGGCTGATACGCTTTGGGACAATTGGCAGACCGTCCAATTTGGGTTACGCGGATTCGTGATTTTTGGAGATCAGGAACGATTTGATGAGATTGAAGCCTTACGGACTGAAATCAAAAGTGAGACGGATTGGTTTGGACGCAGAGCAGAAACGGATCAAGAAGAAGAATTCGCTGCTCAAATGTTGAACTTGTATGATTTATATTACGGGGCATTGTTCCCGCTGACGCAATCATACGTAACGGAGAAAAAAGCAAATCGCATCAATGAAGATTTTTTACAAGGTGATAGTTTGTTTTCGTTACCAATCGCGCAACGTCTCGTCGAGCAAGGTCAAATCAAACCAACGGCAGACGGATCGATTGATATCACCCCAGACATCGAAAAAGCATCATCGGCACTGGAAGAATACCGTGATACGTTGCAGCAACAACAAGAAGCTGCCGTTTTAAAATTACGGACTGAAGTCGCGAATACACAATGGATTTGGATTTCAAGTATTTTTGTTTTAATCAGTTTCATTCTATTGTTCGTTCATCCGTTCATTCGTCGGATGACAAAACAGTTATTCCGCTTAATTGACGACAATCAAAAATTGACGCGAAGTGAACCGATTGAAATAGATGAGGTGGCACAACAACGTCCGGATGAAATCGGTCTACTCCGGGCCTCATTCAATCAAATGGCGCTGACGACGAACGCACATAAAGATGAGATGCAGGGGAAAAATGAAGAGTTGCAAGCGCAAAGTGAAGAATTGCTTGCACAACAAGAAGAACTGCAAGCACAGCAAGAAGAATTAGAGGAAGCCTACCAGGCAACGAAACAAAATGAAGAAAAATTAAAGCTCAGAAGTGAACTGACAGAAGCCTTAGCCATTCGAGAAACGATGGAAGCCTATCCGTCAATCATCCAGAAAATGATTGATATCACGTCTTCAGAGTACGGAGCGCTTCTTCTTTATGAAGCAGGCATGTACATCGGTGCGACGACGAATGGCATGAAACAAAGTCACCTGGAAGCCTTACGAACTGACGATACGTCCGTGTTAAGTCGGATGCTGTTAGGTAAAAAGATCGTTCAATCTGAAAAACGTGTCGACCGAACAGCGGACATTCCGTACAGCTTTAGTACACACGAAGTGGCACTACCTATCTATGATCCGGCAAGTGGTCAGTTGATGGCGGCAGTTTATTTAGTCCGGTACAAGTCGCCTTACAAAAAGCAACAGTTACTTGATATGCGCGATTTCTCCCAACAAATGACGCTCTCTCTGTTACGGACACGTTCGTATGAAGAGATGAAACAAGAAAAGAAAAAAACGGAACAAGTTTTAGACTCGATTCGTGAGGCCATCATCTATCTAGAAGACGGAAATGACGAACTGTATGTCAACCGTCCGCTGTTTGACCTGATTCCGGAATTACAATCGGAGTTCACGAGTGACCGGACCTTATCATCCGGGTCCTATGTGATTGAAGTGATGCGAAGTGTAGTCGACGATCGTGACGTATTTGATGAGTATGTCACTTTAATTCGCTCAGGCATCGTTCCTCCGGATAAGTTTCAGTTCGATGTGCGAAACAATACAGCACACCTCGAAGTGTATGCGGAACGGATTGATATTGAAGGCGGATGGAAAGGTGTCATTCTTGTCATTCGTGATATTACCCGGGAAACAGAGGCGGATCGCCTGAAAACAGAACTCGTGTCAACGGTCTCCCATGAGTTACGAACACCGCTTTCATCCATTTATGGATTTACGGAGTTGATGTTGAACCGTGAAATCGATGTCATGAAGCAAAAAAAATATTTAGCAACGATTCATGACGAAACAGGTCGTTTGTCAAACTTAGTGACAGACTTCTTAGACGTTCAACGGATGCAATCAGGGGCGCAGCTCTATCAAAAGACGACACTTCATTTGTACACTGTCGCGAAACAAGTCGTCGAAATTTATGAGACGTCGAGTGTACGCCACTCGATTCGACTACGCCTCTTAAATAAGGAATTGCCAGCCATTCATGCTGACGAAGATCGTATTAAACAGCTCTTAAGTAATTTAATTAATAATGCAATCAAATATTCACCGGATGGTGGAGAAATTGACGTCGTTCTGGACTTGGATGATGAGAATGTCATCATTCATGTCATTGACGAAGGGATCGGCATACCGCCTCATGCGTTTGCTCATCTGTTTGATAAATTTTATCGCGTAGACAATTCCGATACGCGTCGTATCGGTGGAACGGGACTCGGGTTATCAATCTGTAAAGAAATCGTCAAGGAACATGATGGAACGATCCACGTTGAATCTGAAGAAGGCGAAGGCAGTACATTTACGATTCTACTTCCATTGTCTAGCGTACTTCCATCTTAAAAATACACTAAAATGCTTGCTCGTTCATTCGAGCAAGCATTTCAGCGTGTAGAAAAACTATTAAAAAGCGTAAACATACGGTATCGAGAGGCAATCCGTTCACGCTTGCCTGTCTCGCCTCGTCTTCAAAGCGGCAATCGGTCACGCCGCTACAGCAAAGCTGCTGGGTCGCTTACGATTGCTTTTCGCTTTAAAAGCGAGTCAAGACGGATTGCGCTCTAAACCGTCTGCATGCCCGGCTTTCCGTCACGGTGTTACCTAAAAAGCGTCACATTTCGTTGACTCCTACGGGAAAAGTGCGTTTTTAACGCACTTTCAGAGGCAGCCAAGACCCTGCTCGTTGTCCGTGAGGACTAAGGAGCAACGGCTTGCGCCTCGCCCGAGGAAAGCAACGAAAAAAGATGCTTCGTCTCTCGATAGCACTTTGTCTACAGTTTAAAATGCTTGCTCGTTCATTCGAGCAAGCATTTTTTAGGGTCGACCAAACCAAATACTTCGATAGGCGGAATAGAGGAAAATAAAAAACTTTTTGAATATAATAAGAAAAGAAGGTTAAAAATATATTGTTTTGACCGATAGATGATAGGACATTAGAACTATTTGAAGGGAGGAGGACGAAGTGAGACAAAAATTAATTTATATTTTGATAATTGCTTGGATTTTGAGTCATTTTAGCTGGTTAGGCATTGTAGGAACGTCCTCCGATCTCGCACGAATCGGTAATAGTCTATTTACGACGGGTGGTGCTGTTTTATCTTCTGCAATGCTCCTACTGGCGATTTATAAACATCCCACTCGTCCCTTTACGCAACGACTTTTTTTCCTGTTGCTCTTAGGAAATATCGCTTTGATTGCAGGTGAAGTAGGTCAATTGGTTTTGCAAATTCAGCGGGCTGAACGCTTTGGACCATTCGACTGGATTGACTTTGTCTTCAGCTTGCAGATTATCTTTTATTTGATTGCGTTTTGTTATTTTTTATTCAATCGCCGTACTCAAATCAATCTGCGATTTTTCTTATTCGATGAATTAATTATTCTGATCGTTGCAGGATCGATATCTTGGCACTATATGATTACACCCTATTTAAAAAATGCGACCGGATTTGACTTAGAAACCTTGCTGTTGATTCGCTATCCGCTAGGTGATTTGTTACTCCTTGGAGGAATGATCATCTTATTCTTTGGCGTGATGAAACGAGGCAACAGTAGATCGTTGTTGCTCGTCTTATTAGGTTTTCACTTACAACTATTAGCCGACCTTCTGTACGTCGTGTTGTATCGGGCGGACTTCCCGGTGTCCGCCATGTGGCTCGATCCAGTTTGGCTCGCGACGACGTTGACAGTAGGGGGAGCCGCGATTTTATTTAATGCAGATGAGCGGTCTGTCGATTTCATGTTAAATCGTCGCGTGCTGGATTGGGTACGCTTAGTGACGCCTTATATTTTCTTGTTGATTTTATTTATCACAATGGCGCGCCAAGCCGTCACCTTTAACGGGTTGACCATCGGGCTGATGATTGCGACACCGTTGTTGATTTCGCGACAAATTCGTATTGTCATGGACAATCAACGGCTTCGGGAAAACTTGGAGGCGAAAGTCGACCAGCGGACGGCGGACTTGGAGCGAGCGCTCGAAGAAATGGAGCACATGGCTTATCACGATGCATTGACGAATTTGCCGAACCGGTATTTGTTTGCCCGTCTCTTTAAAGAAGAGCTGCGTCGCGCTGAAATACACGAACGGTTAGCCGCTCTGTATTTTATTGATGTGGATCACTTCAAACAAATCAATGACACCTATGGTCACCAAATCGGCGATCAACTCATCATCGATATTGCCAGCCGTCTTGAGAAAAAATTACCACACAACACTGTCATTTCCCGTCAAGGCGGTGATGAATTCGTTGTCCTTTTATTTGACGTGAAAGAAACGAACGTGATTGAGGAGTGTGGACAATTACTCGTACAATTGTTTGAACGCCCCTTTATTCTTCAAGACACACCGGTCTGCATGACAGCGAGCATCGGGTGCGCAATCTATCCGACACATGCGACGTCACGGACGACGTTGATTGAACAAGCGGATATTGCGATGTATGAAGCGAAACGGCGCGGGAAAAATCAATTCTATTTACAAGCTGATTAAAAAGCGAAGCCTCCCGAAAACAGGGTGCTTCGCTTTTGCTGTTATTTAGCATTTGTTAAAAATTTTTCAAGATCAGAAATCGCTGTGATGGAAGCGTTACACTGGTCGCTATCGATGCATAAGTAGTTCCCGACAGCACGATAGTGATCAGCTGATTTATTTGTTCGAACCGAGACGAGCGCGACCTCATTGTTTGTTTTACAGAGGCTGCAAATTCCGTGCTGAATGTTTGGTAAATAGGTGCTCTCGAGTCCGATCCACGTCCCGTCGAGCGGATAAACAAAAAATTTCTTTTTGTTGCTCGTATCATTCCAACTCAAATACGTCGTCATTAAAAAATCAATCGTATCGAGTGGAGGAAGATGGAGTTTTTTTACCTTTGGAAAAAGTGCCTGGATTTCAGCGGGGGTGATCGTCGGAAATGGTTCGACGAACGGTTGGATTTGATCGAGATACGTGAACAGCTGTTGCTCTGAAGCTTGATTCCGGATCGTCATCAAAAGTTCCTCTTGTTCCGGGGACAGAATGGGAATGATGTCGAAAATTTTTGTCGTCGCGCTGTATAAAACGGCATCACGGACATCGGGGTCATTCACGGTCGTTAATTGTTGAAGTAATAACTCAATTTGATTCCGAATGAAATTATATTGGTGGGGCTTGATGAATGGTTGCATATGATCAACGCTCCTTTATCTTTCCATCGTACCTGAATCCGTTTCTTGAAGACAGTTTTTTTGTTTTCGAGCATGTCGCGTCGGGAAAAGACTAGGTAAGGAGGTGGACGCGAGATGTTGACACTGACGGGACTTCGTTTACTCAATTTTTTATCGTTTTTATTCGTTTTATTTGCCCGTGTCGTGTGGTATAAGATGACGACCGAGTTACCGTTAGCAATCATGCCGGCACCATTCGTTGATGCTGTCGTCGGTGTTCTGTATACGACACTCCTGATTTGGTGCATCCGTCCAGTCCGATCTTATCCGGCAGATCGAACGTTGATACTTGATATAAGTGGATGGTTCAGTTTGACGATGATTGGACTCGGAGTAAGTTCGATTGTAGGTCCGCCGTGGGAACTCGTGTTGATGACAGTGTCTTTCATAAGTCTTTGTCTCATCTATTCAAAAATTCAACAGCATCCGAACCGTTCACCTTGGATGCGCTCGCCTTTTTCCGTCTTTCTAGCCTGGTCGAGCGTCCAAATCTTAATTTTACCGTTTCGGATTTTACGTGATTTCCGGTTTGAGGAACTGTTTGGTTTAAGTGTCTCGCTTTGGACGAGTATCATGCTGATTGTTTTTGCCGGTGGTGTACTAGTATTCAGCTGGTTCCATTCGGATTGGGTGTTTGGTGTAGTGATGATTTGGTTTTATAGTGGGCTGTTCTTTAACGATCGTCTCACTTTAACACAGGAATGGATTACCGTTATTGCGACGGTGGCAGTCGCAATCGTCACAGTAGTGGTCTTTCGGAGACGACAAAAGGTTTTTTCAGAACAAAAAACACCAGTTTCTTGAAACAAACCGACAGTTTGAATCATTGCTTTTCGTTTTTTCGGGTATATCCCTTATAGAAGTTAAAAAGGGGGACACAGTCAAATGGGGAAAAAACAATTTATCGGAACGTATGAAAATGAAACCGAATTGATTCGGGATATTGAAGATTTACATTTTAAAGGGTATCTTGAGGAAGATTTATACGTCGTCTTACAGGATAAAACCGATATGGCGATGTTGCGGGGACAGTCAGCAGCACAACTCGTTACGGGTAAACGGACATTGTTCGAGCGTTTTACTGGAAAGCCGGCGACAGAAGATGAAATCCGAACGGCATTTACGTCGCTTGGTCTAGCGGACGAGGAAATCGAACGTCATGTCGTCGGTGTCCGGCATGGTGCTTACGTCTTGTTCGCGGATCGAGAAGGTGCGGAGCGACCGACACCGTCACCTAAAAGTATTCTTGAGACGGAGCCGGAAGGCATCGAAGCAGAACGGAAACTCGATCATGAAAACAGAGCATTGGAGAACGAAAACAACGATAAATTATGAGTGTTGCCTTTGTTTGAGTGGAGAGGGTGAATCATGATGGACAGCCACTACCATACAATTCTGGTCGCAGTAGACGGATCAAAGACAGCAGACTTGGCATTCGATAAAGCGGTCCAGTTTGCAAAAATTGATCATGCAAAGCTCGTCATCACACATGTCATCGACATTCAGACATTCGCGAATGTCCGTGCCAACCAACGCTTCATTGACCAAAACGTGACAGAGTATGCACAAGAATTACTTGAACGATACGAAAAACAGGCACATCAAGCCGGGTTGGATGCAGTCGAGCTCGTCATCGAGACAGGGTCACCGAAGACGCTGATCCCGAAAGTCATTGCACCGCGTGTCGGGGCAGGACTGATTGTCTGTGGGGCTGTCGGCATGAACGCAATGGAACGGATCATGATTGGGAGTGTATCCGAAAACATTGCCCGTTATGCGAAATGCGACATTTATATCGTCCGTCCAAAAACGTTAAATTAATCAAAAAAGATAAGCAGTCTCTTAAAGGCAGTAGCTTAAGGGACCGCTTATCTTTTTTAGTTTACTTTGTCAGCAGGTAATAAAATACACCAAGCACGATTAAGATGACCGGTAGTAAAATCAAGTACATCCAAACCATGTTTTTAGCAGTTGTTTTGTTACTGTAGCTTTCTTCATTACGGCTACGTCCGACCATGAGTGTAAAAATAAGTCCAATGATACAAATCACAAGGGCGATCCAAAATAAAAGGGTCATCGTTCTTCCTCCTTTATCTAGCAAACATCAAGCTCTCTTTTATCATATCGAACATTGCTCGGGTCTGTCTGCCTAATTGTGACAGTTTGAAGTTGACGTCAGCTAGTTGAGGGGCTAAACTAACACTAACAGTTTAGGAGGTAAACTAAAATGAAAGACAATCTTCGGGAAGCCGTCCTTCTGTTTGAGGAAGTCATGATTCATGGGACGGAACGCGTATTAAAGTCCGTTGAATCTCCCGTGTGGCGTTTGTATTCTCCAGAGCAACTTCATTTATTGAAAATCGTCGGTAAATACGGACCGATTGCTTCGGGACGAATCGCCGTCATGCAAGGTGTCCATAAAAGCGCGATTTCAAACCGTCTGAAAAAGTTAAATGAAAAAGGACTCGTGGAAGTCGAACGGGCGGAAGATGATCATCGGACGAAACAAATCATTTTGACGCAAGCAGGACACGATGTCGTCGAGGAATCGAACCAGGCAATCTATCTCTATTTGGAACAATTGATTGACGGTAAGGTCGAGGACGATGAAATTCAACAGTTTATCGAAACGTTTAAAAAGGTTAAATCGATTTTAAAGATTGAAGATTAATCAGCAGAGAAAAATAGAACTAGAAGAGGTGGAGAAGGCATGCGACAAATCGTCAAGTGGCGCTGGCCGATCGTAATCGTCTTATTGATTGCGACAGTCGGTCTATTTTTAGCGGCACCGAACTTATCGAAACAAGCAGAGGATGCTGGAGCGATTCAGCTCGCAAGTGATGCAGATTCGCAGCGCGCAGCAGATATTTTACAGGCAGCTGGTGCAAGTGAAGAAACCATTTCGCTCGTCATCCCGTTAAAGGACAAGGTCTCAGCGTCTGACCGCACTGACATCGGTCAAATCGTGACGGATTTAGAAAAACTCGACAAACCTGTGACCGGTGTCCTTAATCCGTTTGAAAGTGAGGAAACGGAAGGACAACTTGTCTCAAAAGATAAAAAAACGGTGCTCGTTCCAATTACAGTGGACGGGTCACAAGAAGAAATTACAGCGCTCGCGGAAAAAATCCGGGCGGATGTCCTTCCGAACGACCGGACGATTTATCTGACAGGTGAATCGCTGATTAATGCAGACGTCAACAAAAGTTCGCAAGAAGGACTGAAACGGACGGAGTTAATTACTGTCGGTTTGATTTTTGGTTTATTGCTTATCGTCTTCCGTTCGATCGTCACACCGTTCGTTCCACTGCTTGCAGTCGGCGTAACCTACCTGATGAGCCAATCATTTGTGGCGTTTTTTGTTGATTGGTTCGGTTTCCCGGTCTCGAACTTCACACAAATCTTCCTCGTCGCGATCTTATTCGGGATTGGGACAGATTACTGTATCTTACTGTTAAGCCGCTACAAGGAAGAACTGACAGCTGGACATGACGTCGAAACGGCAATCGTCAACACGTATAAAACAGCGGGTCGGACATTGCTGATTAGTGGGATTGCCGTTCTCGTCGGTTTCTCGGCAATCGGATTCGCAGATTTCCCGATCTTTAAATCATCGGTTGCAGTAGCGGTCGGGATTGCCGTCTTACTGCTCGTCCTGTTTACACTCGTCCCATTCTTCATGGCGACGTTAAAAGAAAAATTATTCTGGCCGTCGAAAAGTGCAGCGAGTCACCGTGATAGTAAGTTATGGGCACGTTACGGCGGATTATCGATTCGCCGTCCATTGCTCGCGATGGCAATCGTCGCCGTCATTACAGTCCCGACGCTCTTTACGTATGATGACGATCTTTCATTCAATACAGTCGATGAGATTGGAGAAAAATACGAAACCGTCAAAGGGTTAAATGCGATTTCAGACGGATTTGGTGCGGGAGAATCGCTCCCCGTCAACGTCATCTTAAAGGACGATAAAGACATCGTGACAGAAGAAACACTTCCTTATGCGGAGCAGTTAAGTCGCGAGCTCGTCAAATTGGATGGTGTCAAATCCGTTCGGTCGATTTCAAGACCAACGGGTGAGGTCATCCCCGATTTATACGTCGACCGCCAACTCGCGCAAATTGCAGATGGGGTCAAAGATGCCAATACGGGTCTTGGTGAAGTCGGTCAAGGTTTAGAGGAAGTCGAAAAAAACCTTCAATCGATTAGTGGACAGCTTCCGGCTGGAGACGAAGCGACGGCTGGGGCGACACAATTGCAACAGGCAGCAGATGGTCTCGGTCAAATCAATCAACAGCTCGGCGCTGTCGGTCAAGGGCTGCAAACGACACAAAACATATCGCAAGCGGTCGGGACGTTGTCCGCTTTATCGGAACAATTGACGCAAATTGAAACCGGCATTGCGCAAGCGGCGACAGGAATTGAACAACAAGGTGCACAAGCTGGACAGCTCGGTGGTGGCTTGACGCAACTTGCGGACGGTGTCGGTTCGGCAAATGAGGGTCTTCAAAAAATCGAAGACGGTTTAACGGATGTAGCGGATATTCTGACTGAGATGGGCGATTCGAAAACGATTCGCGGGACCGGAATGTTTATTCCGAAAGAGACGTTAACGAATAAAGAGTTTGAACCGGTCATCGAACGATATGCAATTGATGACGAAACAGGATTGAAGTTTGAAGTCATCTTAAACGACGATCCCTATTCGCCAAAAGCGATCGAAACAGTCGCGGCGATTAAAAAAACGACTGCGAGTACGTTAAAAGATACGCCACTCGAAGAGGCAAAAGTTGCTTACGGTGGTATTTCAAGCATCAATAGTGACTTAAACGATACGTCAAAAGCGGACTTTTCGCGGACGGTCGCGATTATGATCGTGAGTCTGTTCATCGTCCTCGCAATCATGTTCCGTTCGTTCATCATGCCGCTGTTCATGATTGGTTCATTGTTACTGACGTACTATACGTCGGTCTCAATCGCAGAGTTGATCTTCGTCAACGGACTGGGGTATGACGGAATCAGTTGGGCGGTTCCATTCTTTGGCTTTGTCATGCTTGTCGCACTTGGCATCGACTATTCAATCTTCCTCCTTGATCGCTTCCGCGAAGAAACGATCAACGGACTTGAGACGAAAGAAGCGATGTACATCTCGATGAAAAAAATGGGCTCGGTCATCATTACGGCAGCGATCATCCTCGCCGGTACGTTCGGTGCGATGATGCCATCCGGTGTCCTCAGTCTCGTTCAAATCGCGACGATTGTCATCACGGGTCTTCTCTTGTATGGATTGATTGTCTTACCGCTCTTGATCCCGGCGATTACGGTTTCGTTCGGTTCAGGTGTCTGGTGGCCTTTCCGTCAAAAAGAAAATAAGAAGTAAAGGCATTGAACTGGTCCATCCGGGCGTCATCCGGATGGGCTTTTTCGTTATACTACAAGCAGGAGGCGATGAAGATGCAACAATTTAACCAATTGACGGATCGTGTATGGTATCAAACGCCGGTCAGTGAAACGGATCGACCGATTTTAGGGCTGATCGTCGGAGCAAAACGCAGTCTGATGATTGACGCAGGAAACTCGAGCCGGCATGCGGCACTGTTTTTAGAAGAAGTGGAGCGACAGGGCTTGAAAAAACCTGATTTACTGGCATTGACGCATTGGCACTGGGATCATATTTTCGGACTAAAGGAAATGAACCTTCCGGCGATGGCAACGAAGCGGACGGTAGCGCGAATTGAACAGATGCTAGATTATGACTGGACAGATGAATCACTCGAAGCGCGAATCGAGCAGGGAATCGAGATACCGTTTTGTGCCGATGCCATCAAGCTCGAGTTTGGTCCGACACGTGATATAGCAGTACAATTGCCAAATATTCAATTCGAGGGAGAACTTGTCGTCGACTTAGGGGGTGTGCATTGTATTCTGCGCGAAGTCGAAAATGACCATTCACCCGGGAGTCTGCTTGTTTACATACCGGAAGAACGTGTCTTATTTTTAGGGGACGCGATGTATGCTGATATCTTTTCGGCGAAATGGAACTATACGGTCGAGCGAATGACGTTGTTACTTGATGCAATCGCGGAGTATGATGCGGCGTATTACGTTTGGTCGCACGGTGAGGCAATGCCCCGCGAAGCGTTCGAACAAGAAGTCGTGATGTTACGTCAGGCGATGGATGTGACGGAGCGAGCAGGTGGGAAGATTTCAGAGATGCATCGATTATACAAAGAAACGGTCGACCGTGTGTTAACGACGGACGAAGAAGAAACGCTCGTCTTTTTTGCGAACGGGATGAAATCTTAAAGAAATCAATCGTCAGTTCGGAAGGAATTGATGCCGCAAAAGGCGAAACTATTCAATATGAGAAAAATTGGATAGATGAGAAAGGGAGTTGTATAATGTATCCGGATAAAAATAATCGGAACGAAACAAGCGACCGTGTTTTTTTTGGTACGGGAAAATTCTTTTTCGTCTTTGTGATTGCGCTAGTGCTCTATGTTCTCTACGACTTGTATCTCCAATGAAAACAATCTGACGCGTCACCTTCCTGAAAAAATCGGGAGGTGATTTTTTGATTTTTAGGGGAGTGCAAAGAGACCAAATTTTGGGTAATAATCAGCATGAGACACTTACAGGTTTTTGCAGAGGAGGCACAACATGAAACGCATCCAGATTGCCGACTTTGATCGTCGTTTACCTGGGAGAGAGCTCCGGGAGACGACGCATTATTATGAAGTGATTTTTATGAAAGATTACGAAGAAATGTATCCTTCAACACAAGTACGAACGATTCAATTGGCAGATATCTGTGTCAACTTAATCGTGATGCCGGAGCGGACGTATCTTGTCTCCGCGTTATTTTTGAAGCCGGTCGAAGTAACAGATGTCGTCGCCTGGATTCAACTGTACACGATTAGTTTTGCGACAGCTGATGACTCGGGTTATTATGTCGAACAGGCGGATGAAATTCTTGAAATCGTCCTGTATCAAGACAATCCGATTGTCATTGCGACACGAGGGGATGACCGCCTTTATTATGAGACGAAAGGAGCGATTGAAGTGCGCCGAGCCACCAATGAAGGAATTGGAAACAAACCATTGTTGTATTTGAACGGAGAAGCATGGTTCGGGGTCCCGCGACTTGAATTCAACCCGAAGCAAGACGAAATCCATGTCAATGGAACGTTTTTATTCGCTGATTATATGGACGTTTATCAAGGTCATGTCAGCTTTTTTCGGAAGACGGACCCAGAATTGCCGGCTGTGTTGCTAGTCGGGCAGGCCATTATTGAAATGGAGTTGACGGAAAAGCCAGACGGTAGCCGAATCCTCGTCATCGAGCAGCCGTATGATGAAGCGTGAAACCTCGCCTCTTTCTCTTTCAAAATGAGTTAAAAAGGAGACAGTGAAATCCCTTACAAAATGTGCGAAGATAGGAAGGAGAAGGTTAGAGGGGATGAGGGGAAGCATGACTAAAGAGACACCACGTAATTCAAAATGGATGCGCTCCTACAATCGGGCACTTGTGTTACGCCTGATTCGAATGCATCAGCCAATTTCGAGGGTCGAACTTGCCCAGCGGACAAATTTGACGAAGCCGACGGTCTCGAACATCGTCAGTGAGTTGATTGCCGATGGTCTCGTGACGGAGCGGGAACTCGGAGTTTCGAATGGGGGACGCAAACCAATCATGCTTGAATTGGTTGCGACGGAACAATATGTCATCGGAATCGATGCGACGAGTCATCGTTTCATCGGTGTCATCGCCGACTTGAGTGGAAATACGATCCATGAAGTCGAATCAATCGGACACTTTGATACGAGTGACGATATGATTGATGCCGTCAGTCAACTGTGTGAAGAATTGATTGAAGCGACAAACGGTGTCGGGACGATTCATGGCATCGGGATTTCTGTCCACGGGATGGTTAATCCGGAAACAGGTGTCATCCTATTTGCCCCTCGGTTCCACCTTCATGATGTCGCACTAAAAAAACATTTAGAGGAACGATTTGCCTATCCAGTTTTCATCGAGAATGACGTGCGTGCGCTCGCTTCCTTCGAATTGTTATTTGGCGAGGGGGTTGGGGTCGATCAATTCTTTTACCTTTATGCAGGCGAAGGGATTGGAGGCGCCTATGTACTGGATGGAAAGTTGATTGATGGGGAAAACCACATCACGGGTGAAGTCGGACATATGCGACTTGATCTAGATGGACCCATCTGTTCTTGTGGCAATCGTGGTTGCCTTGAGGCATTGGCAGGCGAAAAGTCACTGTTGCGCGATTTTGAAGTCATTGATCCGCAAGTAAAAACCTTACTGGAACTGCGGAGTCGTTTAGTGGCAGGAGACGAACAAGCGGCGCGCGCCTATCATCGAGCAGGAGAGTATATCGGGATTGGTGTATTGAATACGATTCACTTGTTGAACCCGAAACGGATTTTACTAGGCGGCCCGATGTTTGAACGCGCACCGGGCATCGTCGAGCAGATTAAAGAACGGGTCGCGCATACGGCGCTGACAACAGCCTCGCGACAGACGGACGTGAAGATGGTGCCGTGGAGTGAAAAACAAGGGGCACTTAGTGCAGCTGCCTTAGCGACAAATAGTGTCTTTCAAACGATTTAAAGTATAAACTACTTCCATCGATATGACGGAAGTAGTTTTTTTGACTGTAGGCAAACTCTTATGAAGAGTGAAAATGCGATAACGAGAAGCAATCAGTTCGCGCTTCCCTTTCTCGCTTCATCTTCAAAGCGGCAATTGGTCTAAAGCGATTCAAGACGGATTGCGCTCCAAATCGTCTGCATGCCTGGATTTCTCTCACGGTATTACTTAAAAAGCGTCACGTTTCGTTGACTCCTACGGGAAAAAGTGCGTGTTTAACGCACTTTCAGAGGCAGGCAAGACCCTGCTCGTGTCCGTTAGGACCAAGGAGCAACGGCTTGCGCCTCGCCCGAGGAAAGCAACGAAAAAGACGCTTTGTCACGCCCTCAGTTATCAGGACTTCAAGCAATCTCGAGATAACCCCGAAAAATAATTTATGAAAACGTTTACAAATATAAAAGTCATATGCTATAGTCTTTTTAAAGATAGATAATAAATTTAATTTACTAAGTTCATGTGAACGGTGGAGGTGGATGCGGACTGGCGAAGACCAGTCGAGCTGAAACGGAAAGAAGGAGGCAACGCGCCGATGGAAACAAAAGATCCGTGGGTTTCCTATCGTGAAGCTTTTGGGCGTTACGGGGCCATCCGCGGCTTTTACTATGATCGTCAAACGCAGCGGATGACTGAACAACAACTAGGGGATGAACGGTCACCGGACCAAGACATCGTGCTCGTCCGTCCGCGACAAGATGGAGTTTTTCAATTCCGGATGTCATCCGTGCAAGGAGTATTGACAATCCGTTCCTCAGAACTGCATGTTCGAAAAAATGAGAGCGGATACATCGAATTACGCGCATTGATGCAACAAATGCGGACGGCAGGCTGCTTAACACTTGGCGGAGAGTTTTACTTATTTGTCGCTCGCGAAGTCGACACATTGGATTATCGGTTACGTTTGATTGCCCGCGTGTTGATTCGGCTACAGGGAATGCCGATCGACCAAACGGTGATGGAAGACTGGTGCAAACAAGCGAAACTGGAAGGTCAACACGGTCAAAAATACGCATGATACTTACACATAAAAAGGGGATCAATCAGATGAAATTTAAAAAATCGAAGATTTTAGCGGCAGCATCGGTTCTTACATTATCAGCACTACTCGCAGCTTGTGGTGGCGAAGATGAGCAACAGACGACAACAAAAGACGGTAAAACAATCATTACCTGGTGGGGCTGGGCACCACAACCTGAAGCTGGGAAAGCCGTTGTCGATGCGTTCAACAAATCGCAAGACAAGTATTCAGTCGAATTCAAACGGTACAGTGAAGACTATGAAAAGCAACTTCAAGTCGCAATGTTGTCAGGTAAAGGCCCAGACATCATTGGCTTAAAAGAACCGATGATTCAGCAGTATAAAGATCGTGTCGTACCGGTCGATTCATATATGGATAAAGCAGCCGGAGATGGATGGAAAGATAAATTCGTCGAGCTCGGGATTGAACAGACGACACTTGACGGTACACAATACGCAGTCCCAATCGGTTTCACAGGACAAGCATACTTGATGTACAACAAGACGATGCTTGATAAATACGGTGTCACGCCACCTAAGAACTATAAAGAAACGGTCGATGCCGTCAAAAAAATCAAAGCGTCTGGCGATAAAGTCATTCCATTGATGCTCGGAGCAAAAGATGCTTGGATCGACATCGATGTCTACAACGTCCTCAGTCACCAAGTCGCGCCGGGTTATATTCAAAAAGTCTTGTCGGGTGAAGCAAAATGGACAGATGACGAAAT
The DNA here is from genome assembly GCF_018618695.1 of Exiguobacterium sp. s127. Lineage (NCBI taxonomy): Bacteria > Bacillati > Bacillota > Bacilli > Caryophanales > Exiguobacterium > Exiguobacterium sp. s127. Next base: position 72,883 of record NZ_JACSMO010000006.1, on the reverse strand, counting down.
GGTCAAAACAGCACAAGTATGGCAAGACCTCTTCGAAGATAAAGTCTTCCAAGAAGGAGCGCTGGGTCTTGCGACTTACAATGACGGGATGAACCAGTTCTTCGATAAAAAAGCTGCGATGTGGGTCATCGGTTCATGGGAAGCACACTCGATGACGACGGCTGAGAAAAAAGACAAATGGAAAATTGACGATGAGCTTGGATTTGCACCACTTCCTAACCTCGTAGGCGGAACAGAACAACCAATCATCGCTTCAATCGATATGGCGCTTGGTGTCAATAAAGAATCGAAACAACAAGAAGGTGCAGCAGAGTTCATCGCCTTCATGAGTCAAGGTGAAGGACAAGAAGTATACATGGGTGAGTTCGAGATGGCACCAGGAATTAAAGATGTCACAATCGACTCTGATTCCGCTTTCACATCGGAAGGCGAAAAAGAATCATACAAAATGTTAAACGATACGCTTGCGGACGCAGTCGCGAGCCGTGGAATCCGGGATACGAAATTGAACGATATCCTCGGGAAGGAACTTCAAAATATCGCAACAGGTCAAGATCCGAAAGAAGCACTTCAACGTGTTCAAGATACAGCGGATAAATCGGCGAAATAAGCAGTAGACAGCGAAGTGATGCGCCTGGCGTATCACTTCCTGATTTTTGGAAAAGAGGAAAGTGAGGAATCAACATGCAGACAGAGCGTCAGGAATTGCCGATTAAACCAAAAGCAGAGCCGTTAAAACCAGCAGCGACACGTTCACCTGCTCCAAGAAAAAAAGGCAAGATGAAACAAAATATGGTCGGTTGGGCATTTGTCGCACCAATCGTCCTTTTCGTCGTCAGTTTCATCTACTACGGGATTTTCTACAATGCCTATAACTCGTTTTTCTCATGGGACGGGATTTCGTTTGATAAAGCGTTTGTCGGGCTTTCAAACTATGCGGAAATGTTCGGAGATCCGGACTTTTATCTTTCGCTCAAAAACACCTTCATCTTCACCGTCTTGACGGTCACAATCCAGGCTGGAATCGGACTTGTTCTCGCGTACTTCCTGCATACACAAGGACCGCTGCGGACTGCGATGAAATCGGTCTTCTTCTTCCCGGTCGTTTTGAGTCCGGTCGTCCTTGGGGCAGCTTTCACACAAATTTATGATTTCCAATTTGGATACATCAACGAATTCTTACGTGCAATCGGTCTTGGGAGTCTCGAGCAGAATTGGCTCGGCGATCCGGATATCGCGCTTTATTCCGTCATCGCCATCAATATCTTCCAGTGGACAGGGTCGTCGATGGTCATGTACTACATGGCGATGTTGACGATTGAAAAAGAAATTTTCGAAGCTGCGAAAATTGATGGAGCTGGTTTCTTCCGGACCCTTTGGAGCATTGTGTTCCCGAACTTAAAGGGCACGACCTTCACGTTATCGATCCTCGGTGTCATCGGTGGACTGAAGACATTTGACTTAGTCTGGATCACGACTGCCGGTGGGCCGGGATCGTCCACAGAATTTATCTCGACCTACTTATTCCGAAAATCAATGCTCCAACAGGAAGTCGGCTACTCGAGTGCTGTCGCCATCGTGCTACTTACAATCGCGTTGCTGATCACGTATTTCCAATTACGGATACAAAAGAAAATGGATAACTAAGGAGGAACGTACCATGAATGTAGAATCTAAAAAGAGTCGTTGGATGATCAACCTTGTCCTTGCCTTAGCTTCAATCGTCTGGCTGTTCCCGATCTTTGTCATGTTCAAGGAAAGCTTACGTGTCAATGGATTTGAGAACTATATCGCGACGTTACAAAACCCGAATTTCCCAACGTTCGTCTTCAACAGTTTCTTTGTTGCTTTCTTCATGATCATCATCTCAATCACGATTCTTGCGTTTGCAGCGTTCGCTTTTTCAAAGCTAGAGTTCGCAGGAAAGCGTCTCATGTTCAATATGGTCCTCGCCGGTTTAATGTTACCGGTTGCTTCGATGATCGTCCCTTTGTTCTTTACGCTCCGTTCATTTGACGGACTGAACAATCATTGGGGATTGATTGGGGCAGAAGTTGCATTTTTCCTCCCGTTCGGCTTGATGCTCATCAAAGGGTACTTTGACGAATTGCCGAACGAACTGATGGAAGCGGCCTATATCGACGGTGCGACAATTTTAGAAGTCTTCTTCAAAGTCATGTTGCCACTCGCGAAACCGGCACTTGCGACAGCATTAATCTATGCGTTCCTCAACTCGTGGAACGAATACTTGATGGTCTTGACGTTCATGACCGATCCCGCTTACCAGACAGTCACGATGGCACCGAGTTTCTTCAAAGATGCACTCGGCGGCGATCCAGGTAAAATCTATGCCTCACTTGTGTTAATCAGTTTACCGACAATGGTCTTCTATATCTTCTTCCAACGTTTCTTCCAAAAAGGAATGACGGCCGGTGCAGTAAAATAATTTGTTTTTTGAGTCAGGGGGAGCAATATGTATTTAGGAGTCGATTATTATCCGGAACAAACACCACGTGAATTGTGGGAGGAAGATTTTCGTTTGATGAAAGAACTGGGGGTCAACGTCGTCCGGATTGCAGAATTTGCGTGGACGATGATGGAACCGGAAGAAGGGGTTTATGACTTCGACTTTTGGGATGACGTCGTCGCACGACTCAGTGACGCGGGCTTCGATATCGTCCTCGGTACACCGACGGCAACACCACCCGCCTGGATGTGTCATAAGTATCCAGAAATTTTACCGGTCGACGAAAACGGTGTGACGATCAGCTTTGGTGCGCGTCGTCACTATACGGTTCACAGTGAGACCTATCAAAAGTTTTCCGTCGCGATTACGACGGAAATGGCGAAACGGTACGGGCAACATCCGCGTGTCATCGGTTGGCAGACAGATAATGAGTACGGTCATGAAAAGTCGGACCGCTCTTACAGTGCTATCGACCGGGCCGCTTTCCAGGTCTGGCTCAAGAAGCGGTATGGCACGCTTGACGTGTTAAACGAGACATGGGGAACGGTCTTTTGGAGTCAAACCTATACGGCGTGGGAACAAATTCCCGTCCCGCGTAAAGTTTACCAAGAGCATAGTCCTGCCCTGCTCGTCGATTTCGACCGATTTTGTGCCGACGGCTATAACTATTACAACAAGCTGCAAGTCGATGTCTTACGGGAACATATCCATCCGGATGCCTTTATCACACATAACCTCGTCTACAGCGATATGGCTGTGAATCAACAACAGATGGCGCAAGATCTTGACTATGTCTCATTTGATAACTATCCCGTCTGGGGCGGGTTACCGGAACCAAACCGTTTCGAGAAGATGGCGAGCGATCACGATCTCTGCCGGTCGTCGAAACAGGGCAAAGGTTTCTGGGTCATGGAACAGCTCAGTGGCGCACAGGGGTGGAGCAAAATCGGATACTTACCACGCCCGGGTCATATTCGTCTCTGGACGTATCAAGCCGTTGCGCGCGGCGCGGAAGCGATCGTCTATTTCCGCTTCCGGGCAGCCTTGTTCGGGACGGAAGAATTTTGCCACGGCATCATCGACCACGACGGGAAACCGAAACGGAAGTTTGCTGAAGTCAAACAGATCATGACGGAACTAAATACGTTCGGCGACGAGATCAATGCCAGTACGTACCGAGCGGATGTCGGTGTCTATTTTGATCAGGAAAACGTTTGGGCCTGGACGCATCAACCACACAGCGATGCATTTGATTTCCGGACCGAGTTCGTCCGTTTTTACGGCGGGGCTGTCCGCAAGCAGGTTGCGACGGACATCGTTTTCCCGGGCGATGCGCTTGACGGCTACAAACTGATTATCGTGCCGCTGTACTTCCTGACGAACCCGACGTTCGATCAAGCATTGATTGATTACATGGAACAAGGGGGGCACGTCATCTTTACGTACCGGACAGGTGTCAAGGATCCGCATAACAATGTCATCCCGAAAACACTTCCCGGGAAGTTTGCCACGTATGCCGGCATTGAAATCGATGAATATGAATCCCTTCAAGCGGTCCAGCAAAACCGTGTCGAGGGACTTGACGGACAATCGTCGACGGCACGCCTCTGGTGCGATCTCATTACACCGACGACGGCAGAGCCGCTCGCCGTTTATCGCGATACATTTTACGATGGTGTCGCAGCCGTCACGCGAAATCAATACAAAGGAACAATCACGTACATCGGAGCGTCGATCGATGACGCGATGATCGATACGATTTACGCGCAAGCCTTTGAAGAAGCAGGAATCGAGACGCTTGAAGTGCCGGACCAGGTCGAAGTCGTTCGCCGTCACGGGGAAACACGCGATTTCGTCTTCCTGATGAACCATGACACAAAAGAAACGAAACAAGTCACGCTTGACGGAACATATCAGGAGCTGACGACGCAAGAGACATACAGTGGAACAGTGACACTCGCACCGCTTGCGACACTGATTCTGACGACGTAAGGAGGTAGGACCATGGCAATCTTTGAAGTATCGAAACACCGATTCGTGATTGAAGGACAAGATGTCGCGCATGTCGTGACAATCGGAGCGAATGGGAAGCTCGTTCATACGTATTTCGGGGCACGACTTCCGTATCGAGCAGATTATGCGGCGTTACCGAGTGCGGTTCTTGCCCACAGTTCATTCGAATCGCCAGACGGCGTCGCGACGTACGACTTTATCCCGTTCGGTGAGATGGTCTATACAGAACCGACGTTAAAATCAGAACGGGCAGACGGAGCAAGAATCAGTCAATTTTCTTTCGAGCAAGCAGAGCTGTCGGATACGGCACTTGTCTTATGGCTCCACGATCCCCTCCAAGATTTGCGCGTCGGGGTACGGTATGAACTTTTCGCGGCATACGATATGATCGGGCGCTCGCTCATCGTCGAAAACGCAGGAGAAAGACCTGTCCGTTTGACGACGGCGCAGTCGTTCGCGATGGGACTTTTAAATCGTCCGACGCTCAACTTCCATCATTATGCCGGGACATGGACGGGCGAATTCCAAAAACAAATCACGCCGCTGACAGCAGGACGCAAGACGATTGAAAGTCGACGCGGTGTGACGAGTCACCAGGCAAATCCCTGGTTCGCGCTTGAACACAATGCGACAGAGACGACGGGCGAAGTCATTTACGGCCATTTTGCCTATTCGGGCAACTGGTCGATTCACGCTGAACAAGATGCCTTCGGGTTCGTCCAACTATCGGGTGGGATGAATGGATTTGACTTCAGCTGGACGCTTGACGCTGAACAACGTCTAATAACACCGGTCTTTTATATCGGCTATACTCCGGACGGCTTCGCCGGAATGAGTGCGCGCGCGCATGACTTCCAGCGTCACGTGATCATGCCGGCGTCTGACCGTGAAAACGTTCGACCGGTCCTCTATAACTCATGGGAAGCGACGTATTTCGATGTGACGGAACAGGGACAACGGGCACTCGTCAATCAAGCAGCGGACATCGGATGTGAACTATTCGTCGTCGATGACGGCTGGTTCGGTGAACGTCACTCCGATCAAGCGGGATTAGGCGACTGGGTCGTCAATCGGAAGAAGTTTCCGAACGGTCTGACCCCTTTGATTGAGTATGTGAAGGGAAAAAACATGCAGTTCGGTCTTTGGGTCGAGCCGGAGATGGTCAATCCGGACTCCGATTTATATCGCGCACATCCGGACTGGATTTATCATGCTCCGGGTGCTGTCCGGACGACATCGAGAAACCAGTTCGTCTTGAACCTCGGTTTACCGGAAGTCGAACGTTTTGTTTATGACATGATGGATGAATTATTGACGTCGCACGAAATCGACTACATCAAGTGGGACATGAATCGGGCATTCTCTGAGCCGGGTGTCCCGTCGCAAACGCCGGACGCGCAAAAAGAACTTTGGAAGCGTCACGTCGATGCCTTATATCGAATCTTCGACGAGCTACGACTCGGGCATCCGACGGTCGACTTCGAAGCGTGTGCCGGTGGCGGAGGTCGGATTGATCTCGGGATTTTAGAGCGGACGGAACAAGTCTGGACGAGTGACAACACGGACCCGCTTGACCGGTTGACGATTCAACATGACTTCTCGTTTGCCTATAATGCAAAAATGATGAGTTGCTGGGTGACGGATGGTCCGAACTGGTTGAATGGGCGGAACTTACCGCTTGCGACGCGGTTCGTCTCTTCGATGCAAGGGACGCTCGGCATCGGTGGAAACTTAAGTGAGTGGACGGCAAGTGAACTCGCGGAAGCGAAAGGATGGATTGAGACATACAAGACGATTCGGCCGACAGTTCAGCACGGACGTCAATACCGCCTCAGTCCATTCTCACAAACGACAGCGAGCATCATGCAGTATACGTCTGAAACTGAGACAGTCATTTTGGCGGTTGCACCGATGCGTAAGCATGGCATTCACCAGTACAGCTTTAAACTGACGGGATTAGATGCAAGTAGACTCTATCAAGTGGAAGATCGCCAGGTGAGCGGTGCTTACTTGATGAACCAAGGACTGAACTTCTCTTATTCGACGGACTATGAAGCACGTTGTTTACGAATTCAACCCATCTATCAATTGAGACAAATTGAGCAAAAGGAGCCGATCGCATGACCGACCAGACGTTAGAACAAATCTTTGAAGAGCAATTCGATGTACAGGCGACACATCGCTTTTTTGCGCCAGGGCGTATCAATTTGATTGGAGAGCATACGGACTATAACGGAGGTCATGTGTTTCCATGTGCCTTGACGCTCGGGACGCATGCGATTGCCCGAAAACGGGATGATGCAACGTGTCGTTTCTATTCACTCAACTTCGAAGCAGACGGCATCATCGAAGTCGGATTAGACGACTTGGCCCATAATCCGCAAGACGGTTGGACGAATTATGCCAAAGGAATGGTGCACATCCTCCGGGAAGCCGGGTACGCCATCACGTCAGGATTTGACGTCTTGATTAAAGGGGATATTCCGAACGGAGCAGGGTTGTCTTCGTCTGCTTCACTCGAACTCGTCATCGGTGTCATGCTCGAGCGTTTATATGAATTGGATCTCGACCGGGTCGAACTCGTGAAGTTCGGTCAGCAGGTCGAAAATCACTACATCGGCGTCAACAGTGGCATCATGGATCAATTTGCGATCGGGATGGGACAGGCAGGGTCAGGATTACTCCTTGACTGCCAAACGCTTGATTACACGTATGCACCGCTCGACTTGACGGGCTATACGATCATCATCATGAACACGAACAAGCGGCGTGAACTCGCCGATTCAAAATACAACGAGCGACGTGCGGAGTGTGAACAGGTGCTCGAACAGTTACAGCAAGTCCGGCCGTATGCAACGCTCGGAGATTGGTCGATGGCAGAATTCGAAACCGTCACACTCGACGACGAACGCTTGATGCGCCGGGCACGCCATGCCATTTCTGAAAATGAGCGGACGTTACAAGCCTTGGAAGCACTACAAGCAGGGCAACTCGAGGAATTCGGAGAATTGATGAATGCGTCGCACCGGTCACTCCAACACGATTATGAAGTGACAGGGCAAGAACTCGACGCGTTGGTCGAAGCGGCTTGGGCGCAACCGGGTGTCCTTGGGGCACGGATGACAGGAGCCGGCTTTGGTGGCTGTGCGATTGCAATCGTTGAAACGTCAACAGTCGACCGATTCATCGATGCCGTCGGACAACGCTATGAAAGCCGGATCGGTTATCCGGCAACGTTCTACACGGCGACTGTCGGAGACGGAGCGCGTGAAGTCGAACGGGAGGTCATCTAATATGGCAGTACTAGTTGTCGGTGGGGCCGGCTATATCGGCTCCCATGCGGTCTATCAGTTGATTGATGCTGGAAAAGACGTCGTCGTCATTGATCATTTACAGGCAGGTCACAAAAAGGCGGTCCATCCGCAAGCCCGTTTATACGAAGGAGATATTCGCGACCGGTCGTTCCTTGACCGTGTCTTTACAAAAGAGACGATTGAACAAGTCGTTCATTTCGCTGCCTTTTCGTTGGTCGGGGAGTCGATGGAACAACCATTAAAATACTTCAACAATAACGTCTACGGAACGGAAGTCTTACTCGAGGCAATGGTCGCACATGATATCAAACAAATCGTCTTCTCTTCGACGGCTGCGACATACGGTGAGCAAGAAACGATGCCGATTCTCGAGACGGCAATGACGAACCCGACGAATACGTACGGTGAAACGAAATTGATGATGGAGAAGATGATGAAATGGTGCGAACAAGCACATGGTCTTCGTTATGTGGCGTTACGTTACTTCAACGTCGCTGGAGCACGCGCGACAGGAGAAGTCGGAGAGGACCATACACCAGAGACACACCTTGTTCCACTTGTCCTTGAAGTCGCAAACAATCAGCGGTCTGTCATCTCGATTTATGGGGATGACTACGCGACGCCAGACGGGACATGCATCCGGGATTACATTCATGTCGAAGATTTGATTGATGCCCATATTCTCGCACTCGATTACTTACAACAAGGACACACGAGTGATGTCTTTAACCTCGGTTCGAGCAACGGATTTTCCGTCCGCGAAATCATCGAGGCGGCGCGCCGGGTGACGGGGCACCCGATTCCGGAACAAGTCGTCGCAAGACGTGCCGGTGATCCGAGTACGTTAATCGCAGGATCAGAAAAAGCAAAACGTGTTCTCGACTGGTCACCGCGTCGGACGGACATCGACCAAATCATCCGTGATGCCTGGAACTGGCACGAACGCCGTCCGAACGGCTATCAGACAACATAAGAGAGAGAATGGATTGAGGAGAGTGAAGGCGATGAATGAACACATCAAACGATTGATTGAGCAAGCGATTGCTGAACATCTGATTGACGCAGAAGATGAAATCTATGCGCGTAATCGAATTCTTGCGCTTGTCGGTCAGGCGGATTATACCGATCCAGGGACTGTTACAGCGGAACCGATTCCAGACATCCTCGAGGCGCTGGTGGAAGAAATGATTGCGTCCGGACGGCTTGCAGCACGACTCGATGAAAAAGAACGTTTCGCAGCTGAATTAATGGATGTGTTCGTCGATCGTCCTTCGACGATCACGACGACGTTCAATCAGCTCTACAAAGAAAATCCGGTGCACGCAACGGATTATTTCTATCAACTCAGTCAGGCGAGCAATTATATCCAGACGAAACGGATTGCGAAAAACATCCAGTACAAGGCAGCGACGGTTTACGGGGAAATTGATATTACAATCAACTTATCGAAACCGGAAAAAGATCCACGCGAAATTGCGGCAGCCCGGACAGAACCTGTTGCAGCATCGACCTATCCAACGTGTTTGCTTTGTGTCGAGAACGTCGGTTATGCCGGACGCAGCAATCATCCGGCTCGGGCGAACCACCGGATCGTTCCGTTGACACTCCAAGGTGAGGATTGGGCATTGCAGTATTCGCCATACGTTTACTACAACGAACATAGCATCATTTTGTCGCAGGCGCATCGCGATATGGTAATCAACCGCGACGCCTTTGAACGATTACTGGAGTTCGTCGATCAATTCCCGCATTATTTTGCAGGGTCAAATGCTGATTTACCAATCGTCGGCGGTTCGATTTTGACGCACGATCATTACCAAGGCGGGCGTTATGAGTTCGCGATGGACCGAGCAACGATCCAAAGCCGGTTCGACTTGCCGCAACAACCGGATGTCAGTGGGCAAACGTTACACTGGCCGCTCAGCGTCATCCGCTTGAGTAGCCCTGATCGTCACCAGTTACTCGCTGCTGCCGATGATGTGTATACAGCCTGGCTGACGTATAGTGACGCGGAGCAGGAAATCATTGCGATGACAGACGGCGTCCGGCATAACACGGTGACACCGATTGCCCGGATGCGAAACGGCGTCTATGAACTCGATCTTGTCTTACGAAACAACCGGACCTCTGTCGAACATCCGGATGGCATTTTCCATACGCACGCGGACATCCACCACATCAAACGTGAAAACATCGGCTTGATTGAAGTGATGGGACTTGCGGTCTTACCAGCCCGGTTGCTTGAAGAACTAAAGCAGGTCGAACAGTTCATCGTCGGTGAAACGACGGACGTCTTGCCGGTACACCGGACTTGGGCAGAAGCGTTGAAGCAACAGTACACCGGTCAACCGGTCACAGCTTACGTCGAACAAGCGGTGGCCGAAAAATTCGTCCGTGGACTCGAAGACTGCGGTGTCTTCAAACAGACGGAGGCAGGGCAGGCGGGACTTAACCGGTTCCTGCAGACGGTGACACATCAAGTGACAGGTGACCGGCGATGACGTACGAGACACATCAAACAGAAGACGCGCGACTCGTTCGGCACCGCTTGATGCAACCGGACATGGAAGTCGAGATATGGAATTACGGTGGCATCATCAATGACGTCCGGGTCAAAGATCGCTCGGGCAAGATGGAGAGTGTGGTGCTCGGCTTCGATACACTGGCCGCGTACAAAGAACATTCGCCGTATTTCGGAGCAATCGTCGGCCGGGTCGCCGGACGGATTGGGCAAGCCCGCTTTTCAATTGCTGAACAAACCTATCACCTTGCGGCAAATGACGGAACGAATCACTTACATGGCGGCACGCACGGCTTCGATCAAGTCTTCTTTGATGTCATCGAAGCAACGGAACAGCTGTTGCACTTACGGACGCTCAGTCCGGATGGTTGCGAAGGGTATCCCGGAAATGTAACCGTGGATGTCATCTACCGGCTAAACGGGACAGCATTGACGTTGTCGATTGAAGCAACGACGGATCAGACGACACCACTGAACGTGACGAATCATACGTACTGGAACCTGTCCGGGAACTTACAACGCGATATTCTGGATCATCAGTTGACGTTACCGAGTTCGACCTATCTACCGCTCGGATCCGATCTGCTACCGACGGGTGAATTCCGTGCGGTCGACGGAACGGTCCTTGATTTCCGGACAGGGCGGTCGATTCGCAGTGGCGCTGAATCGGAAAGTGAGGAGACGTTCAATGCCGGGAACGGTTATGATCATCCGTTCGTCTTAGACGAAGGGAGAGCGCAACTCATGGATCCGGTATCAGGACGAACGTTACAGATGACGACGAATCAGCCGGTCGTCGTCTTATATACGGGAACACAACTTTTGACCGACTATACGGTTCGCGGTGTCCCGTCCCGTCCGTCACTTGGTCTTTGCCTTGAGGCACAAGTTCATCCGAATGCTGTCAATGAATCCCGTTTTCCATCGATTCTCATCGAACCGGGTGCGACGTACCAGTGGGAGACGACATATCAGTTTGGAATCAATAATGTAAACTGATATCGGAGGGGTGACGTCCCTCGTTTGAGTCATCCGCTGTTCATCTTTATATTCTTTTGATGAAGAACATGCTGAAGCAGGTGTCATCCGTTGATTCTCATGCGAGACGGAGACTCCTGCGGGAACAGCGGAATAGGTGAGACCCCCGAGGAACGTAAGTGACAAGGAGGCTCGCCTTCCGCCCGTGGAAAGCGAAGTCTCGCATGAGAATCAACAACCGCTTGATCGTTGACTTTTAGCTTGTCTCCATTTCATTTTGTTTTAATCTCGATGACTCATGCCTCAACCGAGAAAAACATATGAACAAAAGGCTAATTGTTCATCAACCGCGACGTAATGAACGCCGTGTCTACGAGAAAACCCGAGTGCTCCGCTTCTTGTTAGAAAACGGAGTCGCTCGGGTTTTCAATTACATTGAATTCGGACTGACTTCTTGCTCTAAGGCAAGCAAGCGGCGTTTCATGTTCAATCCACCCCAGTAGCCAATCAAACCACCATTTTTACCGACAATCCGGTGACAGGGGATGACTAACAGCAACCGGTTTTTCCCGATTGCCGTGCCGACTGCCCGGATGGCACGAGGGCGTGAGACGGCCGCTGCGATCTCGGAATACGTTGTAGTGTTTCCGTATGGAACAGCTTGCAATGCTTGCCAGACATCGAGCTGGAACGGTGTCCCGATCGGGTGAAGTGGCAATGTAAAGGCCGTCCGCTCTCCCTGCAAATAACCGAGCAGTTGCTCCCGGTACGGATTGATTCTTGAATCGTCAATTAAGACTTCAGCCCGTGGAAGATGCTTTCGTTTCCAGTCTTCAAAGAGTTCGGACGGTTCGTCAAACGCACCGACATAACAGAGACCGTCCGACGTCGCAGCAATCGGAAAGCAATGGTGTTCCCATTCAAGTTTCGTAAAGTAAAGTTCCATCGGGCATTGCTCCTTCAAAAACAAGTGGTGTGGTTACGTGTTCGAGAAGACAGCCTGTTGACGTGGTGGAAGATGGATTGCTTGTCCGACCAGTGCTTCGAGTGCTTCCGTCAAGGCTTCATTGCGACTCGGGTGTGCTTGGACCGGAAAACGTAAATCTTCTTGTTTCGCAGCCATTTCAAGGGCAAGCGCACATGTACCGGCGAGTTCAAGGGCACCGTCCCCAATCATATGAATGCCTAAAATCAGTGATGTCTTCGCGTCCGAGACGACTTTGATAAAACCGCTGGCCGCATCGATACTGCTCGCCCCGTTTGCCGTCAATGGAAACTGTCCGACTTGCACCGTGAACCCGCCTTCAGTGGCTGCTTGTTCCGTCAAGCCGATGGAAGCGATTGGCGGAAGTGAGCGGATGATTGTCGGGAAGTAAGGAATCGTCGTATCAGGTGAAGCGCCACCGAGATGTTCCGCCGTCCGTTTTGCTTCATGGATTGCCCGCGTCGCGAGTTGCGGACCAGGTGTTATGTCCCCAATCGCATAAATATGGGGGAAGTTTGTTCGACCAAGCGCATCTACGACTAGTGTTGCATCCTCGTTTAACGTCAGACCAAGCCGATCGACTCCTAAATCAAGTGTATTGGCTACGCGTGGCAACGACTGGAAGAGGTAACTGGCCTGGACGGTTTTTTCTTGTTCAGCCTTGACGATTGTGACGTCGACATGAGTATCCGCCGGTGTAATCGTCGTCACAGTGCCGCTGACAAGTGTGATTTTTTGTTTTTTGAACGTCCGCTTCAATTCTTTTTCGAGACTTGTGTCGAGCTCAAAGCCGTCAGCAATCAACGTCACATCTGTCCCGAGTGCCCGGAAACTCATCGCTGCTTCAATCGCGATATAATCGTTCCCGATGATGATCAGACTGTCCGGTAATTCTTGTAATTGATACAGTTGTTCCGCGTTCAAGAGAACGGATGATTCTTCACGGATGCTGTGGCTGCCGGTTGCGATCACGACATCCTGAAAACGGTACGTATCGAACTGATGTCCGTGTTCGACACCGATCCGGTCGTCTGAGAGGAAGGACGCAGACCCGGTCACGTATTCAATATCGTTAGCTTTACATAGCGCTTCGACGCCTTGGCGCAGCTTCGTCACGACTTGGTCACGGTAGCTTGCTAACTGGCCGAAATCATGTGTCGTTTCGATGGAAAAGCCGAGTGCCGTCAAGTGTGAGAGACGTGTTCGCTCCTGCGCAGCATGCGCCAATACTTTCGACGGAATACATCCGACGTTCAAACATGTTCCACCGAGTCGTTCCCGCTCAATCAATGTGACGTCGCGTCCAAGCTGTTTCGCCCGAATCGCAGCTGTGTAACCAGCCGGTCCACCTCCGAGAATGAGGAGGTCACGCTCTTGTGTCAGTTCTCCTACGACCATTTAAATCAACTCCATTAATAAAGTAGTCGGTTGTTCAATCAGACCGGCGAAGCGATTCGTGAAGGCGACGGCCGTCGCTCCGTCCGCGACGCGGTGATCAAACGACATCGAGACGTTCATCATCGAGCGGACGACGATTTGATCGTTTTCATCGACGCAAGCCCGTTTTTTTGTTTTATGAAAAGCGATTAGGGCGGTCTCCGGGTAGTTGATGATGGGCGTCGCACCGGTACTGCCGAGCGGCCCGACATTACTCATCGTGAACGTGCTCGCTTTTAAGTCGCCCGCCCGCAACTCGTTTGTTTTCGCCCGTGTGTGCAGTCCGGCGAGTTGTTCATGTAACAGGCGGAGTGAGAGCTGGTCGGCTTGACGGACGACAGGGACGATTAAGCCGTCTTCCGTTTCCGTCGCGATTCCGATATGGTACTCCTGCTCTAAAATGATTTGATCATTGGCTTCATCCAGTTTGGCATTGAAGACCGGGAAGTCTTTTAGGGCAACGACAAGTGCCTTGACGAAGAAGGCGTTGACACTGATCGGTGTCCCGTTCGCTTTTAGTTCTGCCCGCAGCGCGAGGAGACGAGTCATGTCGATTTCTTCAAAGTGCGTGACATGAGGAATCGTAAAGAGCGATTGCGTCATCTTCTTCGCAATCTGTTTGCGGATCCCGCGAAACGGTAACGTCGTCGGAGTAGCTGGCGGTGTGACCGCTTCAGGAGCCGTGACGGCTTCAGGCCGGACAGGTGACGCGGATTCTCGACTTGTGACGAACTGCAGAACATCCTCTTCCGAAACGCGTCCGGATGGGTCCGATGCGGGTACTTGTTCGATATCAATTCCGTGATCGCGAGCGATTTTTCGTGTGTACGGTGTCGCGAGGACACGGCGCGTCTGTATGGCAAGCGGTGTTCGCGCGTTCACGACAGGACGCGATGGCTCGGTGACGGTTTCACGTGTTGCCGCGTCCTCGTCACCGGATTCAATCAGGAGGAGTGTCGTTCCGACAGTGACGGTCTGGCCGACCGGAATTAAGATGTCTTTGATGACGCCGGAAATCGGTGCCGGTAGTTCAGCGACCATTTTATCGGTCGACACTTCGACAACCGGTTGATCAAGCGTCACATGATCACCGATTTTGACGAGATAATGGGCGATTTCACCTTCCGTCATGCCTTCTCCGACATCATGTAGTTTCACTTCAGTCATAAACTCAGCTCCTTAGAAGTCGACCGTACGCGTAATCGCTTCAAGTACGCGGGCGGGTGTCGGAATATAGTGATCCTCTAGTGCGAACAACGGGACGGGAACATCAAATCCGGTCACGCGGGCAATCGGTGCCCGTAAGTAGAGGAAGGATGTGTCATTAATCAAAGCAATCAAGTCTGTCCCGAGACCGCCCATCGCGTGGGCCTCGTGGACGATGACGGCCCGTCCTGTTTTTTGGACGGAGGCGGCGATCGTCTCTTGATCGAGCGGATAAAGTGTCCGCAGGTCGAGCACTTCACAAGAGAGACCTTGTTTTTCTGCCTGTGCTGCTGCTTTTTGAGCGACTTGCACCATTCCACCCCAGGCAATCAACGTGACGTCGGTCCCTTCCGAGACGATGTTCGCTTTACCGATTTCAATCGTATAGGCTTCATTTGGGACGGGTTCCTTGAAAGCGCGATAGCTCCGCATCGATTCGAGGAACAGAACGGGATCGGGGTCATCGATCGCAGCAAGTAACAGTCCTTTGGCATCGTAAGGCGTCGCAGGGCAGACGACCTTGAGTCCTGGCATCGAGGTGAATAAACTTTCCGTGCTGTCCGAATGAATTTCCGGGGCGCGGATTCCGGCACCATACGGCGCACGAATGACCATCGGTACGCTGTAGCGTCCCATCGTCCGCATCCGAATGCGCGAGACGTGGGTCATGATTTGTTCATAAGCCGGATAAATGAACCCGAGAAATTGAATTTCGACGATCGGTTTAAAGCCATTGACGGCAAGTCCAACCGAGGTCCCGACAATCCCCGCTTCACTGAGTGGGGTGTCGATGACACGGTCCTCGCCGAATTCGGCTTGCAGTTCGTCCGTTGCCCGGAAGACACCGCCGTTTTTCCCGACATCTTCGCCGAGGACAAGCGTCGTGTCGTCGGTCGCTAATTTAATGCGTAATGCATCCGTGACGGCTTGGATGAGCGTCATGTCGGTTTGCTGATTGATTGGTGTCGCCATGTTAGTTCCCCCTCGCAGTCAGGTAAGCGGTTTTTTGACGCGCGACGTCTGCTGGCAACGTCGCATAGGTATGATCGAACAGGTCATCGATTGCCGGTAGCTTGAAGGCTTCCATCGCTTTGACGGCCTCCTCGACCTCCATTTGATGGCGTGTCCGGATTGCATCGATTTCCGTGTCGTCGTAAAATCCATGCGTGCGCATGAACTGTTCGAGGCGCTCGAGCGGATCGACACGGTCGCGCGACCGTTCTTGATCGCGGTACTTCGACGGGTCGTCCGCTGTCGTATGGGCACCGAACCGCCATGTGACGGCCTCAATCAATGTCGGTCCCTGACCGTTCCGTGCGCGGGCGACAGCTTCTTGCATCGTGAAGTAGACGGCAAAGGCATCGTTTCCATCAATCCGGACGCTCGGCATGCCGTAAGCGAGTGCTTTTTGGGCGATTGTCTCCGAGTGCATCTGCTTTTGGATCGGGACAGAAATCGCATAACCGTTATTTTGGTTGAACAGAATGACCGGTGCCTGGAAGACACTTGCGAAGTTCATCCCCTCATGGAAGTCACCTTCAGACGTCGCCCCGTCTCCGAAATAGGCAACGGAGACGGCGGACGTTCCTTTTCGTTTTTCCGCCCATGCGGCACCGACCGCGTGGGGGATTTGTGTGGCAATCGGAACGGCAGGGGGGAAGATATGCAAGTCGTCCGTCGGGACACACCCCTCGACCCGTCCGTTCCAGTAAAGGAGTGTCCGTACCATATCGGCACCGAACGTCAACGTCGCCCCGTGATCACGGTACGTCGGAAAAATCCAGTCCGTATCGTTTAACGCCAGGGCACTGCCGACTTGAGCCGCTTCCTGTCCTTCAAACGGGGCATAGGTTCCGAGTCGCCCTTGGCGTTGCAAGTTGATCGCTTTTCGGTCGAATGTCCGAATCCGGTTCATGTGCGTGAATAACTGTAACGCTAATTCTTTCGTCAAAGCGTCTCGTTTCGTCTCGTCGACGATTTGACCGGCATCGTCGATGATACGTTGAATCGGGAATTGTGATTCCATCTCGTCCACCTCCATCAAGATTGATTGCGAATGTTCCACTTCGGTTTCGTTGTGTTCGTGAAGATGTTATTGTGGCGGGCGCGGACGTGAATCCGTTTGTCACACATTCGGTTTGCGGCTTCGAGTGTCGTAATCGACTCGGCACGTGATTGTCCGAATACTTCCAGGACGGCATCGTAAATGTGACGTGTTTTCAGGAGGACCCGTTCATGATTGGCTCCGTACAGTTCATCTGCGACTTGAATCAGACCACCGCCATTGACGATGTAATCGGGAGCATAAAGGATGCCGCGCTGCATCAATTCTTCAGCGAGCGAATCGTCTGCGAGCTGATTGTTGGCTGAACCGCAGATTGCCTTACACGGAAGACTTGCGATGTTATCCGCACGGATGACACCGCCGTAGGCACAAGGGACGAAGACATCGGCATCCGTCAGGTGAATCTCGTGTGGGGCGACAACATGAACCGTTCCCGGTGTCATCTCGGCTTCTTTGACGATCGAGGCGAGTGCTGTTTCGTTAATGTCCGAGACATACAGATTGGCACCGGCATGTAAAAGTTGTTCTGCGACCTTATAACCGACTTTTCCGAGTCCTTGGACGGCGTAAGAGGCACGACTCAAGTCGTCCGATCCGAACAGGCTCTGAATCGTTGCACGTAATCCATTGATGACACCTTCAGCAGTCGGAATCGACGAATCACCACTCCCGCCAAAGGCTTCCGGGATGCCGACGATCCGTGAGGTTTCGCGACTCGCATGGACGAAGTCGTCCATCGTCGTCCCCATGTCCGTCCCCGTATAGAAACGTCCGCCTAACGAATCGACGAATCGACCGAAAGCACGAAACATTTCCGGCGTTTTGTCCGCTGCCGGATTACCGATGATGACAGCTTTCCCTCCGCCGAAATCGACGTCGGCAGCGGCGCATTTATAGGTCATGCCGCGCGACAGACGCAAGACATCGTCTAGTGCTTCATCGACGGTCGCATACGGTGCCATGCGACAACCGCCAAGTGCCGGACCAAGTGTCGTATCGTGAATCGCGATGATGGCTTGAAGTCCCGAAATCGGATCGTTACAAAAGACGACCTGCTCGTGTCCTGCGATTTTTTCCATGATTGATAAAGATGTGTTTGTAGATGGATTGATCATGTTCATGTCAAAGCCTCCTTGGATTTCTAAGTAAGCGCTTTCATTTTTTAGTTTAAAAAACGTGTGTCGTCAACTTGTCCTCAATAAATCGTTTATCCAAAATGATTTGCGTGACTTCGCCGACGCCGATCAACCCGTGTTCGTTCGTGACGTCGATTTTTGTCCGGACGCGGTTGTCCCGCAGTTCTGTCACCGTCGCTATGATGCTGACCTGTGATCCGAGTGGTGCCATATTCAGATGTTTTACGTTGACTGCTCCCCCGACGCCTTCTTCTGACGATTCCAGATAAGGGAGGATGATTTTGCGGGCGGCCCACTCCATATGATAAACCATCGACACAGTGGAGTAGGCGGGATGGACGACGGTTCCTTCGAACTGTGCGAACATCTCTTCCGTGACGGTCGTTTCGACGCGTGCCGTCTGACCAAGGGCTAAACCAGGTTTCATAGAATCCTCCTCTATCTTCAAAACATATCTGTTTCTCTCCAAGTGGTCTTACCAAAAATAGTATAACACTTGTCACACGATATTTTATCAATCAGTTACAAAATGAGCAAACCATTTCAGAAATTTTTTCCAAACAGTAGTATGTTATGCCGTTTTATGATGGTGAAAAGACCTTAAATCCGAAAAATGACGAAGATTCGATTGGGTGACGAAAGATATGGGAGCTTTTAACAAAATGAATCATTGACAACATTGTGAACGTATCGTAGGTTTAACGTATAACTAAATTTAAACGGGCGTATTTTTATTGTGTTAAATGAATGGGGAGGTGCGCTATGTTTTATGATGAGGCACTTGAGACGATGACGCATGAAACACGACAACGACTGCAACTCAATCGTTTACGTGAAACGGTCCGGTATGCGATGGAACGTGTGCCGTTTTACCGGAAACGTTTTGAGGAAGCCGGGCTTGATGCTGTTGCCTTTGATCAGCTAGAAGATATTCAAAAACTTCCGTTCACCGGAAAAAGTGATTTACGTGAGAACTATCCGTTCGGGCTGTTTGCCGTCAAACAAGAAGAGGTTGCGCGCATTCACGCCTCGTCCGGAACGAGCGGCAAAGCGACGGTCGTCGGGTACACGCAGGAAGATTTGGACGACTGGGCAGGTGCCGTCGCACGTGGTCTCGTCATGGCAGGTGCAAAACGGACGGATTTGTTGCATAACGCGTATGGTTATGGACTGTTCACGGGTGGGCTCGGTTTACATGCCGGAGCAGAAAAACTCGGGATGACGGTCGTCCCCGTATCAGGCGGGAATACGGATCGGCAAATCACATTGATCGAAGACTTCAAACCGACAGGGATTTGCGGGACACCTTCTTATGTGCTGCGCCTCGCAGAACGGATGGAAGAGCGGGGCATCAATCCTCGGGCAACGGGCTTACGTTATGGAATTTTCGGAGCTGAACCGTGGTCGGAAGAAATGCGTCGGACGCTCGAAGAAAAATTGAATATTACTGCACTTGATATTTACGGACTGAGCGAAATCATGGGTCCGGGCGTCGCAATCGAATGTCCAGCGCAACAGGGATTACACATCATGGATGACTTGTTCATCACGGAAGTCATTGATCCCAGCACGGGGGAACCGTTACCAGAAGGGATGGTCGGGGAACTCGTTTTTACAAGTTTAAAAAAGAAAGCGCTTCCAATTATCCGCTACCGGACGGGGGACCTCGCTTCGATTACACGTGAAACATGCGCTTGCGGTCGAACGACGACCCGGATGTCCCGGATTACAGGACGAACGGATGACATGATGATCATCCGCGGTGTCAACGTCTTCCCGTCGGAGATTGAACGTGTCCTGTTGAAACAAGATGGTGTCACACCGCATTATCAAATTCATCTCGTCAAACGACATGGACTTGATGCGATCGAGCTGCACGTCGAGCTCGAAGAACAGACGCAGCAGGAAGCAGTCATGCGAACCGTCTGTGAAGCCATCAAATCAGAATGCCTGATTTCGATTGAAATGATCTGTCACCCGCGGTATGGCGTCACCCGTTCAGAAGGAAAAGCAGAGCGGATTGTCGATCGTCGGACCGAAACGTCGGATAAAGAACCTGTTTAAGACAAGAGGAGGAACTCAACATGTACGATGCAACACACTTGTTCGAACCGGAAGTCATGACGGAAGATGAAAAGCTCGCCCGGTTCACGGAACGAATCGAGAATGGTGAAAAGATTGAAGCCGATGACTGGATGCCTGCGTTTTACCGCGATACGTTAATCAAATTGATTTCGATGCACGGAATCAGCGAAATCATGGGCGCCTTACCAGAGAAGGAATGGGTCCCGAAAGCCCCGTCCCTCCGGCGAAAACTTGGGATCATGGCGAAAGTCCAGGATGAAATGGGGCACGGACAACTGTTGCTCCGCGTCGTCGAGGATTTGATGAAACCGTACGGGAAAACGCGCGGTGATTTGATGGATGACCTGTTTACGGGACGTCTGAAGTTTCACAACGTCTTCCACATGCCGACCCGTACATGGGCAGATGCCGGAACGATCGGTTGGCTCGTTGATGGGGCGGCAATCATCACCCAGACGAACATGTTAGGGGCGTCATACGGTCCGTATGCCCGTGCCTTACAACGAATTTGTGCGGAAGAAGTGTTCCATGCGCAGCATGGTGAATCAATCATCATGGCACTTGCTGAAGGAACACCCGAACAAAAAGCAATGATTCAGGAATCACTGGATGAATGGTGGGAGTCACTGTTGATGTTCTTCGGTCCGGCGACAAAAGAAACGACCGGGACATCAAAACAGGATATCACGATCGCTTATAAGATTCGGACGAAGACAAACGAAGAACTCCGGCAAAATTTCTTTACGAAGTATGTCCCGCGGATTCAATCGCTTGGACTGGTCATTCCGGATCCAACGCTCCGTTTTGACGAAGAATCGGGACAATGGATTTATGCCCAGCCCGATTGGTCGGAGTTTAAGAAAATCATTCAAGGCGGAGGACCGCGTTCGAAGGAGCGTCTCGCCTTACGCCGGACGTCTTATCAAAATAACGCGTGGGTCCGTGAAGCGTTGGCCGAGACGATGGCATGAAGGAGGGGAACGACATGACGGAAACATTTTATCAGGAGTTCGAAGTGTTTAGTAAACGGACGCCGAACGCCGCGTTCACGCATCAATTCAGCTTGCTTGCACCAAACAAGGAAATGGCTTTACTGATGGCGCAAGAAAACTTCATGCGCCGCGAACCGGTCGTCGACATTTGGGTCGTCAAACGGACGGACGTCCGCGGCCTGACTCCGGACGAAAAGCAGATGTTGACGCGACTCGATAACAAGGATTACCGGACGACGAAAGGGTACGGCTACTTGAAGAAAAAGTGGCGCCATTATGAACAGCAGATGCTCGACGAAAAAGAAATCATGTCTTGGCAGGGAGGCGACTCGAAATGACGGAGCAAGAACGGACAGCGCTCGCAGCGTTACTGTATCAGTTAGCGGATGACGATTTCCTTTATGCGTTCCGCGGCTCGGAATGGCTTGGTCTGGCACCGCATATCGAAGAAGATGTCGCGTCCTCATCCATCGCCCAGGATTCGATGGGACACGCGGCGATGTATTATCAGTTGCTCGAAGAGTTAGGGGAGGGGAAGGCGGACGCATTGGCACACGTCCGGCTGGCGCATGAACGGAAAAATTCGATTCTCGTCGAACGGGTCAACGGTCCCGGATACTACATGGAGACACCGGAATATGACTGGGCGTATGCCGTCGTCCGGAACTACTGTTACACGCTGGCAAAAAAAATCCGCATCGATGCTTTAAAAAACAGCAGCTATGCCCCACTCGCCGCAGCCGCCGTCAAAATCAATATGGAATTGTACTATCACTTGCTCCACTGGCAAACGTGGTTCACGCAACTGTATCAAGCGACTCCGACGGCACGTCAAAAGATGGATGCGGCACTCGAACAAGTGCTGGCGGACTTCGGCGACATGTTTGACTACGGGGCGCATGGGGATGTCATCGAAGAGATGCGATTGATTGAAGGACAGGGGATCTTACTTGATCGCTGGTATCAGACATTGACGCCGACGCTCGTCGAGTTGAATGTCACGTTACCGGAGATGCGGATGTCAGCCAATGGCCGCAACGGTGAACATTCGGCTGACTTGAACGATGCCTTGTCGACGCTCGGAGAAGTCTACTTGATTGACCAGTCCGCCGTATGGTGAGGAGGGATGCGTCATGACGACGCTTGCGTTACAACAAGAAATCCAGGCCGCGCTCGATACCGTCAAGGATCCGGAAATCGATGCCGTCAGCATTCTTGATCTCGGTATGTTCGACAAGATGGAGTTGACGGAATCTGCGACGGGATACGCGCTTCGGGTGACGTTACTTCCGACATTCCTCGGGTGTCCGGCACTCGACATCATCAAAAAAAATACGATTGCAGCACTCGAGCAAATTACGGCGTTACAAACAATCGACGTCGTCTTCATCTTTGACCCGCCGTGGACGTCGGACCGGATCACTGAGCGGGGAATCGAGGGACTGAAGTCATTCGGAATTGCACCACCCCGCGTCGTCGACGGATCTTGGGAAATTGATTGTCCGTACTGTGGTTCGACGTTCGTATCGATCGAAAACCTCTTTGGTCCGACGGCCTGTCGCAGCATTCTGTACTGTAAAACGTGTAAAAATCCATTCGAGGCGATGAAACCCGTCTCTACTCTCATGTGAAGGAAGGTAATTGATATGGTAAAACTAATCGCGCTTTATAAACACCCGGAGAACAAGGAACAGTTTGACGAGCACTACTTCAATGTTCATGGTCCGATCACGGCTAAAATTCCCGGCTTACAAGAGATGACCGTGACGAAAATCGTCGGTTCACCGATGGGTGGCGAAGGAAAATATTATTTGATGTGTGAAATGGTCTACGAAAGTCACGAGTCGATGCAGGCCGGTATGCGTTCACTTGAAGGGAAAGCATCCGGGAAGGACTTGATGAGCTTCGCTGGGGATCTCGTCACATTGATGATTGGTGAAGAAGTCCATGCCGATGCAACAGTACGTTAAGACGGCGATTGATGGAGCGGTCGGACGCATCACTCTCAATCGGCCGGAGCGGTACAACGCCCTCAACCGGGCGATGATTCGTGAAATCGTTGAAGCGATGGAGCAGTTCGACCGCGACGAAATGATTGGTGCCATCGTATTGAGTGGCGCCGGAAAATCATTTTCTGCCGGGGCAGATATCGATGAGATGGTAGAGGCAACACCGATTTCGATGGAACTCCTGGACCCTTTCGCCGATTGGGATCGCATCAGCCGGTTGAAGAAACCGCTGCTCGCTGCCGTTCACGGATATGTCCTTGGTGGCGGGTTTGAACTGGCACTTGCCTGCGATTTAATTTATGCAACAGATACGACACGGTTCGGTTTCCCGGAAGTCAATCTTGGTGTCATGCCGGGAGCAGGCGGAACACAGCGACTGACGAAACGGATCGGCCGGACACGTGCCCTCGAATGGTTATGGACGGGGGAGCAGATGACAGCAGATCAAGCGGAGCGTTTTGGGCTCGTCAACCGCCTCGTCGAAGCCGACCGACTCGAAGCGACGGTATTGACCGTTGCCCACCGGATTGCGGCGCAACCGAAGATGTCGGTCCGTCTGATTAA
This sequence comes from Exiguobacterium sp. s127, assembly GCF_018618695.1. Lineage (NCBI taxonomy): Bacteria > Bacillati > Bacillota > Bacilli > Caryophanales > Exiguobacterium > Exiguobacterium sp. s127. The sequence continues at coordinate 49,111 of NZ_JACSMO010000006.1, read as the reverse complement.
GGATGCCGTCGATAAAGCCGGCGACTTGTCGATTCAGGACGGAATGGAACACGAGCGGAGAAATTTCTACTTGTTATTTGCGACAGACGATCAAACGGAAGGCATGCAAGCCTTTCTCGAAAAACGTCAACCTACATTCAAAGGAAACTAAAAAGGGAGTGGATGTCATGTCAACGGTACACGAAAAAACAATCGAAATGAAACGGTCGGTCTACCACCTCGTCATCAATGGGGAACAAGTCGAAGGCACGACAGGCGAGACGTTTAAGACCTATAACCCGGCGACCGGCGAAGTCTTGGCAGAAGTGGCGAAAGCGTCCAAAGAAGATGCCGACCGTGCCGTCAAAGCAGCACGTGAGGCGTTTGACCATGGCAAATGGAAGATGTGGCCAGTTGGTCGTCGTGCGCAAATCCTGAACAAAATCGCCAGCATCATGCGGTCGCGCTTCAATGAAATCGTGGAACTCGAGATTCTCGATACCGGGAAATCGTTAGCGGCTGCGCAAGGACAAGTCACGCAGGCAATCGAAGACTTCGAATTTTATGCCGGGGCGATCGTCGGTCACCGCGGTGTCGTCAATAACGTGCCGGGACAATTCCATAACTACACAGAAAAAGAAGCAGTCGGTGTCTGTGCCCAAATCATTCCATGGAACTATCCGTTGATGATGGCTGCCTGGAAAGTCGCACCAGCGATCGCGGTCGGTTGTTCCGTCGTCGTCAAACCGGCAACGCTGACGCCGCTGACTGCCATCATTCTCGGAGAAATTTGTCTGGAAGCCGGTGTCCCGGCAGGCGTCGTCAACGTCATTCCGGGATCAGGACGCGAAATCGGGAACCATCTCGTCGAGCATCCGCACGTCGATAAAGTAGCCTTTACCGGTTCGACACCGGTCGGGAAAGACATCATGGGTCGGGCATCCGAGACACTGAAGCGTGTCACGCTCGAGCTCGGCGGCAAGTCGCCGAACATCGTCTTTGAAGATGCGGATATCACGGCTGCTGTCGACGGCTCATTGTTCGGCATCTTCTATAACAGCGGTCAATCGTGTGAGGCACGGTCACGTCTTTACGTCCATGAAGAGATCTACGAAACATTCATGGAACAATTCGTCGCGAAGACAAAGCAGCTTGTCCTCGGGAATCCGTTCGATAAAGGGACACACGTCGGGGCAATCATCGATCAACAGCAACTCGATGTCATCGACGGGTACGTCCAATCGGCAAAAGCAGACGGGGCAACGATCCTTGCGGGCGGTCAAGTCGAACAGGTCGAAGGATTCGAAAAAGGCTTCTGGTATGCACCGACGATCATCACGGACGTCACGCACGAGATGAAAGCGGTCAATGAAGAAATCTTCGGACCGGTCGTCGTCGTCATGCCATTCAAAGATGAAAAAGAAGCGGTTCGTCTCGCGAACGATACGGAATTTGGTCTCGGTTCAGCGGTCTGGACGAAGGACGGGGCGCGGGCGACACGAGTCGCGAACCAAATCAAAGCCGGGATTGTCATGGTTAACTGTCCGTTCTCAGCCTTCCCGGGTACGCCGTTCGGTGGCTACAAACAATCCGGTTTCGGTCGTGAACTCTGTATCGAAACGCTTGATTTATATACGGAAACGAAAAGTATCTTATCGTATTACGGAAGCCGTCCGCTTAATCCGTTCGGACTGTAAACACCAACGTGCGGACGCGAGTCCGCACATTTTTTTATAAGGAGGAATTCAGATGATTAATCAGATTGTCGTTGTTGGATCAGGCGTCATGGGGCGCGGAATCGCCTACGTCGCAGCCGCAAAAGGATTCGAAGTCACACTCGTCGACATCGAAACGGCCTTACTCACTTCTGCCAAACAGGAGTTGGAACGGATTGCCGAAAAAGGAATCATCCGCGGGAAGATGTCGGCGGATGAAGTCGAACAACTGTTTTTACACCTTCGTTTTTCAACAGACTTAACAGCGGCCGCAGCACACGCCGATCTCGTGATTGAAGCCGTTCCGGAACGGTTCGAGATTAAACAATCTGTCTTCCGGACGATTGAAGCCGCAGCCCGGCCGGCATGTTTTTTCGCGACGAACACGTCGACGATGAGCCCGACGGAAATCGCCTCGTTCACGATGCGACCGGACCGTGTCATGGCGATGCATTTCTTTAATCCGGTTCATCTGATGCCGCTTGTCGAACTCGTCCGTGGACTTGAGACGTCGGATGACACCGTGACGGCGCTGACGGACGTCGCCGAACGGATGGGGAAAGAAACGGTCGTCATTCAGGAGTTCCCGGGGTTCGTCACGTCACGGATCAGTGCGCTCGTCGGTAACGAAGCCTTCTACATGCTACAAGAAGGACTTGGGACGCCGGAAGAAATCGATAAGGCGATCAAGCTTGGGTTGAATTATCCGATGGGACCGTTCGAACTGGGAGACTTAGTCGGGCTCGATACGCGCCTGCATAATTTACGTTACTTACATGAGAAGCTCGGAGAAAAATACCGTCCGGCTCCATTGCTCGAGCAATACGTCAAAGCGGGACGACTCGGTCGTAAGACGGGACGCGGAGTATATGACTATGCGGAAAGCGGGGTGAAGGCACCATGAGGCGTGTCGCGATCATCGACGCCGTCCGGACACCGATCGGACGGTACAATGGGGCGTTAAAAGACGTCCGGCCGGATGACTTAGGAGCAATCGTCATCGAAGCCTTACTCGCCCGTAATACACAAGTTGCCCCTGAAACAATCGAAGAAGTCATTTTCGGCAACGCGAACCAAGCGGGCGAAGACAATCGGAATGTCGCCCGGATGTCGGGCTTACTTGCCGGTTTACCGGTCAGCGTCGCCGGAACGACGATGAATCGGCTATGCGGTTCCGGACTTGATGCTGTCATCGCAGCCGCACGGGCGATTGCCTTAGGCGAAGGCGACGTCTATATCGCCGGCGGGACGGAAAGTATGACGCGTGCTCCATTCGTGATGGGGAAACCGGATGCGGCGTTCCCGCGTGGCAATCAAACGTTATACGATACGACAATCGGCTGGCGGTTCGTCAATGAACGGCTGGCCGAACAATACGGAACCGACTCGATGCCGGAAACGGCGGAAAATGTCGCGTCGCGTTACGGAATCAGCCGGGATGCCCAGGACGACTTCGCGTATACAAGCCAGTTCCGGGCGAAACAGGCGATCGATAGTCAACGTTTTGCGGACGAAATCGTTCCTGTTCGTTACGCAAATAAACGGGGAGCGATGCTTGAGGTCAGTCAAGATGAACATCCGCGACCGGAGACGACGCGCGAGAAGCTCGGCACATTGCGCCCGTTGTTTCCAAACGGAACGGTCACGGCGGGGAATGCGTCAGGTGTCAATGATGGTGCATCCGCTTTGTTATTGATGAGTGAGGAACACGCACGCGAGCTTGGACTGACGCCGCTCGGGTTTTACCGGGCAAGTGCGACGGCAGGTGTCGAACCTGCCATCATGGGGATTGGTCCGATTGACGCGACAAAAAAAGCGTTACGCCGTGCGGAACTGACGATCGAGCAACTCGACCTGGTTGAACTGAATGAAGCATTTGCGGCACAAAGTCTAGCCTGTATTGCCGAACTTGGTCTTGATGCAGACAAGGTCAATGTCAACGGAGGGGCGATCGCTTTTGGTCATCCACTCGGTGCAAGTGGTGCCCGGATTTTGACGACCTTGTTGCATGAAATGAAGCGGACGAACCGGACATACGGGCTGGCGACGATGTGTGTCGGGGTCGGACAAGGAATCGCCTTGATAGTCGAACGGGAGGGACTGACATGATTCATTTTGAACGAAGTGGACAACTTGCGCTGATTCGGATTGATCGTCCGGAACGGATGAATTGTTTTGATTATCCGACGCTGGTCGAGCTACAGGAACTTGTGGATGCCGTCAAAACGGACGAATCGGTCCGGGTCGTCGTATTTACCGGGACAGGGAAAGCATTTAGTGCCGGTGCTGACTTAAAAGAGCGGGTGACACTGAATGAAACAGAAGTCCGTCGGAATGTGCTGGCAATCCGTGAAGTCTTTGCGAGCATCGCGGCGTTGCCTCAACCGACGATTGCAGCAGTTAACGGTCACGCGCTTGGCGGGGGATTTGAGTGGATGCTTGCCTGCGATTTCCGGATCATCGTCGACGGCGCGTTGGTCGGTCTGACGGAAACGAGCTTTGGTATCATCCCGGGAGCGGGTGGAACACAACGCCTTCCGCGTCTGATTGGGGAGACACGGGCGAAAGAACTGATCTTTACGGCGAAGAAAATTGATGCCGAGACGGCAGAACGATACGGGCTCGTCTCGCAAGTCGTCGCGACAAAGGATGCGTTGTTACCGGCTTGCTTTGAACTTGCAGCAGCGATGCTCCGCAATGGGCCGATTGCCATTCGTCAGGCGAAACAAGCGATCGACGGCGGAATGGATGTGTCGCTCGCTGACGGCTTACGACTTGAAACGGAAGCCTATGAGGCAGTCATACCGACCGAGGACCGGCTTGAAGCACTCCGCGCCTTTGCTGAGAAGCGAACACCGCAGTTTCAAGGGAGATGAGGATGGTCGCCACCTGAAATAACACGTATACTAACGGTACACAAAAAAACGTTATATCAAAGAGAGAGTGAATGACATGAGTGCGAATACCCAATCGATGATTTTTACGATTTATGGCGATTACATCCGGCACTACGGGAATCAGGTTTGGGTGGGAAGTCTGATTCGGTTGTTGAAGGAGTTCGGACATAACGAACAAGCCGTTCGCGTTGCCGTTTCACGAATGGTCAAGCAAGGATGGTTGATTTCTGAAAAACAAGGGACAAAAAGTTTTTATTCGCTGACGGACCGTGGGGTCGAACGGATGGAAGAGGCGGCGCGGCGGATTTACAAGTCGACGCCACACGTCTGGGATGGGAAATGGCGGACATTGATGTATACGATTCCGGAGGAAAAACGTCAGATTCGGGATGAGTTGCGGAAGGAACTGACGTGGAGTGGTTTCGGTAACTTATCAAACGGGGTCTGGATTTCTCCGAACCCGCTTGAAAAAGAAGCGACACGTCTGATCGAGGCGTATCAGATTACCGAATACGTCGATTTTTTCGTCGGCGAATACCACGGACCGCAACAAGATCAATCGCTCGTCGAACGTGCTTTTCCGCTCGACGAGTTGCAAGCGCGGTACGAAGCATTCATCGTTGAGTACAGCCGGCGTTACATCGTCCACCAAAGCCAAATCCAACTCGGAGAGATGGATGAGGAACAGTGTTTTGTCGAACGGACGAAGCTCGTCCATGAATACCGGAAGTTTTTGTTTACGGATCCTGGTCTCCCGCAAGAATTACTTCCGGATGCCTGGAACGGACACCATGCGGCAGTATTGTTCGAACAATACTATCGCCTGCTTGCGGCACCGGCCAGCCGATTTTTTGAGTCGATTTTCAAAGAGACACACGACGTGACACAAAAAAGTGCTGACTACGATGCGTCGGAGCATCCATTGTTTGCGGAGCGGTCGTAAGCGAAAGTAACCTTGTGCTTACGACCGTAGCGTCAATTGAGAAATGAATCTATTACAGGTGAACTCCGGTCTTCTGGAAGTTCACTTTTCGCATGTGGAAAACAGTTATTGTCCGAGCTGTTCCCGGAAGGCGTACCCTTTATCAACATAGGAGTCGATTGATTCCTGAATCATCTCGAGATCAGCTGGTGTCAACTGCCGCACGACTTTACCGGGGGACCCGACAATCAAGGAGCGGGGCGGGAACTTCTTGCCCGGGGGAATCAACGTATTGGCGCCGATGATACATTCTTCACCGATTTCGGCGTGATCAAGGACCGTCGCCCCCATGCCGACGATCGATCTGCGACCGATGCGACAGCCATGGAGAATCGCATTATGTCCGACCGTCACCTCGTCTTCGACGATGACAGGTGCCCCTTCGTATAAATGAATCGTCGCGTTGTCCTGGATGCTGCAACGCTTCCCGATTGTAATCGGTCCTTCGTCCCCGCGTAATACGGCGTTGAACCAAACCGTTGACTCTTCACCGATCGTTACGTCACCGATTAAGAATGCTCCCGGCGCCACGAAGACGGTCTCCGCAAGTCTAGGTGTCGTATCACGATATGGAATATTCATAAAAATCCCTCTTTTCCGATTAATGAATTTCAATTCAGTCTTACTTAGTATATCATTCTTAAACAGCAGATTGGAGGAAGACGATGTCCCGATTATGTGAGTTACTGCAAATCCGCGTTCCAATCATCCAAGGCGGAATGGGAAATGTCAGTCATGCTGCCTTAACGGCAGCCGTCTCGAATGCCGGTGGTTTAGGAACACTCGGTTGTGGCACACGTTCGCCGGAAGAAATGCGCCGTTTGATTGAGCAGACCCGTCAATTAACAACGCATCCGATTGCCTTGAACATTGCGATTGGTGTCTCGCCGCATACGGAAGCCCTGATTGAATTAGCGATAGCAGAACAGATTCCGGTCGTGTCCTTATCAGCCGGAAACCCAGCACCCTATACTGAACGTTTACGGACGGCCGGAATTACGACGATTGCGGTCATCGCGTCAGTCAAACATGCATTAAAGGCAGAAACGGCCGGGGTCGATTTGCTTGTTGCAGAAGGTGTGGAAGCGGCAGGTATCAATTCACCGCTCGAGCTGACGACGCTGACACTGGTTCCGCAAATCGTGGATCAGGTCACGCTTCCCGTCATCGCGGCTGGTGGAATTGGAGACGGTCGTGGACTTGCAGCCGCTTGGATGCTTGGTGCGTCCGGGGTGCAGCTTGGAACGCGTCTGATTGCGACGCAAGAAGCAGCCGTTCATGCGAACTACAAGAACCATCTCGTAGGAGCAACGGATCTTGAGACACGAATCATCGGTCGTTCCGTCGGCCGTGTCCGGCGTGTGTTAAATGGACCGTACGTTGCTGCACTACAAGGTGTTTCATCGCTTGATGAGTTTAACGCGAAGACGACAGAAGCGTATCACGTGACGGGTGCGGTCGATGGTGACGAGGTCAACGGGTATGTCAACGCCGGTCTCGTGTCTGGTCTCGTTACAGATATTCCGACCGTATCTGAATTATTCGAGCGGATGCAACAGGAAGCGTATACGCAAATTGAACGGGTGCGGGCGGATTATATGTAATCGAGAAGTGAGGCGGATTGTTCCTGAGAAGACGAACAATCCGTCTTCGGACTGTAGACAACGTGCGATCGGGAGATCAAGCGTCGTTATTCGTTGCTTTCCCCGTAGGAGTCAACGAAACGTGACGCTTTTTAGGTGATATCGCTTTGAAGACGAGGCGAGACGGGGAAGCGCGAACGGATTGCATCCCGATATCGCATGGTTACGCCTCTTAATCGATTATCTACACGCTGAAGACGGGCAATCCGTCTTTTTTTATACAATTTTTTAAAATGGGACATTTGTCCTTTTCAGATAAGGAGAAAATAGTGTCTACTCATAACAGAAGAAACAAAAGGAGGTGCCTTAAAGTGCAGGGAGTTATATTCGCATTAATGAGTGGACTATTCATTGCGTTGCAGGGGATTTTTAATGCCCGTTTAGGAGATGCCATTGGTCCGTGGTTTTCGGTGACGATCGTTCATTTCGTCGGATTGATGGGGTGCTTAGCGATTTATAGTGTGGTTCGTGACCGGAAAATCGGCGGTTTTCGACAGCTTCCGCTCCTCTATGCCAGTGGCGGATTGCTTGGCGTACTCGTCGTCGTGACCGAACTGACGTCGATCCAGTTACTTGGCATGACGTGGGCGATGTGTTTGTTGCTCGTCGCACAAATTTTATGTGCATTCGTGATTGATTTGAACGGCTGGTTTGGTGTCATCAAAAAAAGGAGTAACCGGGGACAGTGGATCGGGATCAGTTTGATGCTTGCCGGAGTTGCGATTTTTTCACTGTCCTAAAGGGAGGGCCTATGCAGACGATTGAGACCTATTTAAAACAGTACGACTTAGCGGATATTTTTACGGAGACCAGTAAAGGCTATTTACGCATCGAAACGTTTTCGGAAGGGGACCTGTTATGTGTGACGGGTGAACCGATTGACCGGATGTATTTCATCGTCGAAGGAAAAATTAAAATCTCTGCAGCATCGGCTGAAGGGAAACAACGGATTTTACGCTTTAAAAAGGCGATGACGGTGATTGGTGATGCGGAATATATCAATCAACGGGAAGTCTTGAATACCATCGAGGTGATTACGGACGTCGTGGCACTCAGCATTCCGTATGCGATCTTACGTGAGCACAATACGACGAACACCTTTTTACAATTTTTACTGCGGGTCATTACGACCAAGTGGTACGCGGACTCGAAATCAGCATCATTTCATGTCCTCTATTCGGTCGAAGAACGATTTGCCGGATATCTGTTATCGATTACCTCGGACGTTTCCGACAGTCTGTTTTATCAAGAGATGCGAACGTCGAATCTCCATGACGTCGCCGATTGGCTCGGGACGAGTTACCGTCATTTAAACCGTATCATCTCAACACTTTGTGAAGAAGAAATCTTGGCGAGACGACGCGGGAAAATCATTATTTTAGATGTAGAGCGGATTAAAGAAAAAGCGAACGGAAATAGTTACGAATAAGGAGGGGCTAGCGTGGGACTAGGTATGTTTTGTGCGATTACGGCAGGAATGATGATTAGTTTACAGACGGTATTGAATGCACGGATGAGTCATGCGTTCGGGGCATGGGCGACGACGACCCTCGTCTTTTTTGTCGGGTTCATCGGTTCACTGTTTGCGCTACTCGTATTTCGGGGTGGCACATTCTCGAACATTCAAACGGTCGAACCGCTTTATTTATTCGGTGGTCTGGTCGGTGTCGGTGTCGTATTTTGTGTGATGCGCGGGATTCAGTTGCTCGGTCCATCGATTGCGATTTCGGTCGTCTTGATTTCGCAACTGAGTTTTGCATTATGTGTCGACTTGTTCGGTTGGTTCGGTTTACCGGAACTTGAGCTTTCGCTCGGACAAGTCGCTGGATTGCTTGTGATGCTAGCCGGTATTTTTGTGTTGAAACGATATCAAGTCGTAGAAATCGAATCTTCGGATGAGTTGTCGGAAAAGGTATCGTAATTCTTACGGTTAACTCTGGCAGTATAAAGTCGATTTTTTAGCGCGAAGACGAATCAGTAGTTGTGGAATGAAAGATTCGTTCTTTTCGTTGCTTTCCTCGGGCGAGGCGCAAGCCGTTGCTCCTTGATCCTCACGGACAACGAGCAGGGTCTTGCCAGCCTCTTGGCAGCGCGTGTTCACGCGCTTTTTCCCGTAGGAGTCAACGAAAAACGAAGCTTTCAGGGTGTACCGCAGAGAAAATCATAGAGTAGTGTTAGAGCACAGTCTGTCTCGAATCGCTTTGAAGACGAGATGAGACAGGGAAACGCGAACGGATTGCCTCTTGTTATAGCATAGTCACTCTTCATAAGAGTTTGTCTACATGCTGAAAGCCCGCACGAAGCGGGCTTTTTTTAGTTTAGACAGATACTTCTTCTTTCCAAGCCACATCGATGAATTCATCGCGACCGGATGCTTTCCGGTCTTTTTTGTAGTGCTCCGGATTCTTTTTGTGGAAGTTTTGATGATAGTCTTCTGCTGGATAGAAGGCTTGTGCCGCTTCGATTCGTGTGACGATCGGTTGCTTAAAGCGATTGCTCGCAGCAAGCGCGTCACGTGAAGCAATCGCAGCAAGGCGCTGTTCTTCCGTATGATAAAAGATGGCAGGTGCGTATTGTGTCCCACGGTCCTGGAACTGTCCGCCGGCGTCAGTCGGATCCGTTTGCGGCCAGTAAAGTTCGAGTAACCGCTCGTATGAGAATAACGCCGGATCAAATGTAATCTCGACGACCTCCGAATGACCGGTCGTGCCTGTTTTTATTTGTTCGTATGTCGGATTTTCGATTTGTCCTCCTGTATAACCGGAAACAATTCCGTGAATACCGGGCAGTTCTTCGAATGGTGTCACCATGCACCAGAAACAGCCTCCTGCGAATGTTGCTTTTTCCATCTATATCTCGTCCTTTCCGCTGGCGGTAGTCGCCCTGTAATCATTCGTGCTCTGACAGCGAGAAAACGAAAACGACTCCTTTGCTTGGTTGCAAAAGGAGTCGTCGCTTTTTATCAACCAAAGCTTGCGCTTTGCTGGTCGTAGCACCTTGCCACTGAAGGCAGGTTGCTGGGACGTCATCGATCCAGATCTCTCAGTCCACTCTTGATAAGTGTTATATGAAGTTGATTAAATTCGTTATCATTGATGTGATAATAGCATCTCTAAAACGACAAAGTCAATCATTAAGATTGTAAGGCATGCAGGACGGTCGCACCTAGAGATTTCGCGCCGACGAGTAGTGCCCGTTCATCGATTTCATATTTCGGATGGTGTTGCGGATAAATCGTACTCCCGTCCGTTTTGGCGGACCCCGTAAAGAAGTAGCTTCCTGGGGTACGCTCTAAATAATAGGCGAAATCGTCTGCTGCCATCATCGGTTTGAGTTCTTTGACATGGGCTTCACCTAAAAATGCCGTCGCCTCTTTAACGAGATTTGTTTCTACCGGATGATTCCAAAGGGATGGATAACCCGTCGTAAAGTCGATGGAGTAGCTCGCACCGATTCCGGCACACGTCGTCCGAGCAACTAAATCGACCTGCTGGCGTAACTGGTGACGCAGCGCTTCGTCGAATGTCCGGATTTCACCGACAATCCGTGCCTCACCAGTAACGATGTTCGGAGCCGTTCCGGCATGGAATGAACCGATTGCGATGATGGCCGGTGAAAACGGATCAACTCGCCGACTGACAAGGTGTTGGAGATTACAGACGAGTTGTGCCCCGGCGACGAGTGCATCTTGTGTTTTATGAGGGGCTTGCGCATGACCACCCTGTCCGTGGACGACGATTTCGAATTCATCGATGGCGCACAGCGTATGTCCTGCGTGATAGCCAATTGTTCCGACAGGTAAGTCATTTTCGAGATGCGTACCGAAAATTGCATCGACCCCGTCAAGACAGCCGTCTTCAATCATTTGAATGGCACCACCCGGGAAGACTTCTTCCCCGTGTTGATGAATGAATACGATTGTTCCGTGAAGGTCTTCTTGCAGTGCTGTAAAGGCCGAGGCAAGACCGAGTGCAATCGCCGTATGTCCGTCATGTCCACACGCATGCATGACACCCGGATGAATCGAACGGAAGGCGAGATCCGTTTCCTCCTGCAGTGGCAGGGCATCGAAATCGGCCCGAATGGCGATGGTCTTTCCAGGATGTTTTCCTTTGAGGGTCGCGACGATCCCGCTACCACCGACGTTCCTGCGGTAAGGGAGACCAAGCTCCTCATAAAACGAGGCGATGGCGTTTGGTGTCCGCACTTCTTGAAAAGAGAGTTCCGGGTGACGGTGCAGATCACGACGTCTTTCAATGATTTGTTGTTCGAGTTGATCGAGTTGAGTGAAGAGTTGCTGTTGCATCATAATCATCCTTTCAGGTTTTTGAGGTATGACTTTCTATAAAACGGGTAGAGATAGGAGTAATGAATGATGAGGAGGAAAACAAGTCATGGGAGAAATTATTGTCAACGCGGTCATCACAGTCAAAGCAGGTTTAGCCGATCAAGTCTTTCCGATTTTAAGTACGGTCTACAAAGCTTCACAAAACGAGCCGGGGTGCTTGCGTTATAGCTTACATCAATCGATTGAAGATGAACATCAGTTCATGCTGTATGAAGTCTATCAAGATGAAGAAGCGTTAGAAGCGCATATTGCGTCAGACCACTATAAAGCGTATCGCGAGCAAATCGAATTGTACTTAATCGATCGCCAAGTTACGAAATATGCGGAAATGACATTTTAATGTTAGCTAAAAGAAGCGGACCTCCCGGGTTAGGGAAGGTCCGTTTTTTTAATCATTACATTGATTTGAAACCGAGGAAGTGCTCACGCCAGTGCGGCTCGTAAATTGAACTGATTTGCAGTTGTGATCCTCCGGCATGAATGAAGTGTTTACTATCTAACATGATCCCGATATGCGAGGGGCCATCCGTATACGTGTTTTCGAAGAAGACGATATCCGAGCGTTTTCCGGAACTGATACTTGTGCGTTGATTTGTAAAGAACGCTCCGTACCAGTAACCGCGGACATTCGTCCGTCCGCCGTATTTTCCGGCTTGGTTCGTCGCATAATGAATCAAGCCGGAACAATCGAATCCACCATTCGCCACGTTTTGTGATCCCCATGTGTACGGAGTACCGATATGGGCAACAGCAGCTTGAATCAACTTTTCGCCACGTGAATTATTTTTCTTGTCAACTTTTGTTTCGCTCGTCACTGTAAGGGCCGTCACCGGGATGTAGACGGGCGTCCAGCCGGATTGAATGACATAGAAATTACCGACGCGGTAACGCGGATACACACGCTTGCCTTTTTCGACCAACCCGGCACTTTTTGGACTGGCAGGTGTGTCATAAAATGAAGTCGTTGCTTTGACCGTATAGACTTTTGAACGATTGATGGCTTGCTCGTTATACCGCATATCCGGTTTGCTCGTTCCGATATAAGGATTGAGGACGTAACCCGTTTGACCATTCGGTAGACGGACTTGCCAAAAGTCATCATCAATCGATTTTAATCCGATCAATTTCGTTCCTTTGCTTAAGTGACTCGCCGGACGACTGTAGGCGACGTCAGCAGAAAAGAGTGGTGTCTGGTTGAAATGGACGTAAAAGACGGTCCCGACTTTGGCTTTAGATGTCGGTTTATTTAAACCGAGCCGACTTGAGTCAACGAATCCGAAGCGTGATCCGATTTTAACGCGTGTGTAGTAACCGCTTTTTCCATAGGTCGTGATTAATGCTCCTTTTTTCAGTGTCCCAATGTTTCCGCTAAGACTGGCTTTTGGATGGACGACCAACTTGTCTTCGGTCACGTAACGTGTTCCTGTCGTCGCATACAGATCTGCTTTCGTTGCTGCGAGCGAACTCGTCAAGACGTATGCATATTCACCGCGGAAGATGATTCGGCTATAGGCGCCGCTCGTCCCGTAAATCGTCAAGAGCGTGTTCTTTTGATGATGCTTAAGAACCGTACTTGAACTGCTTGGGGATTGCTGGATCGGTGTTGTTTTTTGGATGTACAGGCGATTTGTTTTGGCATAGACTTTTGATTTCGCGAGTGAGCTCGTCAAGACGTACGCATATTCACCGCGGAAGATGATTCGGCTATAGGCGCCGCTCGTCCCGTAAATCGTCAAAAGTGTATTTTGTTTATGATGCTTCAAGACGGTGCTCGAACTGTTTGGCTCCACCTGAATCGGTGTCGTTTTTTGGACGTACAGGCGATCCGTTTTGGCATAGACTTTTGATTTCGCGAGTGAGCTCGTCAAAACGTACGCGTATTCGCCACGGAAAATGATCCGGCTGTAGGCACCACTCGTCCCGTAAATCGTCAAAAGTGTATTTTGTTTATGATGCTTCAAGACGGTGCTCGAACTGTTTGGCTCTACCTGAATCGGTGTCGTTTTTTGGATGTACAGGCGGTCTGTTTTGGCATAGACTTTTGATTTCGCGAGCGAGCTCGTCAAGACGTACGCATACTCGCCACGGAAAATGATTCGGCTGTAGGCACCGCTCGTGCCATAAATCGTCAAAAGTGTATTTTGTTTATGATGCTTCAAGACGGTGCTCGAACTGTTTGGCTCTACCTGAATCGGTGTCGTATCTTGGACGTAAAGCCGATCGGTCTTTGCGTAGACGACGGAATCGCCGAGGTGCGCCGTCAATACGTATCCGTAGGTATCATTGATTCGGACGCGGGAATAAAGACCAGATGTCCCGTAAAGATCGACCGATTGATTCGGTGCTAGCGTCCCGATGACCGAACTTGTTGCTGCTTTGTCGTAAATGGATGTCGTTTGTTGGGCGTACTTTTTCCCGGTCAGCGGATACGATTCAACTTCCTTTGAACCGAGTTGTTTTGTAAGCACGAAGCCGTAAACACCATTGAACTGGACACGGGTGAATGTGCCGGACGTCCCGTATGTTTTGACGGTAGCATTTAAAGAATAGCTCCCAAGTTGTTTACTTGTCGTATCGGCATCTGTATAAATCACAGTTTGTTGTTGGGCGAATTGAGTGCCTGTCGTTTCATAAACAGGTGTCTTACTTAAGAATTTACTTGAAACGAAGACGTAAACGTCGCCTTGTTTAATCCGCGTGAAGTCACCCGATGTCCCGTACGTATCGATTAACGTATTTTGAGTGATTGATTTTCCTGTCGGCGTATCAATTGAAGCAGTCGTATAGGAAGGCGCGAGTGCTGTTATGTATTGCGAATCGATTTTTTGATAAACCGGTTGCTTTGCAAGTTGCGTTGTCTTGACGAAGCGATAGACGCCGTCGATTGAAATGCGTGTAAAGAGACCATCTGTGCCAAAGGTTTCGACGGCGGTCGTTTCTGGTAACGTCTTGACGAGAGTCGTCTCGTCAGCAGTCTCAAAAACAGGAGTTTCGGAAAGTGTGTACTGCGTTCCGGTTGCTTGTTCTGTTTCTGTTTGTTCTGTCACTTCCGTTGGTGTCGGATTCGTATCCGCGTGGCCTTGTAGTGGGAGAGACCCGAGTAACATGACAGATGCCGTGATACTCGTAAACCAATATTTATAAGATTTCATTCATTGAGCTCCTATCATTAAAATTGTAATTTAGCATGTCTAAAGATAAGTTTAGCACTTTCTTTTTGGAAAAAGAGCTGGATATCAGAAATAGTAAAAATGAACTAAATTATGGGAACGATTTCGTAGGACATATTCCGCCGTGAATAAATCAAAAAAGAGACGGACAAATTTCGCTAGAAATTCGACCATCTCTTTTGGTGAAATGAAGTTATTCTGCTTCGTGATCAATCTGCCACTCCCAGTCGAGCATGCTGTAAATCAACGAATCGCGCCAGTGGTCTTCTAAATAAACGGTTTCCCGTAACAAACCTTCGCGCGTCATCCGAACCTTTTGCAAGACACGCTCCGAAGCGACATTTCGCGGATCACATGTTGCCGTGATGCGATGTAAGTTTAATTTTTCGAAGCCGAATTCGAGTAAAAATGTTGCAATCGATGTCGCGTAACCATTGCCCCATTCGTCAGGCGATAAAATATATCCAATTTCTGCGATTTTATGTTCTGTGTCGGTGACGATGAGCTCTCCCGCGCCAATGACATGATCGTCAGGAAAGGTGACGGCGAAGACATAGCGACGACGTGGACTTTCGAGTTCACTTTCAAGTGCATCGTGTAAAAACTGTTTTGTATCACTCTCAGAGTTCGGTCCCCACGACTGATACTGACTGGCGATTGGTTGTGAGGCATAGGAATGGACAGCTTCCAAATCTTCTGGTGTGAAACGTCGAATCCGAAGTTGATCGTTGATTTTGTAGCGCATGATGAGACCCTCCTCTTTCATTGATTCACTTATCTATATTGGCTAACGGTAGTGGATTCTCCTGTTTGACACATAAAATCAAGCGTGCTAGGGTGAAGACATCGAACGAAATAGCTAGCCTCTAGGGTTCCGTACGGCAACGTAGACTTGGACCGAGGGAGGCACATGAGTACACCTCATGCAACGGAGGGATAAAAGCCCGGGAGTAGAGCGTCTAGACGCCTGCTTCCGGGCTTTTTTTATTTTTTAGGATGAATGTTAGGAGGAAAAGTGATGACGAAATACTGGTTAGGAATTCTAGTGGCTTCCTTTTTTGAAGTTGCTTGGGTAGTCGGTTTGAAACATGCAGATAGCGTACTTGAATGGATGGGAACAATCATCAGCATCATCATCAGCTTTGCTGTCTTGATTAAGGCGAGTAACCATTTGCCGGTTGGAACAGTTTATGCGGTCTTCGTCGGCCTTGGAACAGTCGGGACGGTCATATTGGACATCATTTTATTTGACCAAAGTGCGTCAGTCATGAAGTTAGGATTGATTGGTGTGCTTTTGATGGGTGTCATCGGATTGAAATTAGTCAGTGGGGAGGTGGAAGAATGAGTTGGTTATTTGTCATTATTGCCGGATTGTTTGAAATGCTGGGTGTCGTTTTCATCAATACGTTTAATCAGCATAAAACGTTCAAGAATGGTCTATTGATGTTTGGCGGATTCGGCTTGAGTTTTGTTTTTCTGACACTTGCGATGAACGGATTGCCGATGGGAACAGCTTACGCTGTCTGGACAGGAATCGGGGCAGCCGGTGGAACAGTACTGAGTATGATTTTTTATCAGGAAGCGAAAGACTGGAAGCGGATAGTATGTATCGGTCTGATTCTTAGTGCGACGGTCGGATTAAAGCTGATTGGCGAATAAACATGTCAAATAGATTATTTTTTTATGGAAGAGCCGACTTGTTGGCATATTTTACAGAGAAACAGGAAATACTCCTTATAAGGATACGTTGTACGACAAAACGAACATAAGGGGAGATTCATATGAAAACGAAACAATACATCGGTACGTATTACTCGGAAGAAGAGTTAATCTCGAAAATGGATGAATTGCATATTCAGGGGCACCGTGAAGAAGATTTTTATGTCATCGTCAAGGAAAAATCAGATATCGAACTCGTCCGCAGTCAAATGGACGCGGAAATTGCGGCGACAAAACCATCTTGGATGGATCGGATCCGCGGCAACAAAGGGCGCGATCAAGAAGTCGATCAATTGTTCGACTCACTTGATTTACCTGCAGAAGATGTAGAAGAACGTAAAGTCGAAGTCGAGGGCGGCGGATTCGTACTTCTGATTGAGGTTCAGGATATTCAGTTTGATCCGCATTTGAATACGGACAATACACATGAAGATGTCAAAGTCCGTTACGGCAGTTATGATGAGACGCACACATCGAGCGCTGCAAATTCAAATGCCCAACTCGGTTCAGGGAATACGCTTGATGTCGATCGGGACTCTAAGGAAGAACATGCCGAAGTTGATTTACACCGAGCCGGAACGGATCAGATGCCGCAAGACGAACAAGCCATCAATCGGGCAAAAGTAGAACAGGACCGCAAGCCGGACATTGCGATGCGTCGCGATGACGATTTCAAACGGCTCGACTCTGAGCGTGATGAAGAAAATAAGAAACAGACGCAGTCACACTCGGATGATGTAGCCGAGCAAGATCACGGAAACAATCTCGATCGTTAATCCGCTCTTGAAAAAGTCACTAAAAGGGAGGAGCCGAAAACGGCCCTCCCTTTTTTGATTATTTTTTATGCATTTCATCCGGATTCGAACCGGTTCGTTGATTTTGATTTAACGCATCAAGTTGTTGCATCTCAGTTGCTGAAAGTTCGAAGTCAAAGACTGCCAGGTTTTCACGAATTCGACTCGGCGTGACCGATTTCGGAATTGCGATAATCCCGTGTTGAATGTGCCAGCGGAGAATGACTTGGGCTGGTGTTTTGTCTTTTGTCGTCGCGATGTCCGTGATGACAGGTTCAGTCAAGGCGTCGCGTCCCTTCATGAGCGGACTCCATGCTTCAACTAAAATGTCGTGTTCCTTACAAAACGTCCGAATTTCTTCCTGACTTAAGAACGGATGTAATTCAATCTGATTGACAGCAGGTACGACGGTTCCTTCTTCCAGAATCCGCTTTAAGTGGGGGATATGGAAGTTCGAAACACCGATGGCTTTCGTTTTTCCTTGCTTGTACAGTTCTTCGAGCGCATGCCATGTGTCCACGTAACGATCTTCGTTCGGCATCGGCCAATGGATAAGATATAAATCGACATAATCGACCCCGAGTTTAGTGAGGCTTGTTTCGAAGGCTGCGAGCGTTTCTGCATATCCTTGATCCGCATTCCAAACTTTCGTCGTCAGAAAAATTTCTTCGCGCGGAATTCCAGAGTCACGTAATGCGCGTCCGACACCTGCTTCATTTTCATAAATCATCGCCGTATCGATTGAACGATAGCCGGCACGTAACGCTTCCAGTACTGCTTGATACACTTCTTCTTCGGGTACTTTAAAAACACCGTAACCGAGTTGAGGCATACTTAGACCGTTGTTGAGTGTGACGTGTTGCATGAGTGGAAGTCCTCCTTCATGTAATCGTTTTATCTTCATAAGTGTACGCTTATTCAGTATGAAAATCGAATGAAATGAGGGGTTGTAAGAAAGGAACAGTCTGCGTATACTGAGCAATAACAAATAATGGAATGAGGGGATTTAGATGATTCGTCAAGCAGTTTTGCAATACATACATGAAAAAGAAGCCGTATCTCAGCTTGACACGTTGCTCGGGAAGCGGAGTGGCGTGCTACTACACGGAGCAAAAGCCTTACAAGCGGCGAATCCTTACTTGCCAGCATTACCGAAAGTCCTGTTTCAAGGGCATTGTACGGATTTTCAAGTCGCGGAATTAGTCAAGGCATGTGCGACATATGACGTCATCGTTGCGTTAGGGGGCGGATCATTGATTGATACGGCAAAGAAAGTTGCTGTTCAATTGAACCGACCTTTGATTGTCATTCCGACGATCATCTCGAATTGTGCGCCGTGGACGCCACTTAGCGTCATGTACGACACGCAAGGTCAATATCTTCGTTTTGATACGCTGCCGGTTGTCATCGAGGCACTTTTACTCGACCATCGGATTCTGTCGGCGAGCCCCTATGATTATTTTGTCGCGGGTCTCGTAGACACACTTGCAAAATGGTATGAGGCACGTGCTTTAAGTGGGATCACAGTGGAGAATCCAATCATTGAAATGGCTTTACGGGTTGCGGAGCAGTGCAAAGACCTCATCTTAAAAACACCAATCAGCGAGGAGATTTTTCGGGCGTATCCGTCCAGCATCGAACACTTGGTGGAAACCGTCATTCCGTTAGCGGGTAGTGTCGGCGGGTTTGGTGATGATGCGACGCGTGGGGCAATTGGTCATGGTGTCCATAATGCGATGTCTCCTTTTGCATCAACACATTCAATTTTACACGGAAGTAAGGTCGGATATGGTCTCTTGGTCCAGGAGCAGTTGTTGGGTGAAAGTGAAGCATACAACGAGTTGCGGACGTATTTACAAAAAAACGGACAACCGATAACGAGTCTTGATTTAGGACTGACATCGGTAGAACTTAGTCAGTTGGCAGCACGAATCGGACAAGAACCATTATGTCAGTTGATTGAGACGGATTTATCGCCAGCACGTTTACTGGGCGTGCTTAAGCAAAATGATGTCGAGATCATCACAACTTCATGAAAAAACAGCCCCTGCTTAAAAAATGGGGGCTGTTTTTCTTGTTATTGTGCCTTTGCGAATTGTGCGTAAGGTGCAGGGCGACCAAGCAGATATCCTTGGCCAAGATCGAAACTAAGCTGCCGGCAAAGCTCGAGTTCTTCCTCGCGTTCGATGCCCTCTGCTAAAATCTTGATTCCCATTTCTTTCGTAAGATGGCGAGCTTTTCGTAAGAAGGCTTCATTTTCTGCGACCGTATCACAGTTCGAGATGAAAGACCGATCGATTTTGATATAGTCCGGTTGCAACAACGTCAACATATCGAGTGTCGAGAAGCCGGCGCCGACATCATCAAGCGCGACTTGTATCCCTTGTTTTTTATATTGTTCGAAGACATGTTTCAAGTGATTGACGTCTTCAATTTTTTCCGTTTCGACGACTTCAAACACAAGACGACTCGGGTCGACATTATATCGTTCAACGATTTCGAACGTATGACGAAGGCAGTATTCTGGGTTATAAATCGTCGAGGGAAGGAAGTTGATGAATGTTTTCTCTGTTCCGCCAATATGATGTGTCGCGCGAATCGCTTCTTCGCGTGCGCGTTGATCAAGTCGTGAGTGGAGTCCCATCTTTGAAGCAGTCGAAAAAAGAATACCTGGTGACATCGAGACATTGTGATCAGCGGCGCGAAGGAGTGCCTCATTCGCGAACAGCGTGTTGGCCTGAATATCGTAAATCGGTTGCAGGTGACTCGTCATGTTACCTGTTTGGATGAAGTCGATGGCTTGACGATGACGTAATTGCTCGAGTAGAACAGAAGCGAGAAGCATTGGGGTAGAAAAGCGCGATCCATCTTTTCGACATGAGACGGGAACATCATTAATCTGTAACGTTGATTCAAGAAGCTCCTCTAACTGGTTAAACGATGTGTACGAATAAACTTGAGGGATGCTCGACTGGATATGTAAGGAGCCGGCCTCTATAAAACGAATCGTTGTCGTACATTCGGCGCAAGGATGCCACATAAAATGATTTCCACCTTTCCTGTAGAGAGATACATCTAAAAAAAGATGTATTTATTAAATTGGTTAAATACTTTACCCAAAGATAATTGAAATGTAACCTGAATTCAAACATTTAATACGCTATTGACCAAACTAAAAAAAGATAGAGAATTCGAAGAAAATCGAATCCTCTATCTTCTTTATCGGGTGATTGAAACGAAAAGTAAAACGATCGATCATGCTGTCATGAACAAAACCCAGCCCGTCGCGTGTAACAAAAGAGCAAGCGGGACAAGTAACTGGAATTTCGGTTTGCGTGTTTTATGACGTACGAGTTGCATCCCGAGTAATGAACCGAGCGCACCTCCGAGAAAGGCAATCCAAAGCAATGTAGCTTCCGGCGTCCGTTGCGCGTGTTGTTTCGCGCGACGTTTATCGGACCACATCGAGAAGAAGCCGACGACGGTCATCACGCCGTAAAAAATAAGAACCATGTATAATCCGTTCATTATTGTTCCTACCTTTCTGCGCCACCGCCGCCGGAACTACCGCCGCCACCACGACTTCCACCACCACCACCGCCACCGCCGCGCATAACGGCTGACAGAATGTTGATGATTGCGAAGAAGAACATGCCACCTGTAAATTTCATATCCAAGAACAATAACAGGACAAGGCCTGCACCGATGACGATTTTGACCCAAAGACTCAATCCCTCTTCAGCATTCGCTTTAGGCGGATCTTGTGATTCGAGTGACTGTTCCTTCGAGACGACACTGATGACGGCTTTATAGGTTTCTGAAGCTGCTTTTCCGTAATCGCCTTCGTCACGATAAGGAACGGCATATTGGTCGAGGATCCGGCCTGCCGTGATATCGGTCAGGACACCCTCAAGCTTGTAGCCAACTTCAATCCGGAAATTCCGGCTTTTTTCGTTTGGTGCCACGATCACCATGACACCGTTATCTTTTCCTTCTTGTCCAATCCCTTGGGCACGGAAGGTTTCATTCGCATACGTGCTCAAGTCCTGTCCTTTTAAGTCGGGGACAGTTTTTAAAACGACTTGTGCGGTCGTATATTGTTCGAGTTCCTGACCAAGACGAGCGAGTTCCGCTTCTTCCGACGCGGTCAGCAACTTTGCATCATCTTGGATGAAGAAAGCGGCTCCCGTGCGTTCTGATACGGCTTCGGCAGTCGGAGTCAGAAGGAAGAAAACGAGGAACGCACTCAAAAGGAGGCGCGTTCTTCGCCAAATCATTTCGAATCACTGTTGAAATCGACCGTTGGGTTTTCGCGGTCGCTTTCTGAAATTTCATAGTATGGTTTTTTATCAAAACCAAACGCCGAAGCATAAAGCGAAGTTGGGAAACTGCGACGTTTCTTATTGTAGAGTGTGACTGAATCGTTGTAATCTTTCCGTGCGATACCGAGACGGTTTTCTGTCCCTTCAAGAGTATCCATCAATGATTGGAATCGTTCACTTGATTTGAGGTCCGGATACGTCGTTTGTAAGGCGATTAATCCACGGAGAGAAGACGTGACTTGCTGGTCGGCTTCAATCCGTTGTTCTGTCGAAGCAGCGCGGGCGAGGCCGGCTTGTGCTTCTGCGATATCGCCGTAAACTTTTTCTTCTTGACCAGCGACACCTTTAACAGTCTCGACGAGATTCGGGATGAGATCCGCCCGTCGTTTAATTTGGTTATCGACTTGTGACCATTTGTTCGAAACATCTTCTTCGACGTTTACGAGACTGTTGTATTGTCCGATTGCTAAAAATGCAATGATGACAACAACAGCAATTCCGATGATGAGAGGTAATTTAGAACCCCCACGATTTCTACGTGCCATAATTCGTTCACTCCTTTTTCTGTATCTCATCTACTATATACCCTAAACGGTTTCAATAAGTTTCAAAAAAACAAAAAACTATCAGCAAAAAACTGATAGTTTTTTTGTTTCTTACATGTAAACGACGATTGCAAGAATCCCAGCTAAGACAAGGCGATAGATCGCAAACGGAACAAGTTTGATTTTATTGATCAGTTTCAAGAAGAAACGAATCGATAGTAGCGCAAACGCGAACGATGCAACAAAACCGACGATGTAAAAATTGAGGTGAGCCATTTCGATGTAATTCCAGTTTTTGACGAGCGAGAGGAAACTGGCCCCGAACATGATCGGTACGGCCATGATGAACGTAAAGTCAGCCGCCGTCCGGTGATTCATCCCGAGGAAGACACCGCCGGAAATCGTTGAACCGGAACGCGAAAATCCTGGCCAAAGTGAAATACATTGGAACAATCCGATGAGTGCTGCTTGACGGTAAGTAATTTGGTCGAGTGTCGTCGTTTTCGGTTCTTTTGGACCGAGTTTATCTGCTGCAATCATCAAGATGGCACCGACAGCGAGACCGATGATGACGGTATCAATCGAAAAGAGATTTTCATCGATGAAGTCTTCGAACAATAAACCGAGCACGGCAGCAGGAAGCAGTCCGATTAAAACGTGACGCAATTTTAATTTGTGTGTGCCCGTCGCATCATGCTCGCCTTCGATTTTATAGAGTCCGATTAAGCTGAACAACCGTTTCCAAAAGACGACGATGACGGCAAGGATTGATCCGAGCTGAATGACAATCTTAAAGGTGTTCGCGGAATACTGAGTTAAGAATTCTGAAGTTTGAAGCCACATATCGTCGACGATGATCATATGACCAGTTGAAGAGACAGGGGCGAATTCCGTCATCCCTTCGACGAAACCGAGTAAGAGTGCTTTAAGTAATTCAATGATAGTCATGTTATTCTCCTTCTATATTTTACTATCTAAAAACATATCATGTTTCATTCTTCTGAGATAGAACTAATCTGAATATCGGGCGCAAGACCGATAACGAAAACACCTTGTCGAATGAATAAAAAAAGAGTAGGATGGACTTATAATCAAACGAACATTTGAATGAGGTGGAGGAATGGAAACGAAAACTGAGCGATTACGAATTTCAGGAATTGATTGTGCCAATTGTGCGGCGAAGGTCGAGCGTGGTGTTTCGACTGTCGAAGGAATCGAAGCGGCAAATCTTGATTTTACGGGACAAAAGCTTTATATCACTTATCAAGGAGAGGCACCGGATGACGCAACATACGATGCGGTCGTCAAACGGGTACAAGAATTAGAGCCGAACGTCGAAGTCTCTCGTGACGTTCCATCTGACGAAAGTCATGTTCATGACCACGGTCCATTTTTAACGAAAATGAAAAAGATTCAATACAGCATCGGTGGGGTTGCCTTCATCAGTGCCTTCTTTTTACCGAGCTCAATTGAACTTATCTCATTTGCGCTGGCTTACTTCTTAATCGGTTGGGATGTGTTACGAAACGCGATCCGAAATATTCGTCAGGGACAAGTATTTGATGAAAATTTCTTGATGGTCATCGCGACGGTTGGTGCTTTTCTAATTGGCGAGTACCCGGAAGCGGTCGCCGTCATGCTGTTTTATCAAGTCGGTGAGTTTTTCCAACACCGGGCAGTCGATCAATCCCGCAAATCGATTGCTGAATTAATGGATATTCGTCCTGAGACGGCAACTCTTGAAAATGGACAAACGATTAGTCCGTTACAAGTGAAGGTCGGGCAACGAATTTTAGTCCGACCGGGCGAAAAGATTCCGCTCGACGGAACAATCCTTGAAGGAGAAGCATTCATCGATACCGTCGCCTTGACGGGAGAATCAGTACCACGACGTGTCCGCACGAACGATACGATTCTTGCAGGAACGATCAATACAGATGGGCGACTGTTGATTCAAGTCGACCGTCTCTATAGTGAGTCAACGGTCGCAAAAATTCTTGATCTCGTTGAAAATGCTTCGCGCCACAAGGCGCCGACGGAAAAATTCATCACCCGATTTGCTCGTGTCTACACACCGGCAGTCGTCGGGATTGCGACATTGCTTGCTGTCTTGCCTCCATTGTTTGTCACGGGTGCGACATGGGAGGACTGGATTTACCGGGCACTTGTTTTTCTTGTCATCAGTTGTCCCTGTGCGCTCGTCATTTCAATTCCGCTCGGGTTCTTCAGTGGAATTGGTGCCGCTTCAAAACGAGGGATTCTCGTGAAGGGTGGAAATCACCTCGAGTCATTACAACAGCTGGATACGGTCGTTTTTGATAAAACAGGGACCTTGACAGAAGGGGTCTTTGAAGTGACGGAACTCCGCCCGGTTGCCTGTTCAGACGAAGAATTATTGAAAGTGGCAACGCTTGTTGAACAGCATTCGAATCATCCGATTGCAAAGTCCATCCAACGGACATATGCAAGTTATGGTGAAGTGACGGAATCCGTTCAAGAGTATCGCGAAGTCGCAGGATCAGGTGTCGTCGGTCGCTTCGGAACGGATACGATTCGTGCCGGGAATGCCCGTTGGTTCAACGAACTTGGTTATGAGACGCTTGATCAAACGGCAGACGGGACGTACGTTCATGTCGCACGCAATGATACGTACCTGGGCTACATCCGAATTGCTGATCACATTAAAGACAGCACGGTTGAAGCACTTGTTCGCCTCAAGGCACTCGGTGTGAAGAAAACGATTATGTTAACAGGGGACCGCCTGGCAACAGCAGAAGTGATTGGTCGTCAAATCGGGATTGACGAAGTTGCAGCAGAACTATTACCTGATCAAAAAGTCGAACAACTCGAACTGATTTTGAAGCAAGCGGATGGAAAAGTGGCCTTTGTTGGCGACGGCATCAATGATGCCCCTGTTTTGACACGAGCCGATGTCGGAATCGCGATGGGCGGACTCGGCAGTGATGTGGCGATTGAAGCCGCAGATATCGTCCTCATGACAGATGAACCAAAGCAGTTGGTCGAAGCAATTGAGGTTGCCCGTGCGACACGAAAAATTGTCTATCAAAACATTTTCTTCGCACTTGGCGTGAAAGCCGTGTTTCTCCTGTTTGGTGCATTTGGTTTCGCGACGATGTGGGAAGCTGTGTTTGCGGATGTTGGTGTAACCGTCCTGGCTGTTTTAAATGCGATGCGCATCCTCAAAAAATAATTAAAGGTACACGTTGAAAGGTAAGGACTCAAAAGTCATTCCAATATCAATCTGAAAACTCCTTCACCGGCGATGAAGGAGTTTTTTTTTGTTCAATCAGTTTGTTTTTAGCCTAAGGCGACATCAAGAATCATCATGACGGTAAAGCCGACCATTAGACCGAGTGTCGCTAAATCCGAGCCGTTTTCAGCTTGTGATTCAGGAATCAATTCCTCAACGACAACAAAAATCATCGCGCCGGCTGCAAAGGCGAGTGCGTAAGGCAGTAACGGTTGAATGAAGAAAACGGCAGCCGCCCCGATCATTGCCGCAATCGGTTCAACAATGGCGGACATTTGACCGTAATTGAAAGCGCGACGGCGTGACATGCCTTCACCACGAAGCGGAATCGATAAGGCAGCACCTTCCGGCATATTTTGAATTCCGATTCCGAGTGCGAGCGTCAAAGCACCAGCGACTGTCGCCCCGTCCATATTTAACGCAGCAGCACCAAAAGCGACACCGATTGCTAGACCTTCCGGGATGTTGTGTAAGGTGATCGCTAAAAAGAGCAGAGTTGCCTTTTTAAGACCGGTCGAAGGGCCTTCTGCATTTTCAAGTGGTGCGGATAAGTGTAAATGTGGTGTTACGAAGTCGAGTAAGCGAACGAAGAAGCCACCTGCTAAAAATCCGATTGCAGCCGGAAGCCAGGCGATGCCACCATCCTGTTCCGTAAATTCAATCGCCGGAGCGAGCAGTGACCAAAAGGACGCAGCGATCATGACACCGGCGGCGAAGCCGAGCATCATATTCATGACCTTTTTTTCAATTGTCGTAAAGACGAAAACAAGTGCCGCCCCAAGTGCGGTCAAGCCCCATGTCATCATCCCGGCGAGTAATGCCTGGATCACGACGGGGAGTGAAGTAAACCATTCAAACATACAAACATTCCTTCTTTCAAATCATAATTCAAGAGATAAGTGCATTATTGAAGCCCACTGTCACTCCTACCCGTTTTCAATCCGAACTAGTCGCATCAGGGGAATTTCGATCGAATTTTGACTCCGGACGTACAGAAGTCCTCGTTCGCGCTCGATTCGTTCGATGAATCCGGTCAGTGTGATATAGCTTCCTTCCTTATAATACGTGATTTCAAGTTCTTTTCCTTCCATTAATGCTTCTTCGAGGATGAATTGCCATGATTCTTGAAGTTGTTCATCGATGGGCGGTAGTGTTAAACGATGCGTATCTTTATAATAGTCGCGCAACAGTTGAATGTACTCCGGCATCAAAAACGGAATCCATTTTAAATTGCCACGGTCACGATACCGTGTCATTGCCGTCACCTCCCGGATGACCACCGACGAAGCGGAGGCGGCGCTTGGCGACACTTGTATCAAGAAAAGAAACAGCGAGGCGGATGGTTCCCTTCCCGTAACGGACGTTGACATGATCGATTGCCTTTAACAAGCGTTTGCGTTTCCAAACACGGGTATTGTCTTCGAACAACGACAGTTGCAGTGCACCTTGGTCGGGGACAAGTTGACCGAGCGAGACGGACAAAAAACGAATCGGTTCGTGTTCGAGCCAGTTCGGCTCGAACAGCTGAAGGATATGCCGCAGGATAATCCGTTCGTCTGAAGTCGGATAAGGGAGTCGGAGTTGCTTTGAAAATCCTGCCCGGACGATATGTCTCGAGTAACGGACACCTAAGTGAACCGTCCATCCAAGTTGATTGGAAAAGCGGACGCGGGCTGCGACATCGCTTGCGAGCTCACTTAAGACCAGCCGAATCTGGTCGTATTCGTAATAATCACGCATCAGTGTCACGCCATGACCAACCGTCTTCTGTCGGGATGATGCCGGACGAAATAAAGCGGTCGGATCAATCGTCGTCGGAGATTGATCGATGCCCCATGCATGATGCCAAAGTTCGGCACCGATGACACCAAAACGTTCGTGTAGTGTTTCTAATGGTGCGGCCGCCAAATCGCCGATCGTCTCGATGCCTAATTGATTCAGATGGTGCTCCATTTGATGACCAATCCCCCACATCTTGCGAACGGGAAAGTCATGTAAGAGACGGGGGACATCAGCATAACCACAACGCGCAATGCCCTGTTTTTTCCCGAGTAAATCAAGGGCAAGTTTCGCGATGACGTTATTAGGACCAATCCCGATTCGGACGTGAATGCCGGTTTGTTCCAGGATAGCTGACTGTAATTGGTTAGCAGCTTCAAAATCCGTACCGAAGAGGTGCTCCGTTCCCGTCATGTCAATGAAACTTTCGTCAATCGAGTATACCCGGATTGCTTCCGGTGGTCCGAATTGATGGAGCACATCGAGGACACGAATCGACGTTTTCATGTAGCATAACATGCGTGGTTCGACGAGGTGAATCTGCTTTCGTTCCTTGTACGGGAGTTGTTCAATCTGGTAGAGACGACTTGCCGTTTTGATACCAAGCGTCTTCAAAGCAGGGCTCGCCGCTAAAATGACGGAGCCGCTCCGTTTTAAATCGGAAACGACGGCTAATTTTGTTGTTAATGGTGGTAGATTTCGGTAATGGCACTCGCAACTGGCATAAAAAGAGACACTATCCACGCAAAAAATACGTTGGTTTGGAAAGTCCGCATCAGAAGACACGAAAATCACTCCTTTTAGAACGTTTGTTCTTATTTTATTTATGTTGATTCTAGCACGGTCTCAAAGTGTCTCAAATCAAAAATTGAAAAAGAGTGTACATGTCATCACTTTTTAGAGCGCAGCATGACTTTAGAAATCATCCTCTTGAGTCATATTTAGGTAACAGGTTTGGTACACTAAGGACTGAGAAGAAGAAGGGTTGGGAGAGAATGAAGAAAAAACCGATGATCCATCTACCGGATGTCCCGAATAATTTAGCAGTCGAAACATTTGCAGAAATCGAAATCGATGATCCGTACTTGTATCAAATGCTGTATGAAAAAGAAACGTTACCCATCGAGCTGACGGAGCGGATCGATGCCAATCAAGTCTGTTTTCGGAATGTCTCATTTGCGGGTCTCGTGTTTGATCGCGCGTCATTTGAAAATGTCCGATTTGAGCAGTGTGATTTGACGGGTTGTCAGTTCCGTGACAGTCGTTTTCATCGCGTTCTGTTTCAGGACTGTCGCCTGACGGGGGTTCAATTAGAAGAAACGACGCTTGATCATGTCACGGTAAAAGCATGCCAGGCGAATTACTTACAAGTGATTCGGACATCGCTCCGACAAGTAACGTTCGAGCAGACGGCGATGCGGGAGACACAATTCTTCGAAGGGAAACTCATCGATTTACGTTTTGAGGATGTTGAATTGATGGAAAGCCAGTGGGTTGAAACTCCGTTAAAAGGACTCGATTTGCGACAAGCGGACGTCTCGGGGATTACGATTGATCCACGCTTTTTGACAGGGGCGATCGTGACGGAAGGACAAGCAATCGCATTTGCCCGATTACTCGGTCTTGTCATTCCGCAAGAATGAACATGAAAAAACCGGACGCTGTTCCTCTTCCTTTTAGGGAAACGGAAAACGTCCGGTTTTTTTGTATTCATACGACTCTCGAAGGAGAGACTTAAAAGGAGAGCGTCTCGCCGTCGTCCGGAATCAAAAAGTGAGCGGAGAGATGATTTGCTGCTAAAAAGTCAGCGATCATATCGCGGCGGAGCAGGCAGTGATTGACAGCTTCGAGATGCGAGACGATGATCGTCGCTTCAGCCGCTGCCGCGTGGACCGCTAATAAATCACGTTCCGACATCGTGATCGGTTCACCGGTCTGGAACTGGGCGGCACCACTATTGACGACGATGACATCCGGTGCATAGGTATCAATCGCAGAATCGACGTCGTCACACCAAATCGTATCACCGGCGATATAGAGCGTCGGCTCATCGGGATGTGTAAAGACGAGACCGGATACGTGTCCCATCCGTTGTCCGATTTCGCCGACACCGTGTTGACCGTTCGTGCGGAAAACTTTGACATCACGGAGTGTCACACCCTGGTCGAACGGCTGAACGTCGGTGAAACCGGCCTCTTTAATGACAGAGGCGTCCGTCGCGTTTTGAGCATAGAGCGGAACCGTCTTCGGTAACAATTGTTTTGCGGCCTCATCGAAATGATCGGCGTGAAGATGTGTCACGAAGACGGCATCCGGGTCGAGTAAGGTCGAGACATCGACCGGTAAGTCGACAAGGGGGTTGCGGTGGGTGTTCGGTGTATGGTCGAACGGAGGAAGCGAACCCTTTTCACCGAGAAAAGGATCAATTAAAAAAACTTGGTTGGCATAGGTCAAGACGAGTGTCGCATTTCGAATTTGCTGGATGTTCACAGGCAATCTTCCTTTCTTGTACGAATCTTCCTCGTCTCATATTCCCGACTTGCCGAACCTTTAATCCAAAACATCATTGGTCCGGTTTAGGGAGAATTTTTTCCATGGCCAGGACATCGACGTAATACCCGTTTAACATTCCTTGTTCTTTAAAGGTACCGACGATTCGGAATCCGGCTTTGATGTAGAGTTTTTGTCCGATCCGGTTGAAGGGGAACGTAAAGAGAATCAGCTTATGCATGCCGTGAATGATTGCATGTTCTTCGATGATGTCGAGTAGTCGTTTTCCGATTCCTTGTCCGCGGTGGGTCCGTGTGATGTAGACGGACAGTTCGCCGACGGACTGATAGACGGGACGCGGATTGTAGGCATCGAGCGAAATGAAGCCAAGAATCTTTGCCCCTTCATAGGCAACGTAACCGGCATGTCGCTCGGAGCGTTCACTGAACCATTGCTGCATGAAGGCGAGATCTTTCGTATCCGTCTCGAGCGTCGCGATCCGGTCTTCGATTCCTTCATTATATATGGCGAGCACGTCCGGTAAGTCGGTTTCTTGAACGAGACGAATCATCATACACGTCAGCTCCTTTTTGTGTCCTTTTCTTCATTATATCGGAGATGGACGAAACAAACGGCATGTTTCTAGAATAGGAAATGCTTCCGTACACGCGCTTTCCTCAAACATGTTTGTCAGACGACGTTTCCGTACAAAAAAAGCCCAGGTCCTCTATTGCTAGAAGACTTGGGCCGGACCGGACTGAATTAGTTTGCTGAAGACAGGGCGTCCCGCTCGTAAATCGGCACCCAGCCGTCCGTCGTGACGAAGATTCGGATCGCCACCACTTTCCGGTCTTCCTGGAGCGTGAAGTAGTGGCGCGTATTGACGGGAACGGAAATCAAATCACCGGGATTGAGCTCGATGTTGTAATAGCCGACCTCCTCGTCTTTAATCGCAAACACGCCATGGCCGCTGACGATGAAGCGGACCTCGTCATCGGTATGATGGTGTTCTTTTTGGAAGTTGACGAGTAATTCATCGAGATTCGGTGTCGTATCCGACAGTGCGATGATGTCAGCCGTCTGGTAACCGCGACGTTCCGAAACATCTTTAATCTCGTCCGCGAATGTCGTTAAGATCGTCTGTTTGTCGTCATCCGTTAATGTAAAGTTCTCGACGAGGTCGCCCGGTAACTTCGAGACGTCCCATTGTTCATATAAGACGCCGCGTGAAGCAAGGAATGAAGAGACCTCATTTTGATCCGTATACCGTTCGTTTGTCTGTTGGAAAAGTACTGTTGCCATTGTAAATTCCTCCTTTTAATGAATCGCCTGTCGGCACGTTTGTAGTTTTAAGGTGTAACTGAACAAAAACTCGAATGCTTCCAACTGTTTTTTCGCTTCAAAGGCAGTCGGTGCCCAGACGGTGATGCCGTGATTGCGAATCAGGACGGCGCCGCTCTCGGCATGTACATGTGCTGCAAAGGCAGCGGCAAGCGTCGGAATGTCGGCATGGTTCGGGATAATCGGCACACGGACTTCCGCATCTTCTTCCCAACGGCCGAGTGCCTTGATGATTTCCTGACCGGCAAACCGAATCTCGCCTTGGTCGCCGTACAGTTCCGAAATGACATTATTGTCAATCGTATGGACGTGAAGGGAACACCCGGCAGTCGTTCGGTTGAAGACCTCGACGTGGAGCAACGTTTCGGCAGAGGGACGACCCGTCTGTTCGCCGATCAGTTGACCGGACGCGTCGACATGGACGAAGTCGTCCGGTGTATCCTGCCGTTTGTCCTTCCCGCTTGCCGTCACGAGAAATTCAGTCGGTTGATCGGCTGTCCGGATGGCGAGATTGCCGCTTGTGCCGGGGAACCAGTCGCGTGCTGCAAGTTCCTGTTTGACGGCACGTAATTCTTCATATCGTTTTAAGAAGGTCATGTGTACACCACCTTTGTCTGCAGATGATTCAATATGTCATGAAAGTTTTCAAACGGCGTATACGGGATGCCGTGCTGTTCACATAGCGTGATCAGATAATCCCGTGCATAAACGTGATCCGCCTGCTTAGCCAGTTCAAAATCTGTTACGGAGTCGCCGATCGCGATGATCGTGTCACCGTTCTGCTTCAGCTTCCGGGCGATCGAGGTTTTGCAACAGCCGCATTGATTTGTACAGGCCGCGTCGCAGGCATGCGGCCATTCGATTCGAACCGTCTCCTGGCTGAAGTCACTGCCGTTGCAATAAATCGCTTCGTCCGTCAGTACATCCGCAAGAATCGGCTGGACAAAAAAGTCGATCCCGCCGCTGACGATGGAAAAATCAATCTCGTTTGATTTGGCAAAAGCGAGTAAGGTGTCGAAGCCGGGACGAATGACTGCCTGTGTCATCAAGAAATCAATGTAGTCCTGTTTTTGACTGGACGGAAGCAGCTGAAACATCTGTCCGACGCCGGATTGAATCGAGAGCGACCGGTCGAGCACACCTTGTTTTAACGGTTCAAATTTTTCCGGCGGAGCGAACTCCTGCATCAAGGCGATGATATTATCGTGCTCCGTTACTGTTCCGTCAAAGTCACATAAAATCCGGATCGTCATTTCGTGATCCCCCAAGCATCGAGAGCGACACGTAATTCCTCGTGCCGGTGGGCGGCACTTGTCAGTGATTCGCCGGCCAGTGCTGCGCCCAGTGCCTGGCGGAAAGCGATGACTCCGGCCGCAGCACCTTGCGGATGACCGTGGACACCGCCTCCGGCATTGATGACGGAATCGACGCCGAAATCACGAACAAGCTGGGCGACGAGACCCGGGTGGATTCCGGCGGACGGGACCGGGAGAATTGTTTTGGTCTCACCGATTCGGGTCGCTTCGACGGCAATCCCGCGGGCCAAGTCTTTGGCGAGGGCGACATTCCCGTACGGCGACGGGAACAGTGTCAAGTCGGCACCGGCAATCCGCGGCAACGTTCCGAGCAGGACCGGGGCGGCAATCCCGTACTCGGGACTGGCGATCAAGGCACCGCTCAACGCCGGATGATTAAAGATCGGGACCGGGATTTCCGGATCGGCTGCCAGTTCCCGCAAGACATCAAGCCCGTATGTAAACGTGTTGAGCAGGAGGGCTGTCGCTCCGGCTTCGACCAGTCGTTTCGCCTGCTCTTTCAAGCGGAAGACCGGACCACTCAATGTAATCGCATAAAGGGCCCGTTTACCGGTCCGTTCATAGTGTGCATCGAGGACTTCCCGTCCAATCCGCGCCCGGTCGAGTGCCGGTGTCAGCGGATTGTCGTATAAGATTTCGTCATCCTTGACGAGATCAATCCCGCCGGCGAGCTGGGCTTCCAGTTGTTCCCGTAAAAAAACGAGATCCCGTCCGATGACGCCTTTGAAGATGCTCATCAACAGGGGGCGATCATGGACTTGGATCAATTGGCGGACGCCCTCGATGCCGAATTTAGCACCGGGGAAATCCGGTGTGAACGAAGCGGGAAGCTGAAGATCCGTCAGTTTGATTTGACCGTCGAGTGACAGCTTGCCGAAGACGGTCGTCAAAATCGCCGAAAAGTCTCGTGAGACGTTGTGTTCCGGATAACGGATCGTGACATACCCTTTTCCGTCGTGTTCTTCCGTATGGACGACTTGTCCTTTAAAGGATTCAAGCTGTTGTTGTTCCAAGTGATTCAAATCGGTCCATGAGCCGACCGTCAGACCGAGGGCGATTTGCTCTGCCCGTTTTGGTAACTGATCGGTCACGCCGAGTTGGTAAGTTGCGGTAATGTACGCCATGATTGTCGTCTCTCCCTTGTTAAAAAATACAAAAATGGTCCCTCGTCAATGACAAGAGACCATGAAAAATTGCGCGTGGACTCTTATCTGTCAGCGTGTTAGCTGCAAGAATTAGCACCGTGCCAACTGGTCGGTTGCTGCGACATCATAGGGCTCGTCCCTCCGTCTGCTCTTGATAAGAATTGGATGAAATTGTGAAATCTAATTGCAATTTTTACATGAGATGGACGTGATGTCAAATAATTTTTTGAAAATTTATTTTTTTTGAAATCCGCTTCTATAGATGGCGGTCTTTTAAATGGTTTTTCACTAAAAATTGGAATTGACAGATGATTTAAGACGGGCGTAATATTCGAATCAACATCGAACACAACAACCACATATGACTCTTATCGTGAGTTGGCAGAGGGAATTGGCCCGAAGACGCCGCAGCAACCGACCATCCGGCACGGTGCTACATCCAACAGACATTCGTCTGAGAGATAAGAGGACGGATGATACCCCGCGCCTCTTTTCTATGACGAAAAGCGGCGTTTTTTTGTGTAGAAATGAAGGGGGAAGCAAGATGGCATATCAAGCATTTACAGAACAAGACGCCATTAAACGTGTCCGGGAACTCGGACTGATCGGACAGGAAGAAGCGACGGCAGAAGAAATCGGCGACGGGAACTTGAACTTAGTCTTCCGGATTCAGGCAGGGAAAGAACGTTTGATCTTGAAGCAGGCATTACCTTATGCAAAAGTCGTCGGGGAAAGCTGGCCCTTGTCACTCGAGCGGGCCTGGATCGAACAGTTGGCACTGAAGGAATTCGCAAAATACGCGACGCCATTCGTTCCACGGGTCTTTCATGCGAGTCATGAAGAAGCGTATACAGTGATGGAGGACTTGTCGCACCTGCAAATCGTTCGGACGGGATTGCTCGCAGGCGAAACCTACCCGCTCCTTGCTGAGCATGTCGGTTCTTACTTGGCGCGGACGTTATTTTTCACGTCAGATTTTGCGCTCGGTCCAGTCGGAAAAAAGCAGGTCGCACGTGACTATTACAACCCGGATTTATGCGACATCACGGAAAAGTTAATCTTTACGGATCCGTTTTACGACGCGGAAACAAACAATATCGAGAGCGGCTTGGAAACAGACGTACAGCAGCTCTGGCAGGACGAAAAACTGAAGCGGGAAGTGGCGAAGCTCGAAACGTTGTTCATCACGAAAGGGGAAGCCTTATTACACGGGGATTTACATACAGGAAGCATTTTTGCTTCGGCGGGCGAAACGAAAATCATCGATCCGGAGTTCGCTTTTTACGGACCGTTCGGGTTTGATGTCGGTCAGTTCATTGCCCACCTCTGCTTTGCGGCGTATCCGAACTATGCTGAGTTGCGGGAGACGCGGGTGAAGGATATCGATACGTTCTGGCTGACGTTTGCTTCGACGTTCACGGCACTTTGGGAACGGGAAGCCGTCGAACCGTTCCGGACGGTACCCGGGCTTGTCGATGATGTCCTCAGTACAATTCTCCAAGACGCGCTCGGTTTCGCCGGTTGTGAACTGATCCGGCGGACGATTGGTTTGGCACCGGTCGCTGATTTGGAACAAATTCCGGATGCTGCGACGCGCCTTGAACGGAAACGTCATGCGTTACGCCTCGGGACGGCATTGATTAAACGGCGCGGCGAATGTAAGACGTTTACCGATCTCCGGAATTTTGACGTGACGGAGGAATTGAGCCGATGAGCGAGTTTATCCGTAGTGTCATCTATGAGCGGGCGTGCTTAAAGATCCTTGATCAGACCCGTCTCCCGCAAGAAGAACGGTACGAAGTCATTCATGATTTGGCGCAAGCGGTTGAGGCGATTAAACAACTTCGTGTCCGGGGGGCGCCGGCAATCAGTCTGTTCGGTGGATTCGTCCTCGTGCAGGAAGCGTTCCGGACGACGGGATCGCTTGACGAGGTCAAACAAAAACTGTTGACGGTATCGGCGGAGTTACTGGCGACCCGGCCGACCGCCGTCAATTTGCGGAACGTACTCGATGCGCTCAATCAGCTTATCCTTTCGAGCACAACGCTCGAGGAACTGCCGAAACGTCTGGAACAAAAAGTAATTGCCCTTTATGAAGCCGATGCCAAGACGTCACGGCAAATCGGTGTGCATGCGTTGGAGCTGTTTCAAGCGGGAGACCGGGTGTTGACGATTTGTAACGCCGGATCGATTGCGACAGCGGCGTACGGGACGGCACTTGCCCCGTTTTATCTTGCGAAGGAACAAGGCATCCCGTTATCCGTCTATGCGTCGGAAACCCGGCCTTTGTTGCAGGGGGCGCGCTTGACGACATGGGAGCTGCAACGGGCAGGGATTGACGTCACCTTGATCACGGACAATATGGTCGCACATACGATCAAGGAAAAGCAGATCACCGCCATCATCGTCGGCGCGGACCGGATCACCCGTAACGGGGATACGGCCAATAAAATCGGGACGTTCCAGCTGGCGTTACTCGCACGTGCCTTCGGGATTCCGTTTTATGTCGCCGCGCCGCTGTCGACGTTTGATGTGACGAGTTTATCAGGTGACGAGATTGAAATTGAAGAACGCGATGCTAGTGAAGTGACGCAACTGGCGGGGAAAGTAACGGCACCAGCCGGAACAAAGGTCTTTAATCCGGCGTTTGACGTGACACCGCACGAGCTCATCACGGCGATCATCACGGAACTCGGCGTCATTGAACGGCCGAGCGTGGAAACGATCGAACAGGCGATTGGACAAAAGGTCATCTAAACAGACAGGAGAGATCGAGATGAAAAAATTAGCATTCTTACTCGCACCGGCGGTCTTGCTGGCTGCTTGCGCCAATAGTGAAGCGACACCGGCGAAAAAAATCAGCGGTGTGCCGGAAAGTGTCCAAGGCGACATCAAGATTGCCGTCATCCGCAATCTGGCGTCCGATGATCATACGAAACAATTTTTAGACGGTGCCCGTTCGGAAGGGGAGGCGCTTGGGTTTAAGGTCAACACGTTCATTTCCGAAGGCAATGACGTCAAGTTCAAGGAACTGGTGGCGCAAGCCGTTCAGCAGGATTATGACGGACTGATCATCTCGCACGGAAAAGAAGATTATGCCTACGACATGATTAAACCGGCGATCGACAAAGGGATTCAGGTCGTGACGTTTGATACGGTGACGAAGAAAAAGGACCAGACGTTAACAGGCATCACGGAGACGTTCCAGGATGATCACAAACTGGCAGAACTTTCACTCGATGAAGTGACGAAAGTGAAAGACGACAAGCCGGTCCGGGTCATCAAATTGTGGTTCGGTCCGGGGTTTGCACCGCTTGACCGCCGTCAGGAAATCTATAAGACGTATGAAGCGGACGGCAAAATCAAGACGCTTGAAACGGTCGGACCGACGAATTTCCAGGATGTCCAGGGCGATATCGCGACGAAGATGAACGCGATTCTCGCGAAATATCCGAAAGGGAGCATCGATGCCGTCTGGGGAGCCTGGGATGAAGTCGCGAAAGGCGCCTATAAATCCTTAAAAGACAATAAACGTCAGGAAATCCCGTTGATTTCAATCGATGTCTCGAATCAGGACATCAACCTGATGCGTGAGAAGGGAAGCAACTGGGTGTCGACGAGTGCCGTTGATCCGCATTTGATCGGACAGACGGACATGCGCCTGCTCGCGAAAAAACTCGCCGGTGAAAAAACACCGGACAGCTTTGATCTGGACGCTAAATTAGTCGAGCAAAAGGCGCTCAAAGCCGATACGACGATGTACAATCTCGATACGATCATCAAGGGCTGGAGCACATCCGAGAAATTCAATGAACCGTGGATGGAAAAACTGCGGAAAGCGAATGCTGCGAAATGACGCATCTGGACACGACGAACCGGCTCGAGATGCGTGGGATTTCAATTGAATTCCCCGGTGTCAAAGCGCTTGATGCTGTTGACTTTTCCGTCCGCCGCGGGGAAATTCATGCGCTCGTCGGAGCGAACGGCGCCGGTAAGTCGACGCTGATGAAAGTATTGGCGGGAGCGCATGCGGCGTATGACGGGACGATTTCGTTTGAAGGTGTGCCGTTGACGATCGATTCGCCGCGTGCCGCGAAACGGGCGGGAATTGAAATCGTCTACCAAGAAGTCGATACGGCATTGATTTCATACTTGACGGTCGCAGAAAACATTTGCCTCGATTTGTTGACGAACGGACAGCTCAAAGGGGTCATCCGGCAACGCCGGTTGGAACAGATTGCACGGGAGGCGCTCGGGAAACTCCAGTCTTCGATTGATGTCCGGCAACGGGTCAGTGAACTGCGCCTTGCCGACAAACAGTTGGTCTTGATTGCCCGGGCACTCGTCCAAGACAGCCGTTTTTTAATCCTGGATGAACCGACGGCGCCGCTCAGTCAACGGGAGACGGAACGTTTGTTTCGCATCATCAGGGAACTCGCGACACGCGAACAATTGGGCGTGATTTTCATCTCACACCGCCTTCAGGAATTATTTGAAATCTGTGAATCGATTTCCGTCATGCGTGACGGAAAACTTGTCGCCCGCCAAGCATTAGCCGGGCAAACGAAAGAGACAATCGTTGAACAGATGCTCGGAAGACGTTTGCAACAGACGGACCGGCAAACCCGAACCGTCGGGCAAGCTTTGCTCGAGCTCAATCAAGTGATGGTCCCGGGTGAATTCAATCAGCTGTCATTGACGGTTCATGCAGGTGAAGTGATTGGAATTGCCGGACTTGTCGGAGCGGGAAAAACCGAGCTCTGTAAGACGATTTTCGGAGTGACTCCGACTGTGGCGGGACAGATTCGGATAGCCGGCGAACCGGCGACTATCCGGTCGCCGCACGAGGCAGTCAGACACGGGATTGGTCTGGTCCCGGAAGAACGCCGGAAAGAAGGCATCCTTGTCACGGATCCGATTTATCAAAACATGACCGCGGCAAGTCTCAAACAATTCGTCAATCGGTTCGGTTGGGTCAAGACGGGAACGGAACGGACTGCCGCCAACGCTATCATCAAACGATTGGCGATCAAATCAACGGATGAAACGCAACGCGTGGAAGGATTATCCGGCGGGAACCAGCAGAAGGTCGCGATCGGCAAATGGCTCCTCGCCGATGCTGCGGTCCTGCTGCTCGATGAACCGACAAAAGGTGTCGACGTCGGGGCGAAACGGGAAATCTTCGACGTGATCGATCAACTGGCCGGACAGCAAAAAGCGATTCTGTATGCGTCCAGTGAATTCGATGAATTGCTGGCGGTGACGGACCGGATTTATGTCATGTATGACGGGAAAATCGTGTTCGAGACGAATACGTCGGAGACGACGGAAGACCAATTACTGCTGTATGCGACAGGGGGGATGACTTGATGAACGAGGTACTTCACGAACCAACGACGGAATCAAAACCAAACACGGAACGACACGCATCCGGTAAACGGTTGTTACGCTTTTTGAATGACTGGGGGATCGTCCTCGCAATCCTTGCACTCATCGTCTTTTTTGCCGTGACGGCACCAAGCTTTTTACAGGGCGCGAACCTGATTAATATTTTGCGCAGTATCTCGATTGTGACGATCATCGCAATCGGGTTGACCGTTTCGCTGACCGTCAACGGTTTTGATTTATCGGTCGGTTCGACCGCGACCTTTGCCAGCTCGCTCGTCGTCTCATTTTTTGTCTGGTACAGCCTTCCGCTTGGTCTGTCGATCGGCTTGGCGATTTTAATTGCCTTAAGCGTCGCGCTGGTCAACGTGTTATTGATCGTCAAATTCAAGATTCCCGACTTGTTTGCGACGCTTGCGACGATGTTCATCTTTGAAGGGGTGGCGATGACGTATACCGGCGGCGGATCAATCAGTGCCGGGATGCCCCGTCTCGACGGAACACCGACAGTCGGGATGATTCCGGAGTCCTTCCTAAAAATCAGTCAGGCACCGTGGATCATCCTAATCATGCTCGCCGTCGTGGCAGTGACGCATCTGTTTTTGAACCATACACGACACGGCCGCTTCTTATACATCATCGGCGGAAACCCGGAGGCGGCACACTTGACGGGAATCCCGGTGCACCGTTACCGGGCACTGGCCTATGTGATTGCCGGACTACTCGCGGCAGTCGGAGGAATCCTGCTTGCGTCGCAGGTTGGATCGTCACAGATTAATGCCGGATCCGGCTATTTGATGCCGGCAGTCGCGGCTGCCTTCATCGGTTCATCGTTTGCCGGACAAGGGAAACCGAACGCACTCGGGACATTAGTCGGAGCCTGCTTAGTCGGGATTCTTGAGAATGGGCTCGTTATGTTATCTGTTCCGTATTACTCATTGAATATTATTAAGGGGCTTGTCCTTGCACTTGCTTTAGCAACGACGTATTACCGGTTTCGAAAAAAATAATTAAAAAACAAGGTTTAACTTCGAATAGATTCGGTAATATTCAATATATGAAAGGATGGTGATGCACATGAATGATTATCAATGTAGAGGGAACGATCGCATGTCGCTTCGAGTAGAAGAGGATCACCGGACTTGACGAACGGAATAAGTTTATAGACACGGATTGTACCCGTGTTTTACGTGCACTCTGCACGAATCAAGAACGGTTTACGGCATGTAATCGTTCCTGAAACACAAAGGGGAGTCGCTTTGCGGCGCCCCCTTTTTTGTGCGTATTGAGAGACTCATATGCCTTTCCAAAGGGACTACGGGTATGAGAAGATAGAAAGAGTCAGAAAATTCAACTACTAAAGAGCAAGGGGCCTGACAATGCGAACATACACAAGAGAGATTCAAGCAATCATCGACAACGTAGAAAAAGTAATCGTCGGTAAGGAAGATGTTATTACACAATCGTTAGCAGCGCTACTTGCCGGAGGACATGTCTTACTTGAGGATGTACCGGGGGTCGGGAAAACGATGCTCGTGCGCGCATTCAGTCGCTCAATCGGCCTGACTTTTAAGCGTGTTCAATTCACACCCGATTTACTCCCCTCGGATTTAACGGGTGTTTCGATGTATAACCAAAAAACAAGTCAATTTGAGTATCGTCCGGGTCCATTGATGGGCAATATCGTTCTCGCGGATGAAATCAACCGAACCTCTCCGAAAACACAATCGGCGTTACTGGAAGGGATGGCGGAAGCAAATGTAACGGTGGACGGAGAAATCCATACGCTTCCGAATCCCTTCTTTGTCATGGCGACGCAAAATCCGATTGAGCATGAAGGGACATATCCATTGCCGGAAGCACAACTCGATCGCTTTTTAGTCAAAGTCAAGATGGGCTATCCGGATTTTCAGCAAGAGATGAAGTTGCTGAATCGATTCGAACGCGATGAACCAATCGACACGCTCGAATCGGTCATCGGGCGCGATGAATTGTTACGGATGAAGGAAGAAGTCAAGGAAGTCCACGTTTCACAACCGGTTAAAAAATATATCGTTCAGCTCGTCCAGGCCACGCGTGAGCATGCTTCGCTTTACCTTGGAGCCAGTCCGCGTTCATCGATTGCTTTAATGAAAGTCGCGCAAGCCTGGGCTTATATGGAAGGGCGGAAATTCGTATTACCCGATGACGTGAAACACCTGTTGACACCCGTCTTATCACACCGGTTGATTTTGACGGCAGATGCTCGCTACCACGGACAGTCGGCTGAACGGGTATTGGAACAGGTGAAAAAAGAAGTTGCGGTGCCGATTCAACACGACGTGGAGTCTTTATGAAACGGTGGCAAATCGGCTGGCGTTATGCCGTCCTGCTCCTGATGGTCACGGCATTGTGGATTTACGCCCGTGTGGATGGTGGAAATGTAGCCTCGTTACTGTTCTACGTCATGGCAGGTTTGACTGTCTACTGGACGATTTTTTTAATCTGGCCCGTGACGAAAGCCGTCGCGACGCGAGAAGTTTCGAATAAGATGTTGATTGCCGGGACGGACATTCCTGTCGTTTTACAAGTTAGACGAAAATACCCTTTTCTTGTCGGGACCGTCGAAGTAACAGAGGAAGTACCGGAAGCATTGAGTGCGGAGCGTTTAGACATTCGGCGCTCGTTACGTGCCCATTACCGGAAGACGGAACAGATTGAATATGTCATTCCATCGATTCGTCGTGGACTGTATCAGATTCCTGGTTGTGTGATTGAAATTACGGATCCGTTCGGTGTATTCATGCGAAAAAAACTCTACCCGGTCGAAACATATCTCGCGATAGAACCGGCACGGCTCGCGACGCAGTTGCCACATGAAGACGATCGGGGGGACGGCGGAATTTCGCCCGTCTCGCTCGATTTGCGGCAGTCATCCTTTACCGTCGTTGGAGTCCGGGAATATGTCAGTGGCGACCGGATGAACCAGATTGATTGGAAGGCAACGGCGAAACGCCAAGGTTTGATGACGAAGACATTTGAACGGGAACAAGAGCGGGAAACGACAATTGTTTTTGATGAAGGAACGGTGAGTGATGCGCAGTTCGAACGGAGCATTTCGATGCTTGCCGATGCGACCGATCAACTCAACAAACGGCGCTTGAATTACCGGATCCATCTCGTCGGTCATGCTGTCCAGTCCCTGTCTCTACCACTTGAAGGGGCGAAGCTGACACATTATTTGATGACGGCTCAACCGAGTCGGACCCGGTCCTTCATTGAGTCGTGGGAGTATTCCTCAAAAGCATTACGTCTGAGTGGAAACGTCCTCTTCATCACGCCGGACCTTGAATCGAATAACGAAATGTGGATGTCTAAA
The DNA here is from genome assembly GCF_018618695.1 of Exiguobacterium sp. s127. NCBI lineage: Bacteria > Bacillati > Bacillota > Bacilli > Caryophanales > Exiguobacterium > Exiguobacterium sp. s127. Next base: position 6,912 of record NZ_JACSMO010000006.1, on the reverse strand, counting down.
ATCAGACAGGAAGCGACCGTGCATGTCTATACGCCGGAAAGGAGGGGGAGCCGATGAGTCGACGACTGATTTGGAACTTACTCGCGGCGTTACTACTTGCGAGCTTCATGCCCCCGCTACTGGAACTGACGACGTTTGACAGCATCGTTCCTTTCTTGCCGCTTCTTTTGACACCACTCCTGCTATCGCACGTCCGAAGACGGTGGTTTTTAAGTGGCAGTCTACTTGCTTTGATGGTGTCTTTTTACTTCATCTTGACACCGGAAGAAGCCCCGTGGCGACTATTAGGTGAAATTACGGATGATGTATCACGTGTCATCAATGGGGAGTTGCCGGGACGACCGGCCTTCGCCTTATCGATCGGTCTAATTAGCTTTTTAATCGGCTACCTTGGTCGCCGAACCTTCCCGAATCGGGGATTTGTTGTTGGGTTGACCGTCGGTGTGATCGGTTTCATCGCCTATTGTGACACATGGACGGATTACTCGGGTGACCAGTTCATCTTGTATCCAATCCTCCTGGCATTACTTTTGTTGTATGCGACAGAAATCAATGAACGACCGACTGCCTCTTACGTTCGGCCGATTAGTGCCTTGTTGATTATCGGTGTAACGATCGTTGCGGCACTGCAAAGTCCGGTCATCACAGCGACGTGGCAAAACAGTTGGTATGACTGGACGTCACGTTTTGAAGGAGAAGGTACATCGACGAATGCGATTCAAAAAGTCGGATACGGCTCGAACGATGAACAGCTCGGTGGTCCATTCCAAATGGACGACCGGGAAGTTTTTCAAGTCGAGAGTGAAGGGAATCGTTACTGGCGGGTCGAGACGAAGGACGTCTACACCGGTAAAGGTTGGATTTTATCGGAGTCAAGTCCGGAGATTAACGGGCGTGGTTTCTTCTCGCACTTTGGCGATGACGTCGAGACACGTGAAGAGAGTGCGACGTTCAAGTTGGCTCGTGAGTTGCCGTTTGTCCCTTACAATGGAGATAATGTGCGCTTGACGGCAGCTGATCAACGACAAAATCTTTTAATCAACCCGGAAAATCAAAAAATTTCGTATCTTGACGATGCAACGCGCCAACAAAATTATCAGATTCAGTACGCGTATCCACTGTTTACTGAAAAACTACTCCAAACGGATGAACCGGTAAAACTTTCAGAAATGGAACAAGATCGTTACCTGCAACTGCCGGGAACATTACCGGACCGGGTTCGTGATTTAGCGGCTGAGATCGTTGCTGATGAAGAAACACCGTGGGAGCGCGCGAAAGCGATTGAAAATTACTTCGAGCAAGAAAACTTTGAGTACAATACGGAAGATGTTGCTGTCCCGGCAGAAGATCAAGACTATGTCGATCAATTCTTGTTCGAGACGAAGCTCGGTTATTGTGATAACTTTTCGACTTCAGCAACTGTGTTACTACGGGCGGCTGGATTACCGGCACGCTGGGTAAAAGGATTTACAGGTGGCGAATCCGATGTCATCGGTTCTGCTGTCACGAGTTATACGGTCCGAAACAAAAATGCCCATTCCTGGGTCGAAGTCTACATCGAAGGACCGGGTTGGGTACCGCTCGAGCCGACTGTAAGTTTTGACGGTACAGGGCAATATACGATCAATCAAGAGACTGATAACGAAACGGAACAATCAAATCCGCAACGGGATACAGAGACAGATACGGAAACGGCAACACCGAACCGTCCGCAGGAAAATCTTCTCGATGACGCCCAAGCGACGACAGCGAATCAGGCGGAAAAACGTTCGATTCCCGTCTGGCCGATCATTGGTGCGTTGCTCGGTCTTGTGTTCCTCTATCTGTTTAGAAAACCAATCAGACGAACGGCCGCAATTCTCTTCTTCCGTAGCCAAATCAAACGACCGGAAGGATTCAAACGGATGTATCGCTTCTTGCTCCGACGTCTCGATAAACAAGGGTTCAATTATAAGGATGGACGGACGCTCGCGGAACTTGCACATGAAGTCGATGGGTATTACGAAACGTACGCGATGCGCCCGTTGACGGATGCCTATGAACGGATGATTTATGGTGGTGAAACGTTGTCGCTCGAAAAGAAACGTGAATATTTCGAAAATATGATTCGTCGCGTAGAGGGTTGATATTTTTGAATTGATACAGTTACAATGAGAACAACGTAAATCATACATGCATCTCCTTTGTATATACTCGCGGATATGGCGCGAGAGTCTCTACCGGGTCACCTTAAACGACCTGACTATGAAGGAGCAGACCCTTCGTATACATTTTTTTGTGAAGCGGCCTGCTCTTTTTCCATTTATTCATGGGGGAAGAGTGGGTTTTTTTCATAGGGGTACGCATGAAACTTGAAAGGCGGGAATAGATTTGGAAGCACATTTGGACCAAGAAATGATCCTCGTCCTCGATTTTGGAGGTCAGTACAACCAATTGATCACACGACGCATCCGTGATCTCGGAGTTTACAGTGAACTGCATTCGCACAAGATTACGGCAGCAGAAATCAAAGACATCGCACCAGCGGGTATCATCTTCTCCGGTGGACCACGCAGTGTCTACGCAGAAGACGCGTACCGCTGTGATCCGGAAATCTTCGAACTCGGAATTCCGATCTTTGGTATTTGCTACGGCATGCAATTGATGTCGCAACACTTCGGTGGGACAGTCGAGCGTGCCGGACACCGGGAGTACGGAAAAGCGACATTGACGCTGAACGATCCGTCCGCGATGTATGCAAACTTACCACTCGAGCAGACGGTCTGGATGAGCCATAGTGATCTCGTCACAACGGTTCCGAACGGTTTCGTCGTCGATGGGACAAACGTTTCCTGCCCGATCGCTTCCATCAAAAACGAAGAGTTAAAAATGTATGGTGTTCAGTATCATCCGGAAGTCAACCACACGATGTTCGGCAAAGAACTCTTGAAAAACTTCCTGTTCGAAGTCTGTCAGTGTACAGGCGACTGGTCGATGGAGAACTTCATCGAAATCGAAATCGCGAAGATTAAAGAAGAAGTCGGCGACAAAAAAGTTCTTTGTGCCCTTTCAGGCGGTGTCGACTCGTCTGTCGTCGCAGCACTGATTCATGCGGCAATCGGTGACCAATTGACATGTATGTTCGTCGACCACGGTCTCTTACGGAAAGGGGAAGCGGAAAGTGTCATGAAGACATTTGCCGATCACTTCCACATGAACGTCATTAAAATCGACGCGCAAGACCGTTTCCTGAACAAATTAAAAGGGATTTCAGATCCGGAGCAAAAACGTAAAATCATCGGTAACGAATTCGTTTACGTCTTCGACGAAGAAGCGTCAAAATTGACGGATATGGACTTCCTGGCCCAAGGAACGCTCTATACGGACATCATCGAAAGCGGAACGGATACGGCACAAACGATTAAATCACACCACAATGTCGGTGGATTGCCGGAAGACATGCAGTTCAAGTTGATCGAACCGATCAATACGTTGTTCAAGGACGAAGTCCGTGCACTCGGTAAAGAACTTGGTTTGTCGGACGAAATCGTCTGGCGTCAGCCGTTCCCAGGACCCGGTCTCGGCATTCGTGTCCTCGGTGAAATCACAGACGAGAAACTTGAAATCGTCCGTGAATCTGATTTCATCCTCCGCGACGAAATCAAAAAAGCCGGTCTTGAACGTGAAATCTGGCAGTACTTCACGGTCTTGCCACCACTTCGTTCAGTCGGTGTCATGGGTGACGAGCGGACATACGACTATGCAGTCGGCATCCGTGCCGTTACGTCAATCGACGGCATGACGTCGGACTGGGCACGCATCCCGTGGGACGTGCTCGAGAAGATTTCCGTCCGGATCGTCAACGAAGTCCAGAATGTTAACCGCGTCCTGTACGATGTAACGTCGAAACCACCGTCAACGATTGAATGGGAGTAATTTTATGGCTCTTCTTCCCGAGGAATTAGGAAGAAGAGTTTTTTGTGACGCTTTCAAAACCGAACGTTCGGATAAAATACGACCTTAAATTTCGTTTTTATGGTTGACCGTGCATTTTGAGCATGCTACGATGTGTCTGTTCTTATTTTAAATCATCTACTAAAAAAACAAAAAATAATGCCGTATAATTCTGGGGATATGGCCCGGAAGTCTCTACAGGAACACCTTAAAGGTTCCTACTACGGCGTGCACTGATTCTAGTGTGCGCTTAAAGAAACGGCTTTTACCGCTTAGGTAACTGCCGTTTTTTTCGTTTCTTGAGACGGCTTATTTGGAAAGAAGGCAACCATGAGCACACAGATGAAACCGCAACAACCTAAACAAAAGGAGAACGCGATCGCGCGATTCTTCGACTTCGACGGACTCGGTACGAACATGCGGACAGAGTTTATCGCCGGTATGACAACATTCTTCGCGATGGCGTACATCTTATTCGTTAACCCGAATACGTTAGCAGACGCCGGGATGAATCCTGGTGCTGTCTTCGGTGCAACGGCGCTTGTTGCCGTCATCGGTTCAGTCACGATGGGCTTACTCGCGAATTATCCGATTGCTCTCGCACCCGGTATGGGACTGAACGCGTTCTTCGCCTACAGTGTCGTCATCGGAATGGGGATCCCGTGGGAAACGGCGTTATCCGGTGTTTTAGTATCGGGTCTTGTCTTCATGGTACTCACGGCATCAGGAATTCGTGAAACAATCATCAATGCGATTCCAGAACCACTTAAAATGGCAGTTGCTGCCGGAATCGGTTTATTCATCGCCTTCATCGGTTTGAAAACAGGTGGAATCGTCGTCGCAAACGAAGCGACGCTCGTCTCACTCGGTAACTTGGGTCAAGGGACAACATTGCTTGCTGTGTTCGGTTTAGTCGTTTCAGCGATCTTAATGACACGCGGAATTAAAGGCGCCATCTTCTTCGGAATGATTTTGACGGCAATCGCGGGAATGATTTTTGGATTGATTCCTGTTCCGTCAAGCCTTGGGGAAATCGTTTCAGCTCCACCGAGTATCGCACCGACATTCGGACAAGCGTTCCTTCACTTCAATGAAATCTTTACTGTCCAGATGGCAGTCGTCATCTTAACGTTCTTCTTCGTTGATTTCTTCGATACAGCGGGAACACTCGTTGCCGTCGCGAACCAAGCAGGATTAATTAAGGAAAATAAAGTTCCGCGTGCAGGACGCGCATTGATCGCTGACTCAACAGCAACAGTCGCGGGTTCAATCCTTGGAACATCAACAACGGTTTCATACATTGAATCAAGTGCAGGTGTCGCAGCAGGCGGTCGCTCAGGAATGACGGCAATCGTAACCGGCTTATTCTTCGGACTTGCCTTATTCTTCTCACCACTTCTCGCCGTCATCACGGCGCCGGTCACAGCACCGGCACTCATCATCGTTGGTGTGTTAATGGCATCCTCACTTCTCCAGATTGATTGGAAAAAGTTCGAGTATGCAGTTCCAGCCTTCTTGACAGTCATCATGATGCCACTTACGTATTCGATCGCAACGGGAATCGCATTCGGGTTCTTATTCTATCCAATCACGATGATCGCGAAAGGTCGCGCGAAAGAAGTGCACCCGATCATGTACGCTATGTCACTCGGGTTCCTAGCATACTTCATCTGGTTACACTAATTTTTCTTATTAAGCTGACGTCTTTCTTCTATATAGAAGAAAGGCGTTTTTTTTATGGAGAGTAGGGAATCAACAAACAGGAGGTGATGAACGTGTTGGAAAAACTAACAGGTCCGATATTCGAACGACTCGCTGTTGATAAACGTCTTATTCGTGTGGCCCGAGCAGTCGGCTTACCTTTAGGGGGAACATTATTCGTAGGAGGGCAAACAATCGATGAGACGTTCCGAACAGTCCGGACGTTGAATGCGCAGGGTCGGGCAGTCACGATTGATTGTTTAGGAGAGTTTATTCACAGTGTGCAGGATGCAAAGGCAATTGCGGATGAATGCATTGATGTTTTGTACCGATTAGAGAAAGAACAAGTGGATGGACAAATTTCATTAAAGTTAACATCCGTCGGCGTGCGGTTAGATCCGGAACTCGCCCTCATGCAGATGGAACGTATCCTTGAAGTCGCACTTCAGCTGAATCGCCGGGTGACGATCAACATGGAAGAGTACGAAATGACTGAGTCGATTTTGAAAATTTTCCGTGTGCTTCAGTTCTCTTACCCGAACCTTGGTGTGGCGCTTCAAGCAAATCTGCACCGTAGTCGTTTTGACTTAGATCAACTCGAACCAATGACCCGGATCGTAAAAGGGGCATATACGGGGTCGAAGGAACATTACATCGAGGATAAGGCGATGGTAGATGCCAACTATCTTCTATTAGTAAAACAGAATTTGATGAAAGGACGTTATACGCAAATCGCGACACATGATGACGATATGATTGAGGAACTACTCGACTTTATTCGACAAGCTGACATTTCAGATGAGTGTTTTGAATTTCAAATGCTTCAAGGGATGCGACCGCAACGTCAGAAAGAGTTGGTCAATTCAGGATATCGTGTTGTCGTGTATGTACCGCACGGAGTAGACTGGTATACATACTTGATGAGACGTCTGGCTGAACGACCTGCAAATATCGGGTTTACTTTATTGAGTATGTTAAGACTCTGATGCTGTATGTAAAACGCAAAACAAGCTTTTGTAAAGTTTTTTTAAAATAATGCTTGTGTTTGTCGAATTTTGTTGTTATATTAATAAATGTTCCAGCGAGACGCCTTTTATAAACGGTTTGTTGGGGCTGAAAAATCTTTTCAAAAACACGGTTGACATAATCAAAACAACCTGTTAATCTATTAAAGTCGCTAATACGACATGACGAACTTTGAAAACTGAACGATGAGGCAAAAAACGTATCTTCGGATACAAACAATGAATGAAGCGCAAGCTTCGTCAACGTGACTTT
>NZ_JACSMO010000044.1:0-203 GCF_018618695.1 Exiguobacterium sp. s127 | reverse complement strand
ATTTTGGTATTCTAAGAACACACGTCTAATGACATGGTTATAAAAAGTTTGATGTCTTGTTGATGTCTTCAGTTTTCAAGGTGCGAGTGTCTCTATCGAGACTAGAGAGACGAGCTCTCAAAACTGAACGATGGGCATGTCCCTTACGGGACGTTTTCCTTAGAAAGGAGGTGATCCAGCCGCACCTTCCGATACGGCTACCT
>NZ_JACSMO010000043.1:0-238 GCF_018618695.1 Exiguobacterium sp. s127 | reverse complement strand
TCACAGGGGGAAGCCCCCAACTACTTTCGGCGTTCAAGTGCTTAACTTCCGTGTTCGGCATGGGAACGGGTGTGACCACTTGGCTATCGCCACCAGACATCTATTATCTTAACATTATGTTTCCATAACGTCAAGCACTTTTTTTGAAAGGCTCGCGCCCTCAAAACTGAAGTCATCAACAATCATCTGCTAGAACAAGGCCTCGACCGATTAGTATCACTCAGCTCCGCATGTCACC
>NZ_JACSMO010000042.1:0-315 GCF_018618695.1 Exiguobacterium sp. s127 | reverse complement strand
GCTAACCCCGTCGTCCCGACGGTTGAAGAAGCTAAGAGGCGTTCAGCTTCTTGTTTGAGGTTCAGTCCTGCGTTCACATCACGGTCGTGATGGATGCAGCAACTCGGGCATGTCCATTCACGCAAGCCAAGATGCTTCACGTCTTTGTGTTGATGTCCGCAACGGGAGCACAGTTGACTAGAGGCGAAGGTCTTTCCGACTTTCACGACGGTCTTCCCGTACCATGCCGCCTTGTATCCGAGCATGCGGAAGAACTCCGACCAACTGACCTCGGAGATGGACTTGCTCAACTTGCGATTCTTCTGCATGTTCTTC
>NZ_JACSMO010000041.1:0-321 GCF_018618695.1 Exiguobacterium sp. s127 | reverse complement strand
CTGCTCGACGAGCAGGGAGACGAAGTATTTTCCTGAAGCGTTACGCCGGATGGTCGCGTTCAAGATGCGTCCGACGACCTGCCTCGAATGAGCGAAGCGCACCCACTTCAGCTTTGGAATTTTGATTTTGGTGCCGACGATCGAGACTTCTGGAAGTTGAGACTTGCCTTGAATGTTCGTCTTATACGATTGAACAGGGTTGCACTTCGACTTGAAGCGGGGTCGTTCGTTCTGCTTCTTGAAGAAGCGGTCAAAGGCATCAGCAAGATGTTTGACGCTCGCTTGCACAGACGTGCTATCGACTTCTTTCAACCAGTCGAA
>NZ_JACSMO010000005.1:0-248548 GCF_018618695.1 Exiguobacterium sp. s127 | reverse complement strand
TGCTTCTTGAAGAAGCGGTCAAAGGCATCAGCAAGATGTTTGACGCTCGCTTGCACAGACGTGCTATCGACTTCTTTCAACCAGTCGAATGCCTGCTTCAACGAAGGAATTTCTTTCGAGCAAGACCCGTAAGACAGTCCTTTCCCTGTCGCTTTATACGTCTCATCCCACTTCGCCAAGAAGTGGTTGAAGACGAAGCGTGAACAACCGATCGTCTTCGCGATCAGGATTTCCTGTTCTTTTGTCGGATAGATTCTGAATTTGTAGGCCTTGTGAGTCAACATGATGTTCACCTCCTTACAAAGGATATACCCGAAAGAGAGGTTGGCGATTCATCTCCCACTTTCACTCGGGCTTCACCCTGACCGTTTAGAAGTGGGCGTATTCTCGCCTGATTTTGATAAACCGAAGAAAGAATTCGCTTATTGCAAATTTCTTCTCCAGTTTTCGTTACGGCTGGTGTTGCCGTTGATTCTTATTATGATGTGGATGTTCGAACGAATATAGCATCTTCTTCATTCCTGCCTCATTTCCAATGTTTTTGACGCTTGTAAACGCGGCGCCGTCGCCTCGTACCAGTGATAACAGAGAATGATGATGAGCGCGAGATCAACGACATCTCCCCCGTAATACATCAGCATGGCCCCTTGTTCCGCTTCCGCCTTCCCCACTCCACCGGGTGGATGAGCGTAGAGATATTTCGAAAGAATCTTATGCCCCGCCAACGCCAGTATTAAAATACCCGCCCGGTAGACGTGACTGTAGCGGTGCGGCGTCAAATCGATATAGATCAGGGCACTTGTAAACAAGTAACCGGCCAGGAAGACGTGGAGATGGATCAGGGCATAGAGTGCAGTCGACTGATGCATCATCGGATAGAGTCCTGTCGTATAAAGCAGGTACAAGCCGCCGATGTTTAAAACCGTTGCCGTCATCGGGTGCGTCAAGAGACGAAGCGGCTGACTGTTCAAGACGCCCGTCACGCGTCTTGCCGCCTGCACGGGTAGCGTCCGTAACAATAACGTCACCGGCTTCGCAAACACGAGCAGGAGTGGTGCGAGCATCCCGAGTAAGAGATGCCCCGTCATATGTCCCGCGAAGTTCATGTGTGCCCAGTCTGCAACCGGACCGACGAGCGCAGCACCGGCACTCAGTATCCCGCTTCCCCAAAACACGTACCGATGGATTGGCCAGCGCCGGTAGTGATTGTTCGTTTTCCAGGCGGAAACCGGATAAACGAGAAGTAAGACGAGCACGAGGAGCGTCACACTCGTTTCAAAACCGTTTCCCATGCCTTCATGCGTATGCATCACTTATTTCACCTCCTCTGTCGTCCGCAGTTGTTTCCCGGTCTGCAGGAATAACACAATCCCTCCCGCTAAAATAAGCGCAGCGATTGCATTCCAAGCGATATCATACGGAAGAAGTTCCACACCGTAACGAATTTGATGAATTGCGAAGACTTTATGATTGATCAGACCATCGTACAATTGGAAAAAACCTCCGCCGATCATCACACCACTGATCCACCGCTTCATCCAAAAGGCGGATCGTCTCCGTAAGTCCGCAACTAAAAACAGGGCTGCCACTGTCGCGAACCAACTGAATGCGTGAAACAGACCATCGGAAAACAGTCCGACCGCGGTCGTTGATTTGTCATAAAAATGATGCCAGCCTAACAATTGGTGAAAAATGACTTCGTCTAAAAATGCGACGAGACCCAGACCGAATAAAAAACCGGACCCGAGGTTGCGCAACGCATAACGCTGTTGATTTTTCTGCATGAACGGACACTTCCTTTTTTTAGATATACACTTCAACACGAATTTTCCCTCTTACAGGTGTGATAAACGTATATCTTCCAGGAAAATGACCGCCTGGAATGAAAAGATGCTTTCCCCCTGTCCATTTTTTTGATTTTGATTACATAATATTAATACCGTTCCTTTTATATTTTTTCCAAAAAGTGTATATTCAAAGTACTAGTCAAAAAGGAGGTTCCACGCATATTATGAAATTCATCAGGACACCCCGGAGGCCTGCACTAAAATGGATTCCCGAAAATGAATGGCCGGATGTATGCAGGAGCCGCTCCCTTACGATTCAGGATCATCCACAGGAATCTTTAATAGGACTGGCTTACAACAACGAAAATCAAGTCGTCCAAGTTACGCGCAATGTACACAAGTTAGATTTTATCTATTACGTCACGCTATTAGAGAATCCGCAAACGACCAAGTCGCTAATCTCATCCCGGTCACACATGACGATTGAGTATACTAAAACGTATCATTGTAATCATAAAGAGGTTGCAACCTTTACGTTACTTGACGTCCACGTCCGCAAAGAAGGACTCGGCGAACGTAACCTTCTGTTAGAAGCTTTGATTAATGATGTACAAAAACGTCATCTTTATTATCGAATCAGCGGTGACTTTGAAATCGTCACGCATCATGGCCAAGTATCGACAGATTGTTTTACCCGGTACGGTTTTCAATTACATCAAAATGCATTGATCCTTCAAAATTTCAATGCCGAACTTTTTGTGACGTAACGATCTGATGATCAACGTCAATTATTTTTGGAGAGTGCGGTGACACACTATGAATCATATTCAATCATTTTTACAAAAAACGATTTATTTGACGGGGTTTTGTTTACTCGCCGTCGCTTGTATCGATTTGTTTAAGCGTCAGCAGACACGTGGACCGAAGTGGGTTTGGGGTCTCACCATTTTCAGTGTCAATTACATCGGCCCTCTCCTTTATTTAGCTTGGGGCCGTCACCCGGCAGACAATGTAAACAAGCAAAGCGCCGATTAAAAACACATCGCTATACAACGCCTGTCCTGCTACTGGAACAAGTATTGTACAGCGATGTGTTTTTTCCAAAAATAAGAGCTAGTCCCGCCCCCTTTTTTGTGTTATTTTGTATCTAATCAAATCGTACTATCACTTTAAAACAAGAGGTTACATATGCAACCCAATACAGAGACATTACCGATCGCATGCTGGAACACGATTACGACGTACCACAATCATCAAACGAAACAAGTCAATGCCTTCTTAAAGACGTGGGACCTCTCGCACACGATGTTCGAGGTCTTGCGCTGCTTAAAGTCGACGACGTGTACAAGTCAAAAAGAAATCGCCCGCCTGATTCATGTCACGGACGGGACGATCTCTCAAGGGATTAAAAAGCTGTTCGCCAAGCGACTGATCGAAAAACAACGTCACCGCAAGGTCAACTATTTCCATCTGACACCGGCTGGAGAACGGTTTTTAAACGAAGTCTTACCGAAGTACGAACGTTTTCAAGCGAATCAATTTCATGCCTTGACCGCATCGCAACAACACGCGTTACATCAACTTGTAATGCAGCTCCATAGTACACAACAACAGGAAGGGGAAGTTCGATGAATCCACATGCTGCCTTTTCATCGATTGGACACTGGCAATCGATCCAACGCATCCACAATCGTTACGTCAAAGAAGTCAATGATACGTTAAAACAATGGGAACTCTCGCGTTCTCAATTCGATATGCTCTATACGTTGTACCAACTAGAGAGCGCGACACAAAAGTCGCTTGAGACGACACTCGAGCTCTCGAGCGGATCGATTTCACAGACGCTTAAAAAACTGATGCAAAACCGACTCTTAACCCGTAAACGGATTGACCGTGAAAAACGGATCGTTCTGACGGCGGACGGAGAAACACTCGTCCAGGCATCCGCGCCGGTCATCGAAGTCATCGACGAGCGTTACTTTCAGTCCTTTACGAAAAACGATCATCAAACGTTTGATCAATTGTTGAACAAAATGCAAAACAGTCAATTTTGATAGCAAAAGGAGGCCGGCCGGCATGATTCTCAGACACTACACCCATCGTCAGTTTTTACCGGCAATCGTTGCCCGGGGCGGCATCTCTACGAACCTTCACACGGAAAGTCCGCATAGCGGCTATTTACTGTTTGAGCTAAACCCTACAACAGATCAACTCGCACAGACCGTCCATCAGTTCTATTCGAACTCAAAACACCCTTGGGACGAGACGGATACGGTCGTGCTCGATTTTGACTTCGTCAAACTGCAGGCTGCCGGCATCGAGGTGCACAAGACACCGCATCACTTCGCTGACGGCCTGGCGCCGAATCAACCTGCGGATTCTTTCCGCTTCGTCCAAAGCTTTTTATCGCTCGGTTATTTAACGGAAGCGTCACGAGAGCAGCTGTCGGAATACTATTAGAATGCGATATGACTAGCTGACTTAGAATGGAAAGAAGGAATTGCCATCGACATAGATGCGCAATTCCTTCTTTTTTTCGTTCTATATTATCAAATTGGCCCTCAGGCAATAGTCTGAATGGGCCACTTTCTCAGGTTTGCCACTACAAGAGTGAAGCCTAGTTTACGTTTCATCTTCGGTTTTCCTCATAGAAAAATATCCTCGAAACCGTGCTCTGTTCCAGCCTCAATTCAAATTATTTTAAGACTTATTTTTTAGCAGTCGACAATACACCATCCGCAGTAAATTTTACAAATGCACCTACACAAATAGCTAGCATTACTGCACCTGCTTTTGTCTCATATGTACTCGTAAAGAACAATACAGCCGATATGATGATCGCTACGATGGCAGCCATATAGTATTTATTCAAAACCATCTTCTCCTTTCAATGTACCTTCACTAAATACATTACAAATACGTTGTCAATCAGTAAACGTCCGTCCGTCGCTAACGGGCGCCAAGCGTTCGGGCATTAGGAGCTTGCTAGCGTCGTTTTTAACAATTTTTAATCTTTACTACATAACGCGTTTATACAAGAACAGCATTGCCGTGTACGTAAGCATTTGCAAGCTAAACATGATCAATAACGCCGTCATGACATGTTGAATGAGATTAAAGTGAACGAGCGCTAAGAGAGAGAACGCATACACAATACTTAAAGCATAAGATGTACTGCCACTTTTCGACTGGACGGACCGTTGCCGCTCATCAACCAAATCGTTCGGCGGAAAAACCAAATCAACCGTTAACTGGGTGATGCCCGCTAAAATTAAAGCGATGCTGAGCGTGTCCGGTCCTTCAAATACAGCTAAGTATCCTCCATAAAACAGAAAAGCAGCAGCTAGAAAACACCTGAACACATTGACTCTTTTCATGATTCACTCTCCTCTTTTAGACGTCATTAACATATTTTTAATCGCGTAGACACCGTTCTACCTCTTATTTACGATGCAGCACACCCTCCCGATCAAGTCGGACATGCATCTGATTATCGATTTCTAACTCGAGCGGACTCGTCAGCGCTATTTTCGGTGAAAATAACCACGGCCGTCCGGCACGTCCGAGCAACAGATGGGTTCCGTCTTCCGCTTCTCCGAGGAAGTTCAGGACATCCGGTTTAATTGGCTGACGATCCCGCCGAACGATACCGAGTTCAGCAAATCTTGCCCCGACACCGGCGACGTCCTGCGTCGTCACGTTCATTTCACCAATATCGAGAATATCGTCCACCGTAAACGTTTTTAGCGACTTGTTCGGATTGACATCACGCCGGGCAATCAACTCAACGACGTTCTCATCCGGATCGTAAAAGTAGATGGAATGGGCATCGATGTTTTCGAAATAGATTTCGTCCGCACCGTCCTCGATCAATAATGGGACACGTTGCCGCAACCAATTCTTCGCCAGCTGAAACGCATCTCCCGGAATATTGAACGCAAAGTGATATTGTTTCTCTTCCTGCATCGTGTCCTGTTCAAACCGAAGCTGACTCGTCCCGATTTGAACCGCAAAGGATGTTTCCGTTTCCTCGACGAGCGGAAAACTGAGTGTCCCAGTGTAAAAGTCCTGCATCGGTTTTACCTGATTCGTCCAAAGTGTCGCAACTGTAATTTTCATTCCGCATTCCCTCCATAGTGTTTCCCTTCAATTTCTTAGCTTCAGTATACAGTAAATGATGTATAATAATGGTTAAAAAGTAAGAACTCACCTATCGAAACGGAGGAAGTCAAATGAAACGGTATAACATTGAATGCGCAGGTACCTCTACACAGGTCACCGAATGGGGCGAACCGGATCGTCCGGTGATTTTTTGCCTGCACGGCCTCGGCGGAACAAGCCTCAGCTTCATTGAACTGGCTGATTCCTTGAAACATGACTACCGGATTGTTTCGATTGACGCCCCGGGTCACGGGAAAACGGCACCGTTCACGGACGAACGTGATTATCAGTTCGCGCGCTTTTCTAACTGGTTGAACCAACTGTTTGAACTTCTACAAATCCAAGATTTCTATTTTCTCTCGCACTCCTGGGGCAGTTTCATCGCGCTCTTTTATCAGAAGGAACAGCCGGAGCGGGTCCGCGGATCAATTTTGATTGACGGCGGGTATCAGAGTAAACGGTTGCGGGGCACACTCCTCGAGCAGGAAGCTGCCTTTTACGAGACCGACTTCGAAGAATCGGTCGCAACACTCGAAGCGTTTTTAGACGTCGCTGTCTATGGACCGAAGATGCGCCGGTCGCCGTTACTTGACTTGGCCGGACAAGATTTCGTCCGGATGCAGGACGGACGGTATTACTGGCATGCCCGTGCGAAAACGGCGCGTGCGATCCTGGCGGCAATGTATCAGGACGAAATTCTCGACTTCCTTGACGACGTCCCGGGAGACAACGTACTGTTGCTGCGGGCGACGTTACCCGTCTCGGATGAACCGTTCCGCCAAGAAGCGATTGCCATCTGGCAGGAGAAAACCGGTGGGACGGTAATATCTGCTCCGTCAACTTCCCACATCTTGCACTGGGATGATCCGGAGGTTGTCCTTGAAGCGATTCGGAAAAACTGGTCAACGGATGATGTTTCCGCCCCCTTCACGAGATAGATGACATGGAGCTAATCATGATAGCTTGCACAAAAACAACAAGAGACGTCCCACGCCGAGCATATACAAGGCATGGACGTCTCTTCTTACGTGACCTGCTGTTAGGCCACTACGATCAGCACCATTCGATTTGAAACCGTCCCCCGGGTCCAATCTGTTGCAGCAACGGCCAATCCGCCTCGATCACGCGACCGATGACATTGACCCGTTCGTCGCCCGCAAGATTCCGTTTCGTGACTTGCAATTCGCCGGCGTACCGTCCGTACTTAAGATTGTCGATTGTGATCGAGCCGACAGGCCGGTCTGATACGGTCGCGGGTTCAAGCCATCCATTGCCCGGCCGACCGGAGCTACGCGACTCGACGGACCGGATGACGTCGCGTGCCGGATCCAACCGGTTCGTCTGTACGCGCGTCAACAACGGATCACCGCTTGGACCCGTCGCCCGGAGGACAATGATTCCCTCCTGATAGGCAGCAAACTGGTTCATCGTGCTCGCCGACAAACCGGGGTCTCCGATCAGAATCCGGTCGACGGATGCTTGAAGCTCGAGGTAACAGGCAAACGGTGCTCTCCTGCGGTGGTCTTCGAGCGTCGGTAACGTGGCATGAAGCGGACCACGCAGTTGTCCGTCTCCCGGAATGAACGCTTGGACACGGATTCCCTGCCCACGGAGCCATTCATTTTTATCATTGAACCAGCCCAGATCGAGTCCTGTTTCCGGTCGCGGATAATAGTTGTGCCAGGCCTCGATCTGCTCAAGGACAAGCCCCTCCGCTTTCATCGCAGCGAGCTCCTCTGCCGTCAGCGTGCTGGCGTTTAAGGCGACCATCATCTGTTTTGACAAGTCCGCGACCTGCTTCGGCGTGATGCCATAATCGACCCGCAGACCGGTCACGCCCCATTCGATTAAGCTAGCAGCATCGTCCCACGTCTTGCCGAGTGCGGCAAGCGAACTCGGTGCGATATCCGCGACGAGTTCCATCTCGAGCTCCCGAGCGAGCGCCCCGAGGTCCCGCAAGCGCTCCGTATACAGCGTCGGGTCGTCTTCCGGAATATGTAATGAGGTAAAGATTGAGGTAAAACCAATTGTCCGCATCTGCCGGATGTTGTCTTTCGCCTCATCAGTCAATGGTTCACTTAAATAAACGGCGAGTCCTTTCATCTGCTTCACTCCTCTTGATTGACTGGATATTTGCTCTTAACGAATTGTTAATAAAGTACCAATATAAGAATTTTTTAGGAGGTATTCTACAAATTATGATACCATGAGGAGGAGATACTTAAAGGAGCGATTATCAATGAAACGAATTTTAATCCCATTGCTGTCGATTGTCTGCCTCGTACTGATTTGGAACGGCTACAGCCAACGTGCTGATTCAAAGGTGGACCTGTTCCACTACAAACATACTTATGTCGGCGATAACAGTGCTGTCGGAACGATCGTCAAGCAATTGGCACACCATCAAGAGTTGCGACAGATCGCTCTTGAAACCAAACAAACACCGTACGGAATCACTTTAGACTATAAAGAAATTGAGACAGAAGAAGTCGAACAAGAAATCAAAGAAACGGTCTTGTATAATGCAACCTATCTCTTTGCACTTATCGACAATGTCGACCACATCACCTTTTCGTTCCCGGACTATACCTTCAAGGTGACGCGGGAACAGCTTGACGGGTGGTACAACACGCAACTCAGCACAATCGAACAGGAACAGGACTTGAAAAAGCTGATCCGGAATCAGCTGAAGTCCGATAAATCAGTGAATCAGTTTTTTGCTCATTGATTTTGAATGGGCCGGGAGTCAAAAAAAGATGGAACATCACCTCAACCGTGATCTTCCATCTTTTTATTTCTTCTGAAATCCTCTATCCCCGTTAAATCCCGTCTGCCATTTCCTCCTTAAAGCCAAACCAATACGTAAACAGGAACCCTGCCGCGTATGAGATGACGAGACCAGCGATATACGTCAAGTACATCCCGTTATCAATCAACGGTGTCAATGATAGACCGGATACACCGATTCCAAGCGCCGTCGTCTTCATCGTCGCCTGGAACGCACCACCGACGGCCGCTCCCATACAAGCCGTCAAGAATGGACGACCGAGCGGCAACGTGACCCCGTACAATAGCGGTTCACCGATCCCGAGGAAACCGACCGGAATCGCCCCCTTGATGATGTTACGTAAACGCTGATTCCGCGTCTTGACGAAAATCGCCAGTGCCGCCCCGACTTGTCCGGCACCTGCCATCGCGAGAATCGGTAAGAGTGGCGTATCGCCAATCGTGTTCAGGAGCTCCAAATGAATCGGTGTCAAGCCATGATGGAGACCGACCATGACGAGCGGCAGGAAGAATCCGGCGAGCACGGCACCGGCGAGTGGTCCACCGACTTCAAGCGTTGCATTGATGCCTAACATGATGCCGTCGGACAAGATGCCGGCGACCGGCATGATTGCATAAAGTGCCGTAAAGCCGACAATCAAGACCGTAAACAGCGGTGTAAAGATGATATCGATCGAGACCGGCATGAAGCGGCGGATGTGTTTTTCAAGATAGGTCATCAGCCAGGCGGCAAAGATGACACCAAACAACCCACCCCGACCGACGACGAGCGGTTCCCCGTATATAACGATGTCGACGAGTAACGGATTAAATAGAATCCCGCCGGCAATCGCTCCGAGGACAGGTGTGCCGCCAAACTCCTTCGCCGTGTTCCAGCCGACGAGGATCGCTAAGTAGGCAAAGACGGTACTTCCGAGTAACAATAGAATCTGCATCCAGGTCACTGTTGCATCGACTCCGGCATTCTTCGCAAAGTTCGCTCCGCCGTTGATGATTCCGGATGCGACCAGTCCCGGGATGAGCGGGATGAAGATGTTCCCGATCCGGCGCAAGAAGCGCTTGAACGGGGATTTTTGTTTCTCTTTAACTTTTTGCCGTTCGATCGCGGCCCGTTCCTCGAACGTCAAGTTTTCGTCGACCGATTCCTCACCGATTGCAAGTCCTGTCGTGCGGCTGAGATGATCCGCGACCCGGTTGACCGTCCCCGGTCCGACGACGAGTTGCAACGTCTCGTCATCGATGACACCCATGACACCGTCGATTTGTTTAAGTGCCTCGATGTCTGCTTTCGTCGGGTCTTTCAGCGACAATCGGACCCGTGTCATGCAGTGGGCGAGTTGCCGAATGTTATCCGTTCCCCCGACCTGTGCGAGGATGGCTTCCGCCAAGATTTCTTCTTTTTTCATCTTTTATCCCCCCTTAAAGTGCATCACGGACGAATCCGTTTGCGCGGTGCAAGCGTTCGACTGCTTCATCATACGATATGTCGGCTAAAATCATCACGATCGCCGTCTTGACGTGACCGTTCGCCGAAGTGAAAGTACGCGCTGCCGTCTCTCCGTCAACCCCGGTCGCTTCGACGATCATCCGTTTCGCACGGACTTCTAACTTTTCGTTCGTCGACTGGACGTCGACCATCAAGTTTTGATAGACCTTTCCGACGCCGATCATCGCCGCCGTCGAAATCATGTTCAGGACAAGTTTTTGTGCCGTGCCTGCTTTGAGTCGAGTTGAACCGGTCAAGACTTCCGGTCCGGTTTCGACTTCAATCTTGTACTGCGCGTGCTTACTGATGACCGCTTGTTTGTTACAGGACAGGGCAGCCGTCGTCGCACCGACTTCGTGTGCATAATCCAGTCCGCCGATGACATACGGTGTCCGTCCGCTCGCCGCGATGCCGATGACGGTGTCGTTTACGTTTACTTCGAGTGCCTGTAAATCTTCGACGGCAAGCGTCTGACTGTCTTCCGCCCCTTCGACGGCTTGAATCAGTGCCCGTTCCCCACCCGCAATCAGTCCGACGACCATGTCCGGCGAGACACCGAACGTCGGCACACATTCCGCCGCGTCGAGGACACCGAGTCGTCCGCTCGTCCCGGCTCCGATGTAAATCAGGCGCCCACCGGCCTGAAACGACGTAATGATCTGTTTGACGACTTCTGCAATCATCGGAATCTCTTGTCGGATGATGCTCGCAACCGACGTATCTTCTTCATTCATGACACGCAGAACCTCTTCGACCGCCATGTCGTCCAGGTGCATCGTTCGTTCGTTTCGTCGTTCTGTTGCTAATTTATCTAACATCGTCAACACCCTCTCTACTCACTATGTAACCTTTTAAAAAACTTTAGTTTACTCTTCTTAACAAACCATTAAAATTTTATTGCAAAAAAAGTCAATAGGGAAAGCCCAATCCGATTGATTGAGCTCATCTATTCCCTTCACACTTACCGGTTCCAATTCCGGAACCCGTCTCCAAACTCGAGATGAAGCGCCTCTTTAAAGAGACCATCCTCAAATTTCGGGACATCGACCGGCAGTTTCCCCTGTGGTTTCACTTCACCAAAGATGGCACGGATTCCTGCCGGTAAATTCGGTCCGGCCGATTTCGTGTTCCCGGCTTCCGAGTCGGGCCCGTTCGGATCGCCCTTAAAACCGTACACAAGCAGTTGCGCTTTCGCGTCCGGTTGCACGGCGACATCATACGGATTCCGGAGACTGAGCATGACAGACGGTGTTTTTGTGCGTTTCGCCTGACGGAAGACTTCCGCCGGTACATAATGATCCGCCGACGTCGCTTTCAGCTTGTCACTGTTGTTGACGTTTGAGCCGATGATGATGTAGTCCGCCGCATCCAGCTTTTCCTGCAGATTCGGATTTTGATCCAGGTGCGGCGTCGACGCCGTATAATTTCCCGTCACGATGTTGACGTGTTTCAGGTTACCGGCGTTTTTCTCAAGCGACCGGATCGTCTTGACCATACTGTCCGTCTGATCTTTTGCCGGTGACAGGACGAGGATCGTCTCGCCTTTCTTCGGTTTGATCGGCAGTGTTTTCTTATCATTCTTGACGAGCGTGACCGCGGCTTCCGTCATTTCTCGTTCAAGTGCTTTATGCTCCGGACTGCCGACGACCGTTTTTGCTTGTACGAGTTTTTCGTCGAGCGTCGCCGCGTCGACTGTTTCGTTCCAAATGCCGCGCGTTGCTTTTAACGTCAAAATTCGTTCGACGGATGCGTCAATCGTTGCTTCCGATAATTGACCGGCTTCAACGGCTGCAATCACATCGTCAAAAATCGTCTCCAGTTTCGTCACATCGTTCGCAGATCTTAAAATCGTCGGCATCAAGGCGATATCGCCCCCGGCCTGAAACGTCTTGATGACGGCTTCCGACTCCGTGAAGTTGTCGGCAATCGCCTGCATGTTCAAGGCATCGGTGACGACAAGTCCGTCATAGCCGAGTTCTTCGCGCAGGACACCGGTGATGACGTCATCCGACAACGTCGCCGGTAACGGGAACGTCCCTTGTTTTGACTCGACGACTTCATCCTCGATTTGCGGCATCCCGATATGTGCCGTCATGATCATGTCGATGCCTTCCGCAATCGCCCGTTTAAACGGAATCAGTTCAAGCTGTTGTAATGCTTCAAGTGATTTATCGACGACCGGCAGACCGTAATGCGAATCGACCGCCGTATCCCCGTGTCCCGGGAAGTGTTTTGCTGTCGCAACGACACCTTGTTCCTGGATGCCGTGTGTCATCGCCGAACCAAGCTTCCCGACAAGACTCGGATCACTCGAAAACGAGCGGACGCCGATGACCGGATTGCCCGGGTTGTTGTTGACGTCAAGGACCGGACCAAAGTTGACGTTGATGCCGAGGGCCTTCAACTCGGACCCGATGATGCCTCCTGCCGCTTCCGCATAAGCCGGACTGCGGGTCGCCCCGATTGCCATGTTGCCCGGTAAGTTCGTCCCCGTCCCGAGGCGTGTCACGATGCCGCCTTCCTGGTCAATCGTCACGAACAGCGGAATGTCGTTACTCGCGTCACTTTTGATGACTTCCTGCAAGTCATGGACCAGTTTCGTCGTCTGTTCCGTTGCACTGACATTTTCCGCAAACAAGATGACGCCGCCTAAGTCAAACCGGTCGATGACCCGTCCGACTTCCGGTGCCAACTGCGTATGGTTGACCCCGTCCCACAGCCGGAAATCCGGCATGATCATTTGTCCGATTTTCTGTTCGATCGTCATCTGATCGAGTTGTGCGTCGACCCGCTCCGTGACGGATGGTGTCGTTTCGGCCGCGACCGGTTGCATCGGTAGCGACGCAGCGAGTAGCGCCGTCGTCAATCCGAGTGTTGCCGTCCAGTTGAGTTTCTGTCCCATGTGCTCAGCTCCCCTTTTGTTTTAACCCCTGCTTGACCTGCTTTTACATCCACTGTTTAGCGTTTTCTAATCGCCGTTGGTACTTCCCCTGCGTTCACCGTTAGTATAACAAGCACTTTGAATAGAAACAATGTTTTATTTGAAAGCGTAATCAAATTAAAATATTGTTTCTATAGACGTTTTCCTTTTCTACAAACTTATCTATAAATTTATTTATGGATAGCTCTATTTTTATTAATTTGTTTTTACATGAACTACACACTATTCTAATCACGTAGCGAATTACTGAACACATCCAAGGAGGAAATAATCATGAGTAAACACGTATTAATGGTCGTCACAAACGCCAGCGAAATGAAAGAAGGACATGCGACAGGGATTTGGTTATCCGAGTTCGGCGAAGCCTATGTCGCGTTCCAAAAAGAAGGCTATACGATTACGGTCGCCAGTCCAAACGGCGGACTTTCGCCAATCGACGCCCGCAGTCTCGAAGACGATGTACCGGCAGACATTCAAGCGACAGCACCACTGCTCGAAAACACACTCGATCTGAAATCCATCAGCGACTTCAGTCCGTTTGATGCCATCTTCATGCCGGGTGGTCACGGGACGATGTTCGACTTGCCACACAGCGATATCTTGAACCACGCACTGCGGACGTTGTTTGAAGCGGGTAAAACGATTGCTGCCGTCTGCCACGGACCAGCTGGACTCGTCAGTACGACATTGACAGACGGAACACCACTCGTCTCCGGTAAAACAATCGCAACATTCACGGATGAAGAAGAACGCGCGACAGGACTCGACATCTACATGCCGTTCCTGCTTGAGACACGTCTCCGTGAACTTGGTGCGAACATCATCGTCGCCGACAACTTCACAGAAAACGTCCAAGTCGACGGGAATCTTGTAACCGGTCAAAACCCGCAATCTACAGTTGCCGTCGCAAATGCCGTCATCAAGACGCTTAACTAATCCACAAGGGACCCGCCTATATTCAGGCGGGTCCCATTTATGAAAGGAGATAAAAGCAATGGTTATTCTCATCGCCCAGATTCAGGTCAAGCCAGGGCAAGGTGACGCGTTCCTTGATGCCGTCAAAGCAGTCATCGCCCCGTCCCGTGCAGAAGCCGGTTGTCTGCAGTATACCTTCCACCGTGAAACCGGTGCATCAGACCACTTCGTCTTTTACGAACAGTGGCAGGATCAGCTCGCCTTTGATGCACATATCGCCTCAAATCATTATCAAACGTACCGGACACAGACTGCAGCGTTGGTTCTTGACCGGAAACTGACTTTCTTAGACGAAATCATGTAATTTCGAGCAGAACTTAATACCTTTCATTAAAAAAGTAGGATCCCCAATTGGATCCTACTTTTTATGTTGCAGGGCAGCTAAAATATCGAGTATCAACGGATCATGCCGCGACTCCGTCCGGTACGCCATGTAGATGTGGTTCGTCGCAAAACGTTCCGGTGCGATGACTTGAATCGTTTCGTCTTTAAGCGCTTGACGAATCAAATAATCCGGCAACACACTGACACCATGCGAAGAAGCAACAGCTTTTAATATGGCATCGACGTTCGGCAACACCATCTCCGGTCGAATGTCCGGCCGTTCTCCAAACTGTGTCTGGTAATAACGGCGGATGATTGGCAGTTCGAGTCCGTAACTGATCCACGGCTGTCGATCCATCCAGCTCTTCAAATCATCGTCCGGTTGTTCCCAGGCGTAAGGGGCGACGAGGAAAAAGGTTTCGTCAGCAATCGGGACATACTGAATACCCGGTTCCTCGATTCGTTTCGTCGAGATGACAAAGTCGAGTTCACCTATGGCGAGCCGCTTCAGCAATTGGTCGGTCAAGCCGAAATCGCCGATGTACTGGGCGAGATCAAGCGGCAGGACCGGAATCACTTCGTGGGTGATGAACTCGGTCGGTCCACCGAACTTCAACAGCGGACGCACTTGTTCACCTGCGACATATTTCATTTCGAGCGACAGTTCTTCCAAGCGGTCAATCAAACCGACGACTTGCGTATACAGCTCCTTGCCGGCATCGGTCGGAACCATCTGCCGCGGGGCGCGAATGAACAACGAGCTTTGCAATTCCGCCTCGAGGGCCGCGATATGCTGGCTAACGGCGGGTTGCGTCAAAAACCGAATCCGTGCGGCCGCTGAGACCGAACGTTGTTGGTACACATGGATGAAGCTCCGGTACCATTCAAAATCTATCATTGTGTTCGCTCCTTTTCCTGCGATACTTTAAGTATAAGGAGCCGTCAGGCATTAGACAAATAACATTTCAAGCAAACATCCATAAGAATATTTATAGTCGAAAAGGATTGATCCAGATGAAAAAATTCAGAGGCAAACGGCGCTACTTCCGAAATCTTCAAAAAGAACAACAACTCAGCGCCCATCCGCTCGATTTCAGTCCTGACAGCTGGTTCGATTTTTGGCACGTCCACCTCGATTTTGACGGACACGGAAACGGTCACCTTAAGATGCGAACAGCACATGTCCAGGCCTTGTTTCATCTAATGGATGAGTTAGACGCCGCTCTTCAAACGTGGGGACAACCGTACCAGCTCTGGATCGAACTGTCCCAGCTGGATGCAGGATCGGACGCGGTTTTCATCCATACAAATAATCCGAACGACGATAATTTTCCGTTTACCGATCCAACGTTAACGGATCTGACCGAAAGATTGCCGGACTATTTGCAAACCATCGAGGGTTTGGAGCAATACCAAATCCGGTTGTCCGAACGAATTACGTATGATCCGTTCGACGACGAACCGGAAGAAATCACGGATCACATTCTCGTCATCGAACGACGAGGGAGTCGTCACCCTCTTTAACCACGTACATACGGATGGTCCTATGAAAGAAACCGTCCGTCGATTGCAACTGACCTTTGTATTCTTTTGAACATCATTTTCGAACCGGCAAGGAACATGATCAGAAGTACGCCGCCGAATATGAGATTGATCAGCCAAGGTAATGTTCCCATGAACACTTCTTTAGCCGCACCGTTGAACCAGTAAGCTAGAGCCGCAAACAACACCACGCTCATCAGCAGGATAAACGAAAAGCCACTGTCCTGCTTTTGTGTTTTCTTGGCAATCCCGCAACCGATGAGAAAAACAACCACTGCTCCAGTTGCAAAATAAATGTAAAACCATGCATCGACAGACAGCATAAACGGACCAGCTCCTATTAAGAAATGAATTTCCTTAATAAGGAATTTTCCGTTTTAATCTCTAATCCTTTCGCACGGTCAAACACTTCAATCGTACTAACAAAAACGACCGCCTGAAATCAGGACGGTCGTTTTGCTGTGCAGTATGATGGTCCGCTTTAAGAAGAAACGACTTCCTCACCCGTCAAATCGATATGTCCTTCACCCCACGCACACATGGCGTCGAGAATCGGACGCAATGACCAACCGTAGTCGGATAAGGAATAGATGACTTTCGGTGGGACTTGTTCGTAGACGGTCCGGATGATGACACCGTCCTGTTCAAGCTCGCGCAATTGCTGCGTCAACATTTTTTGCGTGATGTTCGGCATCAGCTTTTTCAACTCACTCGTGCGGCGTTCCCCTTTGATGAGATGGCACATGATGACGACTTTCCATTTGCCTCCGATGACTTGCAGCGTCGCTTCGACCGGAATGTTATAGGCCATGCTGATTCTTCCTTTCGATTCTTGGAGTACAGCGGGACAGGTACTTTTTAGTGCCTATCGTACTTAAAAGTGCGTACTTCTCAAGTGCATTTGATGGGTTTATGATAACAACTGTCAACAGAAAGTACAAGTTGCTTTCGTCCATTGATTTGATAAAAGTAGGTAAGGTACTTTTTAGTGCCTATGGTACTTGAAAGTGCGTACTTCCTTAATTCAACTTGCCACTCTATGATGGGATGCAGAAGCTTCTCCTTTTCATCAAGCAGACTGGGCCCGGTCTGCCGGCAACAAACTGTTTTTTATTCATTTCAACCTTAGGAGGAATTATCATGAATCAATTAAACCCCCGTTCCGAACAGGAACAGGTTCCTAAAAACGGTCGCCTCGCCCTGCTTGCCCTTGCAATCAGCGCTTTCGGCATCGGAACAACAGAATTCGTCCCGGTCGGATTGCTTGCTGTCATCGCCAACGACTTAAATATCGGCATCACTCTGGCCGGACTAATCATTTCCGGATATGCGATCGGCGTCGCCGTCGGTGCTCCGATTTTGACTGCCCTAACGAACCGGATGAACCGGAAAACGTTACTGATGGCATTGATGGTCGTCTTTATAGCAGGTAATCTCGTCTCTGCCGTCGCTCCCAGTTTTGAACTGTTGATCGTCGCCCGTTTTATCACCGCATTCTCGCACGGTGTCTTCTTCTCGATCGGTGCGACGATTGCCGTTCAGCTCGTACCGGCAGATAAAAAAGCCAGTGCCATCGCCTTGATGTTCACCGGACTGACGGTCGCAACGGTTACCGGCGTCCCGCTTGGTACGTTCATCGGTCAAGCGTTCGGTTGGCGCGCGACGTTCTTCGCAGTCGCCGCATTAGGTCTTGTCTCAATCATCGCCAGTTTCTTCTTAATTCCAAAAGACTTGAAACAATCTCCACCAGCGAAGTTTTCCGACATGTTTAAATTGTTGACGAACGGGCGCTTGCTGCTCGGTTTCTTAATCACTGCGCTTGGTTACGGTGGAACGTTCGTCGCCTTCACCTACTTGACGCCGATCATGCAGGACGTCACGAAAATCAGTCCGAGCCTGATCAGCATCATCCTGCTCGTCTACGGCATTGCCGTCGCGATCGGCAACGCAGTAGGTGGAAAACTCGCCAACGGCAATCCGATTAAAGCGTTGTTCTATATGTTCATTTTGCACGCCATCGTCATGATCGCCTTGTCATTCATGATTCCGTTTAAAGTCGCCGGTATCATCGGCATCATCTTGATGGGACTTCTTGCGTTCATGAATGTCCCGGGACTGCAACTCTATATCGTTCAGCTCGCTGAAAAATATGTCCCGGCTGCCGTCGATGTCGCGTCTGCATTAAACATCTCCGCCTTTAACATCGGGATCGCCCTCGGTGCAACGATCGGCGGACTTGTCGCCGACACGATTGGACTCGTTCACACACCGTGGGTCGGTGGCATCATGGTCATTCTCGCCGTCATTTTGACTGCCGTCTCCCGTCGTCTCGAACACCAGTAAGGAGGAAATTTCATGTTTGACAATCATGCCAGTTACCGGCGGATGTACCGGGAAGGTGAGCTGACGCTCGGTCTCCACATTCCGCTGGAGAATTTTAAGATGCAGACACCGACCCTCGCGAAACAAATCGAGCTGGCACAAAAAGCCGATCAGTTTGGTTTTACAACCCTTTGGTTACGCGACGTGCTGTTGAAAGATCCTTATTTTCTTGATCCTGCCGTCGGTCAAATTTATGACATGTTGATTTATGGTACTCACCTACTCAGTCAGACGAAACAGATTGCCCTCGGAACATCTGCTTTGGTCCTGCCGCTCCGTCACCCGTTACGGGCTGCCAAAGAACTCGCGACGATTGACGCATTGTTCCCGGAACGACTGATACTCGGTGTTTCGTCCGGCGACCGGCAAGCGGATTTTCATGGTCTCGGAATTGATCATCCGAGTCGGGGTGTCCAGTTTAAAGAAGCGTTACGCGTGATGGAGCAAGCATTGTATACGGACTACCCGACGATTCAGTCTGAGTACGGCGACGTCACCGGTGCGACACTCGTGCCGCGACCACAGAAGCGGATTCCGACGATGATTACCGGGTTTGCCCAACAAAACATGGACTGGCTTGCAACCAACGGGGACGGCTGGATGTATTATCCGCAAGGACCTTTGGAACAGGCAAAAGCGATTGAGGATTGGCGCCAGACGAGTCAAGACGCCGGAATAACCCGGTTCCGCCCGTTTTCGATGCCAATGCATCTCGATTTATCTGCTGATCCGGATGAAGAACCGACACCGATCCGACTTGGATTCCGAATCGGACGCAATCGTTTGATTGAACTGCTCCATCTCTACCGTGACCTAGGTGTCAACCACCTTTTCTTCGCCCTGTTCGACAGTGAACGACCGGCGGAAGAGGTCATTGATGAACTCGGAACCTATGTTTTGCCGCACTTCCCGCCGTTACGTTGAGGAGGTGCATCACATGACATCTGATATACGCGCACTTGACCATACGGTCCGGATCCTCGGGACCAAGTTCGAGATGCAGATTATTCGGGTGCTGTTGCAAGCTCCCTGTTCCTTCGAAAAACTGACAGCAGTCGGATCAGCACATTCCACACCTGAGTTGACCGTTTGTCTCGCGCAACTCGAACAACGCGGAGTCATCGAACGACCGGCATCCATCTATCGTCTGGCACCAATCGGCGAGAGTTTGCAGCCCATCTTTCACGCCATCGAAAAACAAACCCGGCATCCGTAAATGGATGCCGGGTTTTATGTCGTCGCGACGAGCGTGAATTCCCACGGGATGTTTTCGCCGTTCCAGCCCCGGTGCTCGTCCAATTGTGCGAGGGTGAAGCCGTTCCGGATGACCGTGTTTACGATCTCACTCATCGTATAGTGCCGCAGCATCACTTTCGGAAACTCCGTTTGCTCAGCGGGATCAAAATGTGATTGATAGGCGATTTTGTCTTCGTACACATCCTGATCGAAATAACGCGGGATGTACGTGTCTTCATCAATACAATGTTTGATCGGGTGATAGTCGCTTAAAATCAGCTTTCCGCCCGGCTTGAGCAAGGCAAACAAAATCGCCGCGAACGCCTCCAGATCATGAAAATAATGCAATATCCCGCCTTCAAGATACAAAACATCAAACTGGTTGCGATACCGGTTCAAATCCATTTCGTAAATATCACCGACGATGTATTCAATTTCTGTCCCGGTACAGGCGGCAAGTTCCAGTGCATAACGGCGGTTTTCTTCCGAGATGTCGAAGACCGTGACGTCAGCACCGAGTAACGCCAGCGGAACCGCTTTGCGTCCGTTCGAGCCGCACAAGTTGGCAATCCGCTTGCCAATCACTTCCCCAAAATAATGCTGATGTTTCTTCAGACTCGCTTTCGGGTCGTTCCTGATTGCTTTCGCCTTGTCCGCCGGCGATCCATCGCGTTGATTCCAAAATTCATAAGCCCGGTATTCCCAGGCGGTTTTGTTGATGGCACTTGTTTTTTCCATACCAGTCTCCCCTTTTGACGTCCCTTTTGATTTTAATGCGAAAAAGTGTCTGATTGATTTTTTAAACAAAAGCAGCACACTCCCTTCTTTACTTTAAGTTCATTTGAACCTATAATTGAAATATGAACAGAACACCACTTAAAAGGAGGAAGCGCTGTTGACACTATTGATTGTATTTTTAGCGATCGTCTTCATCATGCTCGCATTGGACCTTGGCGTATTTCACAGGAAAGCCCATGAGGTCTCGCTCCGCGAAGCCTGGACGTGGACGTTCGTCTGGATCGGACTCGCCGTCGCCTTTGGCGGTTGGTTATTTTATGTGCAAGGCAGCGACGCTGCCATTGAGTACACGAGCGTCTATTTCATCGAAAAGGCACTTGCGATTGATAACGTCTTCGTCTTCTCACTCGTCTTTGCGTACTTTGCGATTCCGTTGAAGTATCAGCACAAAGTCCTGTTTTGGGGCATTCTCGGTGCCATCCTCTTCCGCGTCATCTTCATCGTCGCCGGGGTGTCGCTTCTTGATAACTTCGCTTGGGTCTACTACATCTTCGGTGCGTTCCTCGTCTACACCGGTTACATGATGTTTAAGAACATCGGGCAGGAAACGTCGCTTGAAGAGAACAAGACGGTCCGTTGGCTTGAAAAACGTTTACCGATCACACAAGACATCTCGTCCGGTAAGTTTACGCAGCGGATTAACGGCAAATTGTTCTTCACACCGCTGTTGATCGCGTTGATTTTCATCGAAATCTCGGATATCGTCTTCGCCGTCGACTCGGTCGCAGCAAGCTTTGCCTATTCGCGTGACCCGTTCATCATCTTCTATGCGAACATCATGGCAATCCTCGGACTCCGCAGTCTCTACTTCGTCCTCGCGAACCTGATCGACCGCTTCTATTACCTGAAGCACGGTCTCAGCTTCATGCTCGTCTTCATCGGAGCGAAGATGATTCTCGGTGATGTCTACAAAATGCCACTCTGGATGTCGCTCGGTACGATCGTCCTCGTCATCCTGATCAGCGTCTTCTACAGTTTCTATAAAACAAAGCCAGGAAAATAACCGATGACAGGAAAGGGAGAATGGTTCTTCCTTTCCTGTTTGTTTACGTAAAAACAGCATCCCGGCAGGATGCTGTTTTATATTTACTTCTTCATATACCGTTCAATGATTTTCGTGTACAACGCGTCTAATCGGGCGTTTTCCTCGACGACGATTGTGTCTTTCGCATACGTAAAGAGTTCGTTCGCTTCTTCGAATTTACCGGCGTAAATCAACAGGAACATCTTGCCACGCGTGTCCCCTAACCGTTCTGACGATTCTTCCCGCGCGTTTAACATCCGTTCACTGTTAAGGTCGATAATATCCGCTTTTGCATCTTTGCTGTAATGGTTTTCCGTTAAATAGTTGTCCAAGCGCGTGAGATAGTCCCGGTAGCTGATCAGCGTCAACGATTTGCTGATTGAACCGTACTGGCTTTCAAACGAGAGGACTTGTTGTTGCTCATAGTTTGTGATGACTTTGTACAAAGCTTGGCCCTGTTTTAACAACGCTTGTGATTTCGTCTTCAAGCGCGCCGTTTCTTTCTTCAAGGCCGCGACACGTCGATCCGTTATCTTTTTCTCCTTCGCCGTGTTCACTTCAGGAATGAATTTTTTTAGTGTTTTGACTTCTTTGACAGCAGCTGCACGGTCTTTTTTAAACGCCTCGACTTTTTTATTATACCGTTCGACTTGTGCACGGTAGACAGGATCAGTCACATAGTCCGGCACCTTGATGCCACCAAATCGATCCATGTGAAAGAGGGTGCTATCGTATGAAGCAACAACTTTCAATTGTTTCGCGCGATACTTTTTATAGTCCGTCTTCTTCTTCGCGACTTGGGTCGTCTTTGTTTTTGTCGCTGCATCGGCGACTCCCCCCTGAAAGGAAGCCCCTGTCAATACAAGCGCTGTCACGACACCGCTTGCTAACACATTCCGAAATGTTATTTTTTTCATACGAACCCACCCTCTTAAATAAAATTAAGTCAATATCAGGAGAAATCTCCCATCTTTTATTTTATCACCAGACATTTGAATCGACCTACAACTTTTTAACCGTTCTCACTTTAATTTTTCTTCCGGGATGAGGAGATAGATGCCGACAATGATCAAGATGCCAAATAAGACATAATCCATTACCGGAAGGCCGCCTCCCCAAGCAAGACTACCGTCATTCGTAGCGATATATGCTCCTGCTTCCGCAATCGTATCTGTCATCTTGTCGAGTTGAATAATCAGCATGCCAAACAAGATCGTTTGTACAAGAATGATGAGACCAATCCATTTTTTCATCTTATTTCCTCCTATGTATGGTTTGTAACAGCTTAATGATTTCCGGATACCGGTGTTTCAATGCAAAGGCGAGCGCTGTTCGCCCTTTTGCATCCTGACTGATGATCCCGCTCTGCACCGTGTGCCAGCAACACTTTCGTGATGTCCGTCAGACCATACTGACTGGCAAGCATCAGGGCTGTATTGTTAGCGTCTAACGTATTTTCGATTTCGATGTCTGCTCCTGCCGCCAGTAACGCTTCCACCGCTTTGACATGCCCTTCTCCCGCTGCGAGGTGCAATGGTGTGAATCCGTTCATTTCGATGCGATTGACATCAGCTCCCGCCGCTGCCAACATGACAATCTTCTTTGTTTTTCCTTCCTGCGCCGCATAATGCAGAGGTGTATATCCTGCTCCGTCGTCCGTCTGCCAGTCAACACGTGCCTGATCTTCAAGTAAACGACGCAAGACTCGTTTGTTGCCAGAGCGCGCGGCGATGAAGTGCACCGCCGTGAATCCGTGTCCGTCAAAATCAAGAGCGGCACCACGGTCAATTAGTTGCATCGCGATAGCGGACCGGTTTTCATACAACGCAAGGTGCAACGGCATTAACCCGTCCCGGCTCCGTCGGTTGATGTCTACCCGGTGGTCAAGCAACAGCGTGACGATGTCGTCATTCCCTTCCTCGATTGCCCAGTGCAATGCCGAATTCCCTTCTTCATCCAGTGCATCCAGATCGTCCCCGCGGTCGATACACTTTTTTACCTTTTTGATGTTTCCGTAAAAAGCATGGTCCTGCAGTGATTTTTTAGGCAAGCTGATTTCCCCTTTTTAGATATTGTAAAAATTGAATGCAATCACCAATCTTCTTCTGAATACTCTTGCAACGGACTGGTTTCAATCGTCGGTGCACCTTCATTTGCTTTCTTTGAAGGGTACAAGTAATGCTTTACAACTAGTAAAAGAAGAACAATTGACGACAGAATGCAGCTAGTCGCATAAACCGGTTGCAGGACATTTTCCAGTCCGAAGACTGACAGAACTTGTAACAGTGTCAGGATAAAAAGCGTCAGGTGGAAATACTTGCGCACAATTTTCGGAATACCGGTTTTCCCATAAATCCCCCACCAGACATATAAACTTAAGCTGAATGCCACGACGTTCGGAATCGTATAGGGACTGACGAACAGTAAAATACCCATTAAAAGCATCAACCAGGCATAACGAATCGCCTGCTTAAGAAAGGTTGCATCGATTCCTTCGTCACCGTTGACGATTGCTGCTTCCTCTTCCGCTGTCAACGACCGAAAGCCAAGTGCTTTCTTTTCTTCCGCCAAGTGCCGCATTCTTTTTTGCATGCCGATGTACAGCGGATACCGTTCTTTCGTCATTTCGCCGTCATTCGATTGACCGCTTTCGTTCTCCTGGATAAAACCCTGATGCAGCGTCCGACCAATTCGGTAACAGACCCAGTGGTCAACCTGCCGACCGTTTTCCCGTTTCAAATAAATCATTTGTTTCGCCTCGTCCTTCATAGAGTAACTTTCTTCGTCTCTTCTTCTTTTAGCGTTTGAATCACATGCAACAGTAAGAGAAAACCGGAGATGAGGCACACCGTACCGCTGATCGAAAGATTAATCGGGTTTAAGTAGTCTTTTGACGTGCCGCCCAAGGGAATCAGCATGATGGCTCCGTACCAGCGATAGAAACGGGCACGGCTCGATTTCCCTTCATCCATCGGCCAAACCCACGGGAGATAAAATAACGGAATATAACCTGGGACGGGCAACACTCCCGTCAGTGATGACAATCCACAAAGCATCGTGAACAGTGCGACAAATACTTTCCGTTTTTTACTGCGACGTTCAATCCTTTTGTCCATCGTTTTTGACGAAGGGAAATCTGACTTGAAGTAGCCATCCGCTTTCTTTAAGCGAATCCATTCTTTCTTTTGCCGATATGCTGCTATTACGTGCCGACATTTGACTACCACGGTCGCTGCTTCAACATTGACCTGGACTAGTTCGTCACTTCCCTCTTGCTTCTCCTTACTGGCAATCCCTTCCCGGTAAAACAACGTTCGTCCTTCCTGGTGATAGACGATGTGGTGCACTTGATCGTCGATTTGTTTTAATAATTGAATCATCGTGCTCTCCCTTTACTCCGCTTTATGTACTACTTCCAAGATGAGTCAATTCCTCATCTCGATCGTTTACCAGACAGAATTGACATAGTACAGTACGAACAGTCCTCCTGCGATACATATATAACCATACTGTCTGACGGTCAACGAACAAAAAATGATCGTTCCGATTGAGAGTAGGATGCCAAGAACGAATGAATCGATGTTGTCGACGTAACTCCCATGTCCCTCTAACGGCGTCTGCTTCGCATGCTTCGACCGGATGAAGTACGTTCCTACTATCAATAAGAAGAGACCGACAACAAGACCGATGAATGGTAAAATCACAAGCGCTCCCTCCAAGATATGTAACGAAGCCGCTGTGGATCAGCGGCTTTTTAGCTTTTACTCTGTTTCGTGATCAAAATATGGGTTCTTTCAGGAATCTCAATGTCTTCCAACTGATTAAGTTCTAAAGACAGTGTCATGCTTTTCTCTTTTGGATATGACTCTTCCCCAATCCAACATGTATACAGTTCAAACGATTCACCCTCGTCTAAGAAGTCGTTCATGAGCGTAAACAGATAGCGCAGCTTTTCCTTTGACTCATTTGAAACCCTGGAATCAAAAGGTTCGACGATCTCGATTCCCCAATCACTTGAAATCTCATATACATACCATTTATGAAAATGTCTCGTTTTTACTTCATACAGACAGTCTTTATCCGCAAAACTGGGTCCTATATATAAGGGAAGTGTTTCATCTTCTTCATCCAAATTGAGATACTGATCAGGAATTTGTCTCTCCATACAGATATATGATGCTAAGCTCATTGTGCTTCCTCCTTATGTTTGATGTTGCCATCGTTACTTGAAAGACGTCTCTACCTCATCTATTTTTCCAAAATGCGCAATTTTTCCATTCATACAAAAAGTGATCGAGCATGCCAAATACATGGGAAACGGTATCGATGATCGTCTGTTCAATCATCTGTCTCATCCGTTTTTGATCCGCTTCGCTCGACTGCTGGTAAAACGCGATGCAGGCCGTATAGTCATTGACGTTTGGATTGACTTCTTCTTCGTAGATGTCCTTATAATCCGCCATCCCCTCTTTAACAACCGTTCGATAAACCGCTTGAACGAATTCTTCCACCTCTTGATTCATGAATTTTCTCTACTCCATTAACACTCAGTAGTTCATATCTCTCATCTTGAACGCTTAGCGTTTACATCTGTTAGTCAGGACTACTTCTTATTCTGACCAGACCGACAAACGGGTGCGAGGATCATTGTCATCGGTCACCTACTCGATTCCGGTATATCCACGTCTCACAGCGTTCTCATAAAACGCTTCGGATACGCGCTGCTCCTTACAATAGATCTCGACGTACGTGCAATCATAAATCAAAATCGCGATTTGGCAAGTGCTTTCTTGAAACCATTCATAAGTCATTCCCACTTCTTCAGTCTGACCACTTTGAAATGCAAACAATTCAGCAAAAATCAGGTAATTACTAGGTCCCCTTAGCCATTTCGCTAATTCATGTCCTGTCGCTTTCTGATTGGTTGAAAACTCTTCTAAACTGTCATACCATTCCCCGTCCATGGTTTGAATCGGAAAATCAAAATTGCGAAGAAACCAATCATACGCTTTCATCTCGATCGCACTTAATATGTCGATCAAGACACGCCCCGGTTCATTCGGGATTTCAAACGATACACCACGCAGACTCATTGAATCCCCTCTTTCTACCTTGTCATAAGAAGGCTGCAGTAAGAAAACACTGAAGTTCCTGTTCTTCACTCGAACTCCCCCACGTACAAACAGCGTAACCTCGTGCGGTGAATGTCCTAACTATCTCGGTGACTGGTAAACTTCCGCTTTCTGTTAAGCCGATGTCATGTACCTGCGCAAGTAGCTCCTGACAATATGATGGTCGATCATGATTCGTACAAATAATGGTATACATAGATGGAGAATCACTAATCATCTCAATGGCTATCGAGACCAAATTCAGCGATACCGACGTAAATTCTTTTAGACTGGAACTCATTTCCGACAAGTATTACTACATAAAAGCGATAGGTGCCCAGCGCATGCTTTTGCGTTAGCTCGTCATGGAACATCTCACTACTGATTTGTTTGAATTGGATGATATCTTCTGGAAACAAAAGCATCTCACCGACTACACATAAACAACGAATCGATGAACTCGCATCCGCAAGCCATGGAAAGATGCGTGTCGCATCGCTATTCTCTTCGACATACGTTTTCATGAAGAATCTCCTTTTTTAATCCCACTGACACGTCACGCTTTGATTGACCTCAAGACGAAGACAAACAAGTTCATTTGTTTTGAGACCAGACAGTCGGAGCGAGCGTTGCGCTTCATGGGTATAGGACAACTCGAATCTGACTTTATCCACCTTCTTCAGTAAAAAGTATACCCAGTGCTGATCGTATTCACTCTCGGACAGGACTTCCCATAACGCATCCTCACAATGATTTGCCTCGCAGATATACAATTTCATGACCTTATTCTCTGCTATCACGGGTAACGCCGCAAATACGGGAGGGTTCGGAATTCGCGGTTTCTGAATGACCAAGGTATAGCCATCTTTCAGAAGACGATCCAATTGTTCTCGGCTATCCGGAATCTCTTCTTCGATGACGCAAGACGGTAGTTCTGCGATTCGGATCGGTAGCCCCACTTCATATTCAAATGGATCTTCGAGTGCTAACAATTCTTCGTGAGAATAGGTTACTTTCATACTGTCATTTTCCCCTACCTTTGTGCAGTGCTTTGAAGTTTTAGTCATATCAGAAATTGATTCTTTAAACGGATTCGTAATCTCTTTGTTTCATTCATATGTAGCGATCTCCACATTCAGGAGATTTTTTCGATTTTACGTTTGTGCTTGCTTCGAAGATATAATAAGAGTGCCGTTCCTGTTCCAATCGACAGAATCGGAAATAGATGCGGAATATACTGCACTTGCCGAAAACTGACATGCATCAAGAAATAATCGACGAAACAGATGATCCGTAACCCTATTGGTAACTGATCTTTACTGATGAATGCTAAGAACATCAGAACGATACCGATACCTAATACAACAATCGGTAATAGAGAGAACGGTGTCACGAACTGAAACAGACCGAGTCCAACAAGGAGATAGGCGAACCACGACGTTCGGCGTCGAAACGTCTCGCGTTCTTTCCGTCCGGGTTGCATCCCGTAAATATCATCCTGCTTGTATCCTTCCGCTTGCTTCTCTGTAATCAATTCCTCCATCCGTCGTTTTGCTTGGCGCCGAAATGTATACCGTTCTTCGATTGAATCACTGACATCCTGATCGAGCTTCCATTGCTCCGTGACTCCGTGATACATCTGAATCGTTCGACCATCGCGGTACAAGAACCAGACATAGGTGATGCCACCCACTTGTTTACTGAGTGTCTGAATCATGTTAACCCTCCAGATCTGTCAGAACATCTTCCGAATCAAGCTCAAGTCCGACGAGCTCCGGTCCCCAGTTCAAGCCACAATAGAGTCCGTCGTCGATCATGTTCGGTAACCAGCCATTCATGAACAAATCTAAATCTAAGCGAATCAGATGATAGTTCGCCCATTCCTTTGTCTGTAAAGCCTTCGCCGCTGCTTCCGTCGAAAAAAATAACAGCACGTCCGTCTCGTCTTGATTCGACGGACAATACGCCCAGCCCGACTGTTCAAACTTCGATAGCCCATAAACAATGCCTGTCTCAAGAACTGTCTGTAAGAAGAGTTCTGCTTGTTCCGCACTCCGTTCCATTTGTTGTTCCTTTTCAATAAACGCCTTCAACGTCGGCGCTACTGGAAACAACTCTTGTTCTACATGATCCCATAAGACGATCGTCTCCGTGTCCGGAAGCTGATACCCGAGTTCGTCACCTGTGCCGTCACTTGCGATCCGCAAGAACCCGGATGGATAGTCCTCCGCATCCGTCGTGTTAACACGAACGAGATCGTCCCATGTCCGCTTGATATATTGCTCGTCCTTGATCGGATGAA
The DNA here is from genome assembly GCF_018618695.1 of Exiguobacterium sp. s127. Lineage (NCBI taxonomy): Bacteria > Bacillati > Bacillota > Bacilli > Caryophanales > Exiguobacterium > Exiguobacterium sp. s127. The sequence continues at coordinate 219,692 of NZ_JACSMO010000005.1, read as the reverse complement.
ACTCCCATTCGCCGATGCTGAACTTGTTTTCGCGCTTGTATATGTTTCGTAATTCTTTCGGAAGCTTGAAGCCGAGCTCTGCTTCTATCTCTTGTAGTCTCTCTTCCGTGATACCTGGTAAGCCGATTTGCTGTTTCATGTTCCATACTCCTTTTACGAAACCTCGAATTAATTTTTCCGGTTAAAGTTCTTTCCTGCAGGATAAAGTCCGGTCAAGCGTCTGCCGTAATGAACCTTTGCCTGCCCCACCCGGATCTTCGTCACGCCATACTGCGCCTTAAAATATTCAACGACGGGTTCGACACTGTGAGATGGTTCGAGGACATGGAGGACGAATTCGATGGCTTCCGGACCATAATCATCTTCAAAGAAATGCCCGTTGCCGATTTCAAAAAGAAATTCATTGAGGTCCTCTTCGATGTTCGCACGATGCTCCGAGATGACGTCATATTCTTTCTCCTGACAAAAGATTTCGATGACAACTTCGTGGTAATCCGCTTCTTGAACGACAAAATACCCGTCTTTTTCTTTCTCTACTACAAGTTCCCGGATGTAGGCATCTAGATTAAAAAAAACGTGAGAATTTTTGCTCGCTCATTGGTTCCTCTAACCGCTCTCCCACGATGCCGTGAAACGTGTAGAGCGTCCGACCATCCTTTTCAAACAGCCAAAAATGATTCTGACCGTTAATCTGTTTGATGACTTGCATGCCTTTCCTCCCGTTCTTATAAATCCGCGAACCATTCTCCATTCAGCTGCCGAATCACCGTATCGCTTGGTAACTGTTGTCGCAATCGTTTCACCCAGTCCGTCCGAAAATCATAAGCGAAGTGTTCTTCGTTCGAGAGCAGATAAAGCATTGCACCATCATGACCGACGATCACGACCGTCGAATCCTCCGGATAAACGAATCGATCTTCTAACACACGTGTTTTCCGGTAGATGGTTTCGATCTCTGTTTGAATCGCCAGATGGTCAGAATACGAAAACATGAGCAGTTCGTTCATCAATGCGACTCCGTACGCGTGTTCAAGGATGAGTTCGAGTCTCTTAGCATCTTCAATCTTGACCGTGAAGTAATGCGTCTCAGTCGTCGACGATCGTTTTCCGAGTAACCATCCGTTCGTTTGTTTTTGTCTAGACAAGACATGTGAGGTGAACGACATATGATGTTGCGCGAAGAACGACCTGTTTTTTTGGGCTTCCTCTTGAAACGCAAAAAAGGTCGCGTATACCGGAAAACGATTTTGATGAATCAAAAAATCATACAGGAAGGCTTGGTTTTGGACAGAATTACCTTGTTCTTCCGATTCTACGCTGATGTCATACGCCTTCCCTAAGGGTCCGTCCAGTACTAACGGCCGTTGGATGTCGTCTTCAAAAAGGTCATCCGTGATCTCACATTCGAGAACGAAGACCTGTCTGTCAGGCCTTGATTCATCAATCATTTCATCGTCCCCGATGAGCGGATGCCGCTTTAAATTGAGCAATTGCATCTCTGTTTCATACAGCATGTCATTAAATTCATCAATGCCGTACTGCTCGATGTATGCGACTTCCGAAGCAAAAATCGGCACGAACCAGACCGGTAAAACCGTCTCCGGTTCTCCGGACGCCGCATCTCCGTGATGGACTTGAAACGATTCCTCGAAGTAGAACGGTGTCGTCACATACAGAGCAGCGAAGCCGTACTTCGATAACAATCCATCCGGCATCGGTAAGTACTCGCCTAAATCATAAGCGTGTCCAGTTTTCAATGCTTCTAGCGTCAAGCGATAGACCAATTCAACCAGGTCCGATTCGGCATCTTGTTGCATGACGGACAGCATCACTTCTTGATGGACAATAGCGCTATTATCGAATCGCAACGGGTTGCGCAACAGTCCGAGTGATGTCACTGTACTCGCATTCGCAAACGGTGCATTTTGAAACTCCACCAATTGAATCGCCTCTTTTTGTAATTCTTCAATCTCGAGATGACCCGTCATCTTGCCACAATGTTTTTCCAAATGCTCGATATAATTCATATGTACCTCCACTATGTTGCCTTCAATTAAATTTGCTATTCTAACGTAATCAATTTCCATTTCTCATATTTATTATATAGTCAGAAAACATTTTTGGAAATTTTTATTTAGTGGAGTCGATTGATACACAAACAAAGATAGTTTCTTTCACTCAGTGAAAATACTGATTCCATTAGTACATCACACGCTAACGGTTGAACGGCCCTGTCAGCACCCATTGCCGGGAGACGATATCGATGTCGCTCAAGGCTTGGAAATCCATCAAGACAAAAAAGGTTAAAACACATCCCATTCGGGTGGTTTTAACCTTTTTTTGTAGCATCACTGATACTATTTACAATCGAGTCAGCTATTGACGACTTTTTCAGCTGTTTCTGCAGCCATGACCGATCGGTTGATTGACAGTTGTTCCCCTTCTCTTAAACGTTTTTTGAATTCAGCTGTCGCCGTAAACAGAACGTCTGTCGAAGAGTTAAGACCTGTCTCAAACGAATCTTGCAAGACTCCGATAATGAAACCGACGGCTACAACCTGCATCGCTATATCATTTGAAATACCGAATAGACTACATGCGAGCGGAATCAGGAGGAGTGATCCGCCTGCGACACCGGAAGCCCCGCACGCACAGACCGCAGCCAGGACGCTTAAGATGATCGCTGTCGGAAGATCGACTTGGATGCCTAACGTATTTACCGCTGCGAGCGTTAAGACGGAAATCGTAATTGCCGCGCCACCCATGTTAATTGTCGCACCGAGCGGGATGGAAATCCCGTATGTTTCTTTATCAAGGCCAAGCTTCTTACAGAGTTCCATGTTGACCGGAATGTTTGCTGCCGAGCTCCGTGTGAAGAAAGCCGTAATGCCGCTCTCACGAAGACATTTGAAGACAAGCGGATAAGGATTTTGACGAACATTGATGAATACAATCAGCGGATTGATGATCAGTGCAACAGCGAGCATCGAACCAATCAAGACGAGTAATAAATTGAGATAACTAAGCAAAGAGCTGAGACCATTTTCCGTGATCGCTCCGATGACAAGCCCCATGATACCGAGCGGAGCGAGCTTGATGATCCATCCGACCACTTTAGCGATCGCGTCCGAGAAATTCGAGATGAACGTCTTCGTCGTATCCGAAGCATTTTTAAGCGCTAACCCTAAGACGATGGCCCATGCTAGAATACCGATGTAGTTCGCATTGATTAACGCGTTGACTGGATTGTCGACCACATTCAAGACGAGCGTCCGGAGAACTTCGACGGCATTCCCCGGAGCAGTCAGTTCTTCTGTATTTTGAGTCAGAGTAATATCTACCGGGAACAGGAAGCTAAACACGACTGCCACGATTGCTGCTAAGAACGTACCGAGAAGATACAAGAAGACGATTGACTTCATGTTCGTCTGCTGTCCTTTTTTATGCTGGGCAATCGACGCCATGACGAGGAAGAAGACCAGGACCGGTGCAACTCCCTTCAACGCGGAAACAAACAGTGTCCCAAAAATCGTTAAGGATTTTGCGGCTTCAGGAATCGATACAGCTAAAATAATACCAAGAATCAAGCCGATTGCAATTTGTTTCACTAAACTGATTTGGTTCCACATCTTCAACACTTTCATACTTTCCCCTCCAGGCTTAAAGCAAATAAATTATTTAGAATTTGAAAAACGACGATTTTCTCTTTTATCCAAAAAATTAGATAATATATTCGTTCATTTTTCTAAAAATTCTCTCAGTTTGTTGTCCTCTATTTTTACACAAAACCTAAGAAATAAAAACTAGTTTTTTGCAAGAGAAACGATTCATTTAATCTGCTGCTTTAATCGAATACGGATGCAATCGGTTGCATCAATAAAAAAGGAGGACACCTCATGGCGAGACGTCTTCCCTTGACTTTTCTTCTTTTCTGTTAGGTAATGCATTCATTTTCCAATCCACCAGACGTTCATTCGTCCTCTGCGAAGTTGACCCGTACTCCGACGATTTGCCGCGAGACATCATACAGTCCGTCTCCAAAACCTGACGTCGAGCCAGCTCCAAACGAGACGACACCGGCCTGGTCGTCGGACGAAACAATTGTCTCAAATTCCATCGCTTGATTCTGACGATAAGCTGTTCGATCGAAGATACCGGCCAGTGCCGAGTCCACGACGACCAGTTCTTCCTTCCGCCTCCATTTGCCGCTCCGCTTTTTATCCCCTTCAAAAAACAAGCAGCTGCTTAACCCACTCGTCTTCCGTGTAAATGGTGGCTGCGGTCCAGCTGCCTGACTTTACATTCGACAAAATCAGCTGTGAATCCGTGTCTTCCTCTAGTCCGTAATAAGGATCCGTCACAATCAGTTCGTTGCTCTCGACCGTGAAACGGCCAAGTCGATAGGCCTGATTCGTTTTTCGTTTCGGGACATGCCAATCGATGAACTCTTTCAAAGAAGACGACGGATATTTTGCGATTCCCGTTTTTTCGTTCCATCTAAAGACGGGTTCCTGCAGAAAACGTTTCCGAATCCGGTAACACAACTTGTCGCCGGTCAGATTTTCACCGATACAGATCAAGTCATCGGGTAAACCAGCCGGACGCTTCTCATTGTGACGAACGCGATCGATCGAAACTGTTCGTTTGGTTGGTAGAGGATACAAGGTCCACTCGCCAAACTGTGCACCGTTCGTCTGTAAGAACAGGTCTTTGTATTTATTTGGAAATATAACACCTAAGGCACGCTCCGCTTTTTTCAGGTCAACGGCTGATACCCCGAACACCCTTGCATCGGGATGGAGGCGTTTAATGAGTTTGCTCACGATATCATCGCTCCTGTCCATGTTGTTTAGACGACTTCAGGCAACCAAATAATTAATACAAGTGACAGCACTGTTTTCGAAAATTGTTTTTTCTCCAGAAACCATGGCAGTAACACCAGTCCGACTATCGTCATCGCGAGTAACACCAGTCCTAGATTAAAGTAATGCGCTCCCGCTGCAATCGGAATACTCAAAATCTGAAAATCTGCATTAGGAAAATAACCGAGTCGATCGAATAAAATATTTCCAAGTACCCCACCTGCAATCAACAGGATGGAAAGAGTCAACATTTTTTTCTTCAATATGAACAGCTCCTATTTAATGTCTATGTATGACTTCTATCATATGTCATCCTAAAATCATTCCAAACACCAAAACGACTAAGACCATCGTCAGCGACCAGACGATTGTTTTCCTATTGCTTCCTTCAATTCGTACATACCAGAGCGGAAAGATATTCATGACTAACAAGCCAAAGGACCGGTACAAATTTTCCTCTGCAGCATCCCACCCAAGCAACGCAGTCACACTCACCAGGACAAACAACAAGCCGGTCAGACTGATACTGATCGCCCGGACACGACTGCCAGGTTGCAACCGATTAAACAGAAAAGCCACGACCGTCCCGATACAGGTAGCTATACACAGATAATACAAAACGTGCTCCACTCTCATTCCTCCATGTTCAGTTTCAACCTTCTTTTACGTGTACCAGGATTAATCGGTTTCGTCATCTAGTAACCAGTCATCATTAATTTGCGAAATGACGGTCCCTTTCGGAAACCGGGGCATCAGGTGTTCGATTGGTATATAGCTTTCATCGTTTGACAGCAGGTAAAAACCGTTGCCATCGTGGGCAATCTTAAAACGGGTCATGTTTTCATGCATGGTCAGCACACCAATCGGACGGATCAGTTTTAATCGCCACCATTTTGTCTCCCCTAATTTAAATGACAAGTTATCCGAGTACGAGATCGTATAAAACAGATTTTCCGATGCCAGCCAGTAGGTTTTGTTCAGGACAAGACGCAGTTCTTCTGCATTTTGAACAGTAATCGTATAACACGGATGGTATTCCTTATAACGGACTTTCACCTCTCCACTTCGAAACTGTGTATCTAAATCCAATACGACATATGAAAGCTTATTTTGCTTGAAAAACGCGTCATGTTCTTCATGTAGTCCATACTCATCCACGAAACTGATATAGAGTGGAAACACCTGTTGAGGGATTAAGAATTCGATTAAAAACTCTTTGTTTTCATCTGCTTCGTCTTTTTCAATTCGGCTTACATCAATGAAATAAGCTGTCTTCAACTCTCCACTCATTTCAAACGGGTATCCTAAGTTCATCGCATCCTTTTCGATAATCTTTTCTTCCGTAATCATGATTTCTGCCATTTTGTTCTCCTTACTGAGACACAGCTTTTTTATTCTCTAAAGTGCAAATGATGCAGAAGACGAAATTTAAATGTCTTTTTCTTGATCCTCCGTATGTAATATCTCATCTTCTATTATTTCATCGTTGACTTGCGTAACGACCATCTGGTCCGGCAAACTGGCGATCATGCCAGCAAGAGAAGCATACTGCGTCTCCCGGCTGAGTATACAAAATCCTACCCCGTCATAATCAGTGGTGATGTAGGTCTTTGAAGCATTAAAATCAAATACAGCGATGGATCGTCTTCTTTTGACTCCCCATTCTAAGAAATCTCCCCATTCAAACATTAAAGAATCTGAATGACTGATGCAGTAGAATACATTTTCAGATGCGAGCCAGTACGTTTTGTTTAATACAAGCCGCAAGTCAGCAATATTTTGGATTTTTGCCGTAATACAAGAATAATAGTTGTACCGTTTATACCCGTAAGATTTCAAGTTGCCGCCACAGTCGTCAACCGTATAGTCAATCTGATGTTGTTGAAAAAAAGTCGTAAAGTCTTCAGACAGTTCATACTCGTCGACAAAATGCACATACAACGGAAAGACCGCTTGATGCGTTAAGAATGCCATTAAAAAATCTCCACCTTCTTCGACGTGTCCTTCTCCGCTTAAACGATGCACAAAAGGTAAACCTCCATCAAACCGATGGGGATGCACTAAATCTTCTATGAAATTTGTGGTAACAGGTTCTTCTATAATCAGGACTTCTGTCATTTTATGCTCCTTACCGGAAAATAATGTTGTGCTACCTATAAAGAATAACGGAACATGTCTAAGATTTCCATTTTTTCTAATATAAAGTCTATTCTTTGATATACTACATTATAGATTCACCCTGAAAGGATGAGCTTGATGTGGAAAGCACTATTATTCTTTTCTGTATGGATCGGCATTACCATTCCGATTCTTCTGTCTATCGTGTTCACGATCTTTAAACCGCTTGTTTTAGCAGATGATACCGGTATCAGTATGATTGTCATCGCAGCTATCGTTTCAGTATGTAATATTTATATCGCAACACGTATTTGGAATCGAATCGAAGAGAAAATGTACAAACGAAGGACTTTCATGTGAAAAACGCAGACCTCCTGTTTACGGAAGAACAGAGCATCTGCGTTTTTTCATTCACACCTGAAAGCGGGCTATCTATATCAAATCTGGCAAGACAAAGAAATCCTCTTCACAATCATTGCACCGAATGAATAAGCTGTAACGGCAGCTTATTCAGGATATTTTTTTAGTTTCTCACATGTATTTAGCACTTAAAATTTTTCCAAAGATATTAATGATGAAGTGGTCAGCTCTTCGCTTTCTATAACGATTGCAGTCAACCCCGTATCTGTTTTGGTTTCATGCCATTCATCTTTATCCCAGAATACGGCTTCCCCACTATGAACTTTGATATATTCATCCGTCTCACCTTTGACCCAGCCTTCTCCGTTTACAACTACAAGAAGCTGAGAAACAACAGCCTGATGATAACCGATTAATCCATCCTCATCTAAATGCACACATCCGATATGTGCTACTTTGTCTGTCTGTGTAATACGTGACATCACAAAATCAGAGTCGAACTTTGTAATTTTCTTACCCACTTCTTTATTAAATTGATAGATTTCCATATAATCCTCCCTGACCAACCACTTTTGAGTACGACGGCTTTGCGAAGATCAAACGCTACGTTTATGAGCTTTACAACTTTCAAGTATCATGTCGTTTCACGCACAATCAGTTCGAGTGGCATCGGCTGACTGACGGGAAGTTCTTTTCCCCGAGCCAACTGATCGAGCAATTGGACTGCTTCTTTTCCGAGTCGTTCAATCGGTTGGGCAACGGTGGTCATCCCCATTGCCTCCGCAATCGCCTGATTGTCAAAACCGGTCACAGCAAGCATATCCGGAATTTTAATACCTTCTTGTTTCGCCTGATGAATGATGCCGGCAGCGACATGATCGTTGCCGACAATCATCGCCGTTGGTCGGTCTGTGAGCGTCAACAACTGATTCATGACCTTTTGTCCATCGGCAAAGGAATAGTTCTCCTCAAAATACCAATCCGGCGAAACGAGTAGTCCGTGTTCCTGAACGAACGCTTCGAAAGCATGACGGCGAATCAAACCAACTCCGCTCGCCGGATTTCCGAGACACAGTCCGAGAGAAGAATGCCCCCGTTCCACTAGATGAGATAACACTGCTAAGACTCCGCTTTGATGATCAACAGCGACCTGCGCGAGACTTTCTTCCCGCTGTTCGCAGATTACGACCGGACCATCGCGTCGAACACGCTCAAGTGCTTCCGGCGGACTGACTGACGATCCGATGATCAGCCCGTCGATTTGTTTATGCCGCAGTTGTGTAAACGACAGCTGTTCCTGTTCCCTGTCACTAAACGTTTGATGAATCAGCATCGAAATGTTCTGTTCGGCACAGGCAATACCGATGCCCTCGATCAGTTGACTGAAAAACGGATGGTTGATTTGCGGAACCATCACACCGATGACATTTGTTTTGCCACGCGACAAATGAACCGCATTTTGATTCGGCCGATAATCCAGTTGCTTCATTGCCCGTAAGACGGCCTCCCGTTTCTCAGCAATGACATACGGCTGATTGTTCAACACACGGGAGACCGTCGAGCGGGAAACGCCGGCTTCCTTTGCGATTTCAGTAATATTTGCCATCCTGTACTCCTTTATGTCCGACTTGAATCGAACGGAACGTTTCTAACGCCATGGCAACTCCATCGTCATCATGATGTCCTGTCTTGTAAGTCGCCAGTCGTTTAACGGTGTCTTCCGCATTCCCCATCGCAATACTTGTCCCGGCCACCCGAAACATCGGCAAGTCATTGTGATGATCGCCGATCGCTACGGTTGCTGTCAGTAGAATTCCCATCCGTTCAGCAAATTGTTGCAACGCCATTCCTTTATCACTTCCGCTCGCCGTCACCTCAAGGTTAAATGGGCCAGAGCTTGTAACGGTGCAGTTTCGTGACGACAAGTCATTTTGAATCTGTTTAAGTACGACTGCTTTCGGACTGACAATCATGAATTTCATGACTTGCGTGAAATTGACATCAGAGAAATCCGTTACTTCCCGAACGCCGTATTGCGTCAATTGAGGGTGCACGGATTTAAGAAATTTGTCAGCTTGAAACGACGGATTGGTTCCTTGTTCTTCTTTGATTTTTTTCATCAACTGATCCGTCGCGTCATACGTCATCAGAATTTCATCTTCCAAGTAAATTTGAAGATATACGTTCTGCTTCAGCAAGCAGTTCAAGATGGCTTCACTCTCATCAGAGGGAACATAAGCACATTTCCGTATCGTTGTTCCTTCGTATTCTGCCCGGAGTTCTGCTCCGTTTGAACCGATGATTGGACAATTGAGTTCATGGAACCGTAACAGGTGCGCTGCGTCAAACGCGGCACGTCCTGTCGCAATCACGACGATGTCTCCATTCTTCTGGCATTGCTTGACCGCTGAGACATTTCGTTCTGAAATTATATGAGTTGAGTGTAACAACGTGCCGTCTAAATCAATGGCAAATAAGCGCATGGTGTTCCTCCTTGCGGGATAATGTACTGTTCGTCTTCAGTATAGATTCTGAAACGCATCCCAGAGCAACCTCTTTGTTCCCATTCCACATAGGTTAAAATGAATGTCTCTTTTTTGTGAAATGGCTCATAATTAATCAAGTAGGGCTTTAATCTGCTTTGTCAGCTGTATCCTTTAATTTTTACCTCACCAATCACTTTACTCCATCACAGAAAGGCGGGTTCCGCTTCTATGACAACTGTTTACTTTGTAAGGCACGCTGAATCTCCGAAAACCGATTTGGATGAACGAACACGAGGTTTAACTGATGGCGGACAAATGGCTGCACAACACGTCACAACCTACTTAAAGGATAAAAAGATTGATCTGTTTTTCTCCAGTCCCTATCAGCGTTCGTTGTTGACGATTGAAGCGGCAGCGCATTATTTCGGGAAAGACATCTTGATTGAAGAAAACTTACGGGAATGTGCCTTTTCCGGACAACACCAGACGATGCCGCAAGCTGACGTCTATCCGCTCGTCCAACAGATGTTTACTGATCACGATTTTTCTCGCGACGGCTCGGAAACATTTCAATCCTGTCAGCACCGTGGAATTCAGGCATTGATGTTGATTTTGCAAAAGAACGCTGGAAAACGGCTCGTCATCGGCACGCACGGTTTCATCATGACTGCGATTTTTCACCACTTTGATGCTATGTACGATTTTAATTTTCTTCGCCAAACGACAAAGCCGGATATCTATCAACTTACCTTTAAAGGAACAGAGCTCGTAAACATGTCACGCATCACGTTATCTCTTTACGATTGATGAGACGTGATGAACTCGAGCAAAATCGGTTGTTCCGGCGGATTGATTCTGTCTGGTAAATTGTCGAGACGGAAGAACTTTAAGAGCAAGAATTGGTAGTCGGTTTTCGTTTAAGATCGTTGCCATAATCGAATACCCGACAATCCGGCAAAAAGGATTGTCAGAACACCAACCCGTTGAACTTTGGATTGGTAAAGAGGATCGGTCAGATTAACATCGAGCTGAAAAACGTGTGGCCATGGCATGAACTGTCCTTTTGTGACGATTTCTAATAAGGTGTACATCAAGATTAAGGCGAGCGCGTATTCAAACTTCTGAGTCCACAACATCAGACTCATCCCGACAAATAAAAATAACAACAGCAACAAGATATGATGAACATATACAAGAAATGGCAAGGCGCTAAAATCTAATTCGAGAATTGTCGCCATCAACACGATGTATCCACCAAAATAAACGAGGAAAAACCTGCCTGCGTCTATCCAAATCCACTTTCGATACTGCAAAACTAACGTGTGATACGCTCCTTCTTCAAATAGAGGTTGGAGGTGTAACATAATGGTCCACGCCACACACGGAATAAACACGGTATGAACGATTTGAATTCCGGACGTCAGGCAATCCGATAACGCAGACACCTCCAACACAAGGAAGACCAGCACCGGAAGTAATGCAGCGACGCCGTGCAGTTTCCAATCGAACATAAATAAGTGATGGAGAATCTGCCTTTTCTTCATATAGCACGTCGCATGACTATCAAGTAGCCATCCATTAACTTCGGTTCGATTGTAGAAATGCCAGTCGCCTCGTCTTCTAAAAAACGTACTTCCACGACGTCCCCTTTTTCATTTAAATGTACGACACGCTCATCCTGCATCCACCTTCCAAGATCCTCTGCCATGACGTCAACTTGTCCGAGGTAGCCAACCGCTTGTGCTTTTAACTCGGTCGGAGTACCTTCAAACTGGACGGAGCCACCTTTGATAATCCCAATCTTTGTACAGAGGAACTCGATGTCCTCGACGAGATGCGAGGAGATGACAATCGTGTGGTCTACCCCCAACTCATGTAACAGATTACGAAAACGAATCCGTTCTTCGATATCTAAACCAGCTGTCGGCTCATCAAAAATTAAAATCTCCGGTTTCCGTAACAACAGTTGCGCAATACCGACCCGACGCCGCATCCCTCCGGACAACTCATTCATCCGTGTTTGTGCTTTGTCTTGCAGATTGACGCGTCTCAATGCTTCCTCCACCCGTTCCTGCCGCTGGTTCATCTCCATGATTCCTTGCAATAAAGCAAAATGAAGAAGTACTTCTTCCACTTTTAAAGTCGGATAGACATTAAAATCTTGCGGTAGGAAACCGACTCGATCGGAAACATCGGCATACTTTCTCCGGACAACGGATTGACCGTCAATCACAATCTGTCCGCCGGTAATCGACGTCAATCCACAGAGCATTTTCATTAATGTTGTTTTCCCGGCTCCGTTTGGACCAAGCAATCCATAGATACCTTCGATTTCTAGCGAGACTTGATGCAGAATGTGTTTTTTGCGGTAAGACTTGGACAGATGTTGCACTTCAATCATCCCTGTTCCCTCCCTTCTGCTTGGCATTCAACTCACGGTACCATTTCTGTAACAGCACCAACTGCTGGTCATGACTGCGATCAGAAAACATTTTGATCCAACCGTTAAGTTGCTTCATATCCCGTCCGGTTTGTTGAAGATAAAATGAATCAATCTCAATCGGTTCGAGTTTCAGTTCGATTTGCAACCAGTAGGCAAGTGCGGCATTAAACAGCTTCCACTTTGGATCTATTTTGACGTGGCTTGATGTCTCAGACCACATCAAGCCCGGTACATAGGCCGCAATCACTTCATTTAAACTTTGATCCAGTCTGAGGTTAGTCCCCACTTGCAACAACAAATGATGACTATCACAGAAACTGTTTCGCTCAAGGTTCGGCGAAATAAGCACCACCTTATCCGGAAAAATCACTTTTTTCCCAAACGTGCGCCGAATAACTGTATTTGTATGTTTCAGTACCTGTTCGACCGGCAACCAATAAGTCGAAGGATTGGACCAGGAAGAATCCGTTACGATCTGGATCCCTCTAGCTTCATAGGTCGACAGGTTCCCACGAAGCAACGTCACACCTGATACTCGTCCTATGTACGTATTTTCATCCTGTCTTGTTAAATTCGATACGAGATCATTCGGCAACTCACCTGTGATTCGCACATTCATCAGATTAGATCGGTCAACAATCAGATCAAGCGTCTCCACGCCTAAACGATTGATGGGCTCAACTTGGCGGGCCGGGTACCAATTTGTCGTCGCCGGCAGATACCATTCTTCCTCTGTCACCGGAAAATGAGGACTGTTGTGGAGTTGATAACGGATCGTCACGGTGTGCGTTCGTGCCTGCGGAGGAAGCGACATGCTAATAAAGTCGCCGTACTGTTTATACTGCAACTTTTTTTGTCCGGCTGATACGGATGTGATGTGGTACTCGTGCCATAAAGACAAGACAATATGCGCCTGATCTGACTGGATTTTCAGTTCCGCCTCCGTCTCTATCTGATTTTCGACAGGATTTAAAGTTAAATTCATCTTTTGAATCGTATAGTCCAAATTTTTATGATTCGGCTGAAACCGATAAGGTGTTTTATAATGTTGGGCTAGCTCAGCATCGTGACTCCGGTCAAAGGTCTGTTGGTTGTTCGCCAGCGCATAAGGTGAGATTATGATCAGCAGGCAAAGCACGAGTAATGAAATGACTACTGTCATCCATTGTCGTGAAAATCTGAGGTGCCACTGACCAATTAACAGAAACAGAATGATACTTTGAAGCACGATGTGAATGAAGATTTTCAACAGTAATGCTTGGTTTCCAAGATATCCAACGAGCGGCACATATACACTACCAGGTTGCAAAGGACCGATAAACAGAAAACTGCGGTCTCCTTCCAATCCACCTTCATAAAAATAAGCAGAAAAGAACTCGGTATTCAGAGGTCCGAGGAACACCCAGATGAGAACCAATACAAGCATTCCAATTTTTTGTTTCCCGAAAATCATCGCACAATTTATTCCCCATAAGGCTGCGAGGACAAGTGGAAGAAAATAAAAAATCAAGATGTGCCGTAATATGTCCAGTTGGAAGCTAGACCACGGAACTTGTTCCTGATGAAAATAGACAAACATTCCTGTGGCACCAAACAAAAGAGTCATACCGGTAAACAGAGCATGATTCATGAGTATTGCTATCACGCGTTGATACTGAATCCGGACGATGTCTGGAAAAAGAATGCTTTGTCGGTACTGGATTTCATCCGCGACAAGTCGGTACATATAGACGGCAACCAATAACATGATTCCCTGCATCGGGATGACGAGCCCATCCAGTAAACTAGCAAAGTCCATATAGGTATAGGTTTCACGAATATCGGCAACAACTTTCATGAGAACACTAAAAGGAAACACCAGTAATGCCCCTATGTAAAACAGGCTCGTCCCCATCTGTTTTCCATAAAATTTTAGCAGTTCGCCTAAGATAATTTTTTTCATGATTGCCCCCCTCTTATTACATAAAAACCATGGTAAAGAGTAGGATTTTTCTTTTTGTCTCTTATCTATTTTACCACTATATGGTTTTAATCTTAATCAAATGTTAAAATGATGGAAATGTATTTTGGTCGCAAAATCAATACATGTTTTCAGAACAGGAGTCGAGACAAGTGATTGATCATAAAAAACAAATTGAAGTCCTGCTGTACGGAAATCCATTACAGTTCGCCTGTGAAACACTTGGTGTCCCGAATATGCGAAATCATTCCTACGCAGACGTTTTTACTGTCAGTCGAGCGGAAGTCTTGGCTTATACGGCGGTACACGGTATACCTGAACCATCTTCGACCGAATCCAATCGTTTGCTGGACGGATTTCATTATTATGAAGAATACGGTACGTGGTACACGTTTTTTCGGGAACGTGGCATGACGTTTGACCAAAAGAAGTTCAGCGACGAAACAATCGCCAAAGAATACATTGTATCGATGCTTCTGAAGCTGACCATGACCGGATTATATTAAATCCATGGAAGGAAGGGATTACTTTGACTACTTCTCCATTCCCCATCCTGCAAACCACAAGACTGACGCTCCGCGAGGTGACACCGCTCGACGCTCCGAGTCTACTGACGTATCTCGCTGATGAACGTGTCGTTAAACCGATAGGGCTCGCTCCCTTCCAAACGGAAGCCGATGCGTTGGACGAAATCAACTGGTATCACGCCATCCGAACAGAACAGACCGGTCTCCGCTGGGGCATCACTGAACATGCGACTCCTGACATCATCGGCAGTTGCGGTTTCTTGAACCGTTCTTCCCGGCATCAGCGGGCGGAACTCGGCTTTGAACTGAGTCCTGCTCACTGGGGTAAAGGACTGGCACAAGAAGCCGTTCGAGCCGTACTCGCACACGGTTTTAATGAATGGAACTTAAACCGGATCGAAGCGCTTGTTCTGCCGGACAATACGGCCACTCAACGGTTGCTCGAACGGCTTGGTTTCAAGCGGGAAGGACTGTTGCGTCAATACGAGAAGACACGCGGACAGTTCGATGATTTGTATATGTATTCCTTGTTGAAGACAGAATGGCAGGACGGCTCAATCCACAATAAAAACACGTCCTTATACTAGCGACGTGTTTTTGCGTTTACCCACGCGGCGGGAACGGATCATTGCCGTATGAATCTTTATCGCGGATCTGACCTTCCTTGTTATGAATGATCAGCTCGACCTGTTGTTTTTTCGCAATTTCCCGTCCGGCTGCGATCGCTTCTATTTGTGTCGGAAATCGCTTCGTTGCTCTCGATGCCCCTTCCGCAATGACCTGATAACCGCCATCCGGATGTGGTGTAACATGCTGATTCGCCATGCGTTCACTTCCTTTTGAGTGGATTGTTTTAGTTTGATTCTATCTTTGATACCCTTAACTGGAAATCTTCATTCATCCGGAGACGTTCTTAAATATAATAGGAAAGTACACAACAACTGCCAAGGAAGGAACACTTTATGAAACTAAACGATTATTTCCACATTCACTTCGACAATCCAGATGTTTTGGAAGAATCTTTTGCGGAGCGTCCACTGACACTCAGTCTCGACTTGCAAAAAGGACTTTACCAAATACAGGAGGATTCCGATGAACTGAATATGGCCTACTTTGAGAAGGTCTATCAAAAATCCCTCGCCTTGTTTGAAGATCTGTTTCAGGAAGACGACCGTCTGTACCTCATTGTACGTGTCAGAAAAGAAGTCCAGTCTCCTCCGGCGAAAAGTACGGAGATCTTTGAGCGTTATCTTAAAAATAACAAGAATCGATACGCGCTTGAGTTCGAAAAAAAGGCTGTCCGCGATGAGGAAGAAGTCATTTACCAATACGCCCGCTTATTACCGAGCAGACAGTCCATTCGTTATAAAAAGTTGCTTCAAGCAATCTGCAATCAGGACTTTCCTGAATTGTATCCCCGCTTTAAGTCGAGACAGACGTACTATCCTGAAATTTTTTTCGTCAACCCTGCCAAAGACATCATCCTGTATATTTTTGACGACCGGGGTTGTTTCATTCTGCTCAATGAGAAAGAGACCTTTTATCGTCTGCACGAAAAATATAAATCTGACCAATCAGAAGGCTTTCTTAATTGCTTTGACACGCAGTAAGTTCATGTATTGCACAACTCAGGAATCCGACCTAATGGTCGAAAATTGATTAGGCTACCCCCGTCGTCCCGACGGTTGAAGAAGCTAAGATGCGTTCAGCTTCTTGTTTGAGGTTCAGTCCTGCGTTCACATCACGGTCCTAGTGGATGCCACAACTCGGGCACGTCCATTCACGCAAGCCAAGATGTTTCACATCTTTGTGTTGATGTCCGCAACTGGAGCACAGTTGACTAGAGGCGAAGGTCTTGAGTCCGACATCGACGCCGACGGACAAGCCCGTCTTCGGCATTTCGTTGATCTCCTGCTTCAACAACGGGAGTTCTTTTGAGCAAGAACCGTAAGACAGTCCCTTACCTGTCGTGTTATACCTCTCATCCCACTTCGCTAAAAAGTGATTGAAGACGAAGCGCGAACAACCAATGGTTTTCGCAATCAGGATTTCATGCTCTTTTGTCGGATAGATTCTGAATTTGTAGGCCTTCTGTGTCAACATGATGTTCACCACCTTACAAAAAATATACCTAAAAGAGAGGGTCGCGATTCATCTCCCACTTTCATTCGGGCTTCATCCGGATCGTTTAGAAGTGGGCGTTTTTCCGCCTAATTCTGGTAAAGTATCCTCTAGTTCTCCTTTAATAATTGATAAGCTACCGTCTGTTTCAAGAACAACAGCTTTCACCTCCTCTAATCCCCCGATTCCTTTATTACGCACGGCTTGTAAGATTTCGTTCTTGCTGATTCTTTCTTTTTTCATAGCCCTTTCAAGAAATTCGCCTCTTAAATATAGCAATCGTGGTTCTGACTTAATGAGTTTATTGAATTTTTCAAAACGAACAGCTATGAATGTCATCATGAATTGCATTAAAATTAATAGAGTAAGTGCAGTCAATCCTTCTAATAAACTGACATCCTTACTAAGTAAAATAGTAGATAAAGTAGAACCAAGTGCGACTGTAATCACTAAATCGAAAGCGTTCAACTTAGTTAATGTCCGCTTCCCAGAAATTCGTAAAAAAATTATTAGACTGATATAAGCTAAAAATCCTACAGTGGTAATGCGTATAAAACTCTCTATTGTTATTGAAAACATTTAGTCATCCCCTGTCTTTTCAAAATTTCATGCTACTGAACCGTTAGTTCAGTCTGTCGTGGAAAGGCTCAAATTGAACTACCTCTACCTACGCTTCGCTTAGAGGTTAAGGTCTTGCCGTACCATTCCGCTTTGTATTCGAGCATGCGGAAAGTTTTCCTTTCTTGTCCAAGGCCAACCATTGACGACGAGAAAGCTTGCGTTGCTCACGCGCCAGCTTTTTCTCAAGCTAACGAAAAAAAACGGTCATTCTTGTACACCGTGCCGTTCGACAGGATGGCGAAGGTCTTGAGTCCGACATCGACGCCGACGGATGAGCCCGTCTTCGGGAAGTTGAGACTTGCCCTGAATGTTCGTCCTATACGATTGAACAGGGTTGCACTTTGACTTGAAGCGTGGCCGTTCGTTCAGCTTCTTGAAGAAGCGGTCAAAAGCACCGTCAAGATGTTTGACGTTCGTTTGAATAGACGTGCTATCAACTTCTTTCAACCAGTCGAACGCCTGCTTCAACATCGGAATTTCTTCCGAACAAGAACCGTAAGACAGTCCTTTTCCTGTCATTTTGTATGTCTCATCCCACTTCAATAAGAAGTAATTGAAGATGAAGCGCGAACAACCAATGGTCTTCGCTATCAGGATTTCCTGTTCTTTTGTCGGGTATATTCTGAAGTTGTAGGCCTTGTGTGTCAACATGATGTTCCTCTCCTTGCAACGTATATACCCGAAAGAGTGGTTAGCGATTCATCTCCCACTTTTCACTCAGGCTTCACGCGAATCGTTTAGAAGTGGGCGTATTCTCGCCTAATTTTGAAAAACTGTCAGATAGACGTCACCGTGCTCTTCGAATAAAAATTTTCCGGTCAGCTCTCTCTTAACGGAAGAGGCGTTATCTGATAATTCTAATTACATTGCTTATGCTAAGCCTGACGACAAGACGACAATTGTGTTCTCTGATAATAATGGTAAAGAACTTGATCGATATACGATCATATTTGGTGCAGACCCTGTCGATTTTGAAATCAACGTCAAAGGACTTCGGGTGACGGCTGAAGGACTAGATACAGTGTCGACAGTCATTTCACCCGTGTTAACAAAGTAATTTCCTTTCATGCACCATGAGCTCTCATCTTTGAAGTATTTCTTAACTTTAAGTGGCGCACTCAAAGGAGATCACACACGAAAAATACTGCACAATAAAGCACGTCCAGTTTGTATGGACGTGCTTTATTGTGCAGTTCTACTAAACTTCGGTCATCCACGTGGCGGAAAAGGATCGTTTCCGTAAGAATCCCGCTCGCGGATTTGACCTTCTTTGTTATGAATTATTAACTCTACCTGTTGCTTCTTCGCAATTTCACGACCTGCGGCAATAGCTTCTTTTTGCGTCGAAAAACGTTTTGTGGCTTTGGAAGCCCCTGCCGCTTTGACTTGATATCCACCATCCGGATGTGGTGTGACATGCTGATTTTGTTTCGTCATGAGTTCACTTCCTATCGTTAAAAATTCTCTTGCAAAAAAATGCTTTTATAGAAAGTACCCTTTAAGTTTAATTTTTATTTTCTTGTCTGAAACTTTTAAAATAATCGTTCCAATATTGATGAGATCTACCTGCCGCTTCAAAGTAGTGACTCGTGTTGTTTGACTTACCTTCTCTGATTCCTTGATAAATTCCAGCCACAACTGTTCCAATAAATTCACCTAACTCGGCAATTCGTTCTTCTTTAAATTTTTCCACACTGATTGACGTGTAAGTTAAATCGACATCAAAAGCATTGCTCAAATAATTTGCAAGTTCGTATTGAGTAATGGCTTCGCCATGAAGATTGTATATTTTAGAATCATGCTTATCTTCTATCATCATTTTTGCATACGCATAAGCCAGTTCAGTTCTTGTCGTATAGCCGCATCTGTTGTCGCCTGCACAATTTCGAATGCCACCTTCTTTAATATAGGAGTCGATGTATTCAACATCGGGTTCAATATATATTCCATTGCGCCCAATAACCCACTCTAACCCGCTATCGATTACATCTTGTTCAGTCTGTCGATTACTCTTAACAATTGGTGAAAATGCAGTCCCCTCCTCTGCTCCTTGTATACTAGTGTAGACAATTTTCTTGACACCGCTATTTTTAGCAGCTCGAATGACATTGCGGTGTTGAATTACCCTCTTATCAGGTGCATCCATACCGGATACAAGTAACAACACATCAATCCCTTGAAGTGACTTCTCTAATGCTTCCAGATCGTCGTAATCGCCAGGACGTACTTCAATCCCAATATCCATTGCTTTTTCAGGCGTTCGCGCTAGTCCGATCACATCGCTTTTAGGTAATAGCGAGACCGCTTCTTTAATTATTGCTTTTCCCAACTTACCATTCGCAGCCGATATTGCTATTTTCATTTTTTCTCCTCCTTCGCGTTTTTTAACTGTTTCTTAAAATACAGACTAAACGTAGTAAAAATCCCAAAATGAATCGAGTCTCAAATAAGAAACAGAATATCTTTTCACTACTAAACCTATCCGGATGATAGTGAGTATTTCCCTTATACGCCGTGCTTCAATCTGTTTACTTGTTAAATGACTATTTTAAAAAATCACTACTTTTTCGCAAATCATTTCCTACTCCCAGCCCGGTAAAGGGCGTGGCAATTGTTCTGCAAAGGCCCGGTAGCCGTCATACCGCATGATTTGGGTTTGCGGATGTTCGACTCGTTTCGCGATCTGTTCACCGATGATCCAGTAATGACCATAGTCTTCATCAATCAGACCATCTCCCTTGGCCTCAATTGTCTTTTCGATCACTTCCTCGAGCGGATACAAGACCAGCCCCTCGTCGCCTAACATGAACAGTTTTGCTCCGTCATGCAGTTCGAAAAAAGTCTGATATTCACTTGGTAACGGTTGCTCGAACTCGGCTTGGAACGCTTGAAGTGTTTCCGGTCTGATCGGTTTTGGCAGATGGAACGTGGCTTGACCGATTGAATTGTAACTGCGCTGGATGAACGTCGATCCATGGCTGATTTTCTGTTTGAGTCCATCTAGGACAACTGCGATTTGCTTCATGATCTCCATCCTTTTTGTATCTCTATCTGAGGTTTGCTGATACGTCTTCCTCGATTCTACCATTTTACCAATAATTTGGGTGATTCGTCTTTCCTGTTTCTATGGTATTCTTTTTCTAATCATAACGGTGCCTATGTCACATCAGTCACCGATTCATTTGGAGGTGAACCATGCAGAAACAGTCTTCGATGCTACTGATTTTACTCGCAGCGATGTTTTGGGGCACGACCGGCACGTCACAAGCCTTTGCGCCGGAAGCGACTCATCCGATTGCGATCGGTGCAGTCCGTTTAGCAGTCGGCGGATTCTTTTTACTGTGCCTCGTCTTACTGACGGGAAAGTTGACCTTAAAAGATTGGCCCCTGCTCACGGTTTTTCTAGCCGCCCTCAGCATGGCCGCCTATCAGCCGTTGTTCTTTTCCGCTGTTCTCATGACCGGTGTCGCCGTCGGAACGGTCGTCGCAATCGGCAGTGCGCCGATTTTTTCCGGAGTCATTGAATGGTTGGTTTTAAAAGACCGTCCCGGTACGATTTGGTGGCTGTCGACATTACTGTCGATTGCCGGTTGTTTGCTGCTCGTCATAAATCAAGCGGCAGTATCGGTCAACCCGCTCGGCATTTTGCTCGCTCTCGGTGCCGGACTCTCCTTCGCCGCCTACACGTTCGTCAGCCGGGATCTGGTGAAAACCCATCCGCCGCTGTCGGTCGTCGCCGTCGTCTTTACGCTCAGCGCCGTCCTGTTGTCGCCGCTCCTGTTCCTGTTCGACCTGTCATGGGTCTTCAGTCTGCGCGGTGCCGGTATCAGTCTGCATCTCGGAGTTTTTGCGACCGGTCTTGCCTATCTCTTGTTCGCAAAAGGGCTCGCGCATGTCTCGTCTTCGACTGCCGTCACGCTGTCGCTTGGTGAACCGTTGACCGCTGCCCTGCTTGGAGTTTTTGTCCTCGGGGAAACACTCAGTCTGTTGTCGTGGATCGGCATTTTACTTTTATTTTGCGGCATCGGATTACTCATCTGGTCGTCACGACGGGTGCGACAGCCGGATATCCTCGAACTCGCCAAGGAGAAGCACTCTTAAGGAGGAATAGTCATGCACATCACATTTGAGAAACTGTTGTACCGGGAAGACTATCAGATCGCACTCGATCAATTGGTCACGGACGAGAATAACGGCCATCAAATCGCCCTCTATTTTCGCGGCCATACAGATCAAACTATGGTGATCATCGGTGATTATTCCTGCAATTATTTCAAACTATCGTTTGAAGCGGACAGTATCCTGCTTCGTGCACCGGATTTATATGAACTGGATGAAGGGCTCGAGTACAGCTCGATTCCACTTGTCCTGTTTAAGGAATCGGCACTTCTGACCTTTGCGACGGCCTGGATGGGATTGAAGCGGGACCCGTCGCGAGACTGGACCCACTACGCCATCCGGGCATTTGAGGATGACATTCATATCCTATCCCCGCGTCCACCCGCTTTTACGGACCTCGGTCACAAGATGAGCGACTATATCGTGAAACAGTCGTTAAATCCACAGGCGGATCGTTGATACAAAAAAGCCCTACCTCGCCAAAGGTAGGGTGATGCGATACGCCTGTCCGACGGCTTGCGCCGGACGGGACATAGTTTCATTATACATAGCGCGCCAGTGTTTTTTCAATCGTCTGGATTGAATCGACCGGGGCAAACCGCTTGACGACCCGCCCTTGACGGTCGACGAGAAACTTCGTGAAGTTCCATTTGATGGTTGACGAAAGCAGTCCTCCCTGTTGCTGTTTCAAGTACGTATACAACCGGTGTTCTGCTGGCCCGTTGACGTCAATCTTCTGAAACATCGGAAACGTCACACCGTAATTCCGCTGACAAAACCGCATCGTTTCTTGCGGATCAGCAAATTCCTGACGGTTGAACTGATCACACGGGAAACCAAGCACCTGAACGCCTTGCTCGGCATACGTGTCGTACAACCGTTGCAAGTCTCCGAGCTGACCGGCGAGCCCGCATTTGCTGGCTGTGTTGACGATAAGAAGTACCTCTCCCGCATAATCTTGTAATGAAACGGTCTGTCCGGTTGCATCCTGTACTTCAATCTCATAGAGTGATGGCATCCCGTCGCGCCCCCTTTTCCGTCAGTATACGCCGTTAGAAAAACTCCGTCTTTTTTGAACACGCGGCGACCTGCTTACCAGACAGATTCTTCCCGGTCACTCAGCTTAATGACGAACGGCATGATCAGTAAAAAAAACAGGCTGACGTATCCGAGCGACAGATAATGCTGCGTATCTTTTGAAAGATACTGCTTTTCGCCACAGTTCGGGCATGCCTTGCCATGCTTCGCAAAGCCGACAGCCAGTACGTCTTTCGTCTTCCACTTGTAATCACAATTTGTACAGCGTACCATCTCATCATCCCCTTTGAATTCTTTTACCTGTTTGTTCCAGTAAAGGTTTCACGATTCGGACGATTTTTGTTGAGTATACCAACGAAAGACGCTCATTTCTTAGTCTTTAGGCTTTTCTCCACTTCCTGAAAGTCTTTTATCCAATCCCGAAAATCATCGTCCACATGAAAATACTCAGTCGGGCTATTTTGCAAATCCATCCCATAGACCGTCGTCAGACAATGAAAAACAGCCAACTCCTCCTTTGTCAACACACGATTTTCTTTTTCTTCCATCCATTCCATCGCCGTCATCACTTCATACGCCCAATCCGACACTTCTTCCCGTGTCAGCTGGTTTTCTAAAACCATTTCCAACTTTGTGATGGTTTCACTGATTTGAACATTCTCCATTACACCAACTCCTATTGGGTATTCTTTCTTGATTGTATCGTGCATTTGTTATTCTTCGCTTCTTTTTTGTAAAAAAACGGAATATGCGAAACCTTATACGGTAGTCAACGTAAAAAAATATAACAATGTATCACTATAACAAAAGGATTACCGCAGAAGCGTTTAACCCTATGTTTACGATGGTCATACAAATTAAAAAGATGGTGTATTTTTACATAAAATTAAAAAATGGAGGTCATCCCCTTGAAAAAAGTAATCGTTCCTTTGCTTTGTGTCCCGTTCCTTCTGTTATCGGCATGTTCAGATGAAAAAGAAAAAGCAGTGACTCATGAAGAGTCTGCAGCTTTCAAACCAGAAACTATAAAAATCGGCAAGGACAGCGAACTGACGATCGTACCGCTGTACGCGCCGTATCAAACATATTTGAAGGCATCGCTTAAGAAAGACGACTCAGCGATGGACGTAAAAAATTATGCAGAATATGTCCTCGGCTACATTGACAAGATCGGGGAACAGGAGAACTTCAATACAAACAGCCTAAAGAGCTTTTTCTTGTTGCAATCAACAATCAATGAGCAGGATCTGCTCGATCGTACGAATGAATTGGCGAAACGGAATGACGAAATCAAAGAAATCATTACGAACAGCTACCTCGCTTCCCATAAGGTTCTCCCTAAAAAAACAGCACGATTTTCATCGCACCGTCCAATCCGGAATTTTGGTCGATGATTGATCCGTTAGGAGGAGTCGGTGGAGCCGCTTTTAAAGATTCCATCCTCTTTAATCTAAATCCCGACTTCAATCAGGACGTGCTTGCCTATACGGTCGCACACGAATACCATCACCTGGTCCTGAATGACACACCCGAGTTAAGTTCAATCGATACGTCCCTCGACTCTGTCATCTTCGAAGGGAAAGCCGATGCCTTTGCCGATCGCATCATTAAAGATGTCAAGCCGCCCTGGGATAAACCAATCGATGAGGCAGCGAAGAAACATGTAGCGCGTCTGATTGGGAACGGCGAAGCCGATTATCAGGAGATTACAATGGGAAACACTGAAAAAGACATCCCTTTATGGAGCCGCTATTCTTTAGGCCGCGATATCTTGACGCATCACCTGAAAGCAAACCCTGATCTCGCCGTCAAAGCATGGACGTATGAAGAGAATGATGACATCTTAAAAGGCTACAAGTATCAGGATCTTCTCAAATGATGAATAAGCAAAATAGTAGTGAAAAGAGCAAAGATTCAATTGAGTCAGGTTCGGTGAATACAAAAAAAATATCGTTGCAGGATGCTTTCTTAATCGTCAAGTCCGTCCTTACATTACGTTTGATAATGGCCGAATTGTCTTTTCGATGATGTCGAGAGAAGCCGGAATCTGAATCCATCTTTCCATCTCCGGGTCAAAATAAAGTCCCTGTTCTCGCATGGTTTCTTTGCTGTTCATTTCATCATATTCTAAAATTTGATCCAGATTTTCATCGGACTCCTCAAAGTCATCGAACGGTCCCGACCCATAATAAAAGAGTAAGCCTTCTTTTGTATATCCCTCTAATTCTTGAACCGTTTCTTCCATTAATTCGAGTGGACGTATGCGGGCTTTCGCGTAATCGATGATTGTCGGATAAACGTCAAATGGTATGTCGTGTTCTAAAAATCGTTTCGAATACCATTGCCAAATCCATTTCCACTTACAGATGAAATACACGATGTATTCGACTTGTGATGTTTCTTCCCGCTCATGCATTTCGTAAGACAACGTGATGGTGTCTTGTTCCAGCTCGAATTCAATAATAAATTCACCATTCCGATCTTCCTCTTTCAGAAGTTCATCGATTCGTAAATCGTTTAGTTCAAGATAGTCCAACAATGGAACTGGTCGTTTCGCTTCTTCGCGAAACAACACCCTTATATTTTTAATTACTTCGATTGTCATTTGGAACCTCCAGAATGAGTCAAGCAAAGAAACCTTGCTTGATTCATTAGTTTTTTATCAAAACTAGCCACAAATCTGCCTACTTCTAAACATTAAGGACGAAATCCTCATGAAAGTCATTACCGCGATACCTACCTATAAACAACACATACAAAAGGAAGGAGTAGAAAAATATGTTTTATGATGAATACGAACTGCTTGAGTTATTCGAATCCGAACCGGAAGAACTTTATCAAGAAGGTGCCGGTTTTTATATGTATAAAAAGGTCGACAAACTCGGATTTCAGCTATTACTGTATATCTCACAATATGAACATAAATGTGACGTCAGCTTAAGTAATGATGAATACAGGTGGACGATCTTCGATTTTGAACTATATTTTATAGAATCAATCAGAAATGAAAGTGAGTGTTTAAAAATCAAAGGCGATTCAGGAAAAACGGAAGTTGATATACAGTTTAAGCCACATTTCAGTTTAACTCATATTAGATTATCTGATTAAAAATATGATTGATTTTTTAAGATACTACTTGCGTAGGAGAACAGTTTAAAATGCGTAAATACTTATTGATTGGTTCTGTAATGATCATCTTTGCGTTTTTTGTTCAATTCGAACCCTTATGTAATGAGCCGCCAGATCCCCGTGTCGAGATAAAGGGACAAAGTATTTTAACGGTCCAAGGTACATTTTGCTGGAGTTGCATGTTTAGAGGTCAATGCGTCGACAAAATCTACGCAGACGGTCTGCACATGACTGAAAAAAGTAACCCGGTTACGTTAAAAAATAAGCAACTCGTAATACCAAAAAAGAGTGGAACGTACGCATATGAACTTTAAGCAGGATGGTCGGAGAATGGTGATGGTCAGTATGCTCTCTTAATCAAAATAGATTGAAGTGAGAACGAACTCGCATCTATACTAACATCTAAATATGTATTACAATGTATTACAAAGGAGATGATAAGTATGAGTACGATTTCTGTTCGACTCGATGATGAAGATACGCGACTGATCAAAGAATATGCGAAAGCAAAAAACATCACGATTTCTACACTTGTTCGCGATGCCGTTCTCGATCGTATTGAAGATGAGATTGATTTACAACTCTATCATGATTCCATGGCAGCACACCGCAAAAAATCAGAAGCAATCTCGTTTGATGATATGATAAAGGCACTTGATTTAGAATGACAGCATATATAGTCGAGTTTGAGCTCGGAGCTCAAAAGTCCCTTAAAAAGATGGATCCTCAACAATCGCGGATCATCATGTCCTGGATCAAGAAGAACCTGGTCGGGACGGATGATCCGCGTCGTCATGGAAAGGGTCTGGTCTCGAATCGTTCGGGTGAATGGCGGTATCGCATCGGTGATTATCGTCTGATTGCTGACATCCAAGAGGACAAAGTCGTGATCTTGATTCTTGAGATTGGCCATCGTCGGGATATCTATAAATAAGGAAGCTAAGACCCACGGATAAGTAAACATCTTCGTTTCTCTTTTTAACGACTGTTTTTGCAAACGTCGCTTAACCATTATTCATACGTATGATGAAAAGGAACAAAGTGCCTTCACCTCTAACAAAGAAGGGATTTGGCTCTTTTGATGACTTTAAGTTCGTGGTTTTAAATAGTTACAGGTAAAAACATTTAAGACTCCCCTTCCCGAGTTGGAAATTTTATGTAAAAAATGTATAATCATATAACAAATCAAACAGGATGTGATTGGATGCAAAAAACATTACTCTACCTTTCGATACTGAACAGTCTTTACCTCGTAATTAATTTATTTACGTATTCCGACAGTCTCCTTAACGCCCCGCTCGGCTTAACAACACTGTTTGCTGTCGTTTTGATGTTTTTCAATGACAGAGCAAAGAAAACGGGACGATCGTCCTTTACCAAAACAACGGATGTCCTCAGTTTCATCAACATCCTGATTGGATTTTCGCTGATTGTCTTTATTTAAGAAAGGAAAATACCGATGACGATTTTTCTACATAGCCGAATCTTATTTAACGGCACATAACGTAACGAAAGAGGAGTGGGAACCTGTTTATGTGTACACTCTTCTTTTTATCAATCAAGCTGATTTTCATTATTAAAGTAGGACTACTCGAAAGTTCAGTTCTTCAAATTCTTCTTTAGGACGTAGACAGCAAGAGCAATCAGACCACATCCGATACCTAGCACTAAGGCTATAAAACTTGATAAATGTAGCAAATTCAACCTCACCTTCTTTACCTGATAACCTATAATCAGTGCCAATTTCATACTAACATTAGTTCTTCTTCTTTCACTTGTTACTCAGCTTTGATACGCTTTTAACCAATGGTATGGTTGCAACTCATGGAGTGCTTTAAAGACTAGTGCTTGCTCGGGATTCGTGACGGCAGCTTTGACGTCCGCACCAAAGTAAAACAGACGCTCCTGGCAGACACCGCATGGACTCAAAATCTTGAACGGTGCCTGTTCATCGTCCCGCACGACACAAATCGTATGTGTGATCCGACAATTCAACTTGTGTGCTTCGAGGATGGCACCAGTCTCGATGCACAATTCCGTCGACGCATTGACGACTTCCGGTGCGACACTCGTCAAGATCCGCCCGTCATCGGTCGCCATCGCTGCCGCTCCACCCCATCCGTTCGAATACCTCGTTTCGATTAATTCTTTTGCTGCCTCAAATAACTGCTGTTCAATATTCATTTCATCACTCCTGTATGCAGACGCATTTTGACGAATTCAAAGCTTCCACCGTTCGTTTCTTGCTGAAACCGTTCAATCGGCTCAAAACCGCTTTTAGTGTACAACCGGATTGCCCGTTCGTTAAACGTTGCGACGGCTAATTCAATGTGGCGCGGTTGATACTGCTTGATCGCAAAGGCAAGACCGGATTCCAAAAAAGCCGTTCCGTTTCCCCGTCCCGTCAAATCAGGTCGCATCCCTAACGCCAATTCAAGGCTGCCCTGTCCGGGTTCGAACACAAAAAATCCGATCAGTTGCGTACCGTCCATCACCGCATAGTAATGTTCTTTCCGTTTGTCCGGATCCAAAAATTCCGCCAGGTCCTCCTGATCATTCGGCATATCGCAGAACGCAAAGTCACCCTCATATTGCCAGTCATACGCAATCTGTTCCGCCTGATGTTGTGTCAGTGGTAAATAGGTATAGGTCATTGCAAGCGACCTCCCTTCAAAAGGAATTTATGCATCAATCAGGATCGGTTTTTTCTGTATTCGAGTAACAGTGGTGTCAGATTCAGTCCAATCGACACAATCGTTAAGAACCACCAGGCGCGTTCCATTCCGGGAACAACGTCTGCCAAGGCCGCCCAGTCCTCCGCTTCGACCCAGCTCGCCAGTTGACTGTATTCCGTACACAGTGTGAGCGCCGTAAGCGATAACCCGGCAGCCATCGCCAGCTTATAGTCCTTGCCGATGAAGTACAAAATCAGATTCACCGCCGTCGCGAAGATGGCAAGTATCCCAAACAGTAGCCACATGACACAATTCCTCCTCTCCTTGTTGTGTTTCCTATTGTTATTCCTTTCGACAATCAATCAAATATTTTATTTCTTATCTTCGAGATAAAGTGTTTCGTCGATTTCTTCATACGTCGAAACATCACCATACGTTACAGTTAGTTCAGTGTCTTCTGACCACTCCCAAAAGTAGTCGCCTTGCGCGATGATAGCACGTTCTAAAAAACATTCGAAATTTAAATTTAACGCAACTGCAGTGTCCAGACCATCTGATGGATGCACGACCGTGATATATGGTTTTTTAAAGGAGTCTTCTGCATCTGTACATTGATTTTTATCAATTAAAATCCATTTCTCATCTATTTGACCTATGATCCAGTAGTTTCCTTCTGAGAGGATACCGTCTTCTGAATGGTGCTCTTCCGACATTTCGAGCATTTCCTCAAGAGGAAACAATTCTAGGATTAAATCAGATTCTGTTTCAAATAAACCGCATCCATTATGTAACGTTAAAAAATGTTTGTAGTCCCTTGGTAAAGAAAACGTATCTTTCAGGAAGTGTGAATCAATCTCTTTAGAAGTTAACGGTGTATTGAAGGTGCAAGTTGCCCATCCATTTCTCCCGTATCTCCCCATAATAAATCTCGGTTCGTTTTTGAACATTTGTTTGAGCAAAATCAACGTTCTTTCAATCAGTTTCATTTTATCTCCTCCTCATTTTTTTCGAACTATCATCACGCCAAAATATCCTCTTCAGTTTATACCTTTAGTTGGAAATAAAGATACTAGATTACAGACTTTATGATATGATCAACTCAGTGCTTTTATTACATTTATTACCTATTTTATCATTAGAAGGAGGGCTTTAGATGAGTGGTGATGGACTACTTTGGAGTGTATTATTACCAAGCTTAATCGCATTAAATGTATCAGCTATCCTTTTATACAAAAAAGGGAAAATGCCTTTATGGGGATCCGGCTTACTAATTGTCATACTCGGACCAATCATCGCTTTGATAACCGGTTCTGTTTTTTTAAAAATCGACCATAGTACGGGCGGATACGGTTTTGGAGCAGCTTATGCAGCAGCTTTTATTGGGTTCGTGATCGTTGGTAACGGGATCCTGTATCTCATCATCGGTCTCGTATTAGGGATTAAGAACTTCATTAAACGACGGCAAGTAAATCAGTCAAGATGAAAATACAGAATAGAAAAGGAACCCTAACTTCGAATCATAATGCACGGTCTGTTCACTTCAAATCCTGTATGCTCATGCGCTCCAACTCTTTTTCCTGTTTTTTTCTAAACACCTCTCGGCCTTTCCCCCACTCCGCTACCAAACAAAGCAAACCAAACCCTGTGATTAGCAAGTATTGTATTGTACTAACCGACTCGACGTTAACATATCGCCAAGTCATTCCTGCAGAAAACAACAATGGAACAACTGCCCCTAAGTACACATTCTTTTGACTCGATAATACATACTGCGCTCCGAGCACAGCTGCATAAAGTAAACCTTTTAGCAGAATATCCATTCCATTTTTCCTCCTAGTCGAGCATATTTTAAAACCACCAACCATTTATCAATATCAATAATTTACCATATTGAAACGGATGTTCATTCGATATTTATGATGATTACAATAATGTAAGTGAATACCTAAATGGAGAAAAACTAAAAAACAATTCTTCTCTTAAACGAGAAAAATCGCTTTTCGTCTTCACTCTCAAGTCCTTTTGGATGCTGTTCTCTATCCATATAAGGATGATGATTTGACTAACTTTAATGAAACCAAGCATAATGATAAACAGCAAAGTGTTACACAACTCGCTATGCAACGAAAGGATGTTGGTTATGTCATCAAAAAAAGTCTGGACAGTCGAAGGTTATGAAGAGCACGGTGTCGAGAAACATGGAGAAGCAAGTTTGACTGAATCGTTTACGAATGAGGCCGATGCTCGTAAAGCTGCTAAAAAAATGGCGGATCAGCACGATGATCTCGATGTATATGTCATTTATACAAATACATCAAGCGGAAAAACAGAAGAACGCTTCTTCAATTCGGATGGATCTTACAGTGAAGAAGGATATGAATGGTAACAGCTTAGCCGTCGATTTGACGGCTTTTTTTGTATGACGAATTGTATGATTAAACACAATACCTAACTGAATACACAAAAAACGCTCTGTTGAGCAGTTCGCGGGGAAATTCTTGAGGCTGACTCATATGTGGGATATCTATCGATTAAAACGAATCAGTGTTTTTTTCATGCGTGATTCAGTCACAGACTAAAGCGTTATGAACACTACGAATTTGTACCAAAATGGCCGATATTCCCGTGAAAAGTGGGATTATCGGCCATTTGATTGATGGAGGACGGAAACGTCCGTCACAAACATAGTTTTTAGACTGACTTATATCAGTCAAATTTCAATAAAACAACAGGAGCGACTTACGCTTGCGGACGTTTCCGGCGCAATCCGTAGTACTGATAAAACTGAACTTCGATGTTCCCGTTATACAGCTTACGGCGTTTCGTCGCCGGGCGGCCGAACGCTTTCTCGAACTCGACGTATGACGTGATCATATAGACACTGTAATACGGGAATTCCTTAAAGGCGTTACCGACTTTCCGGTACAACTGATGGACTTCACGTGCGTCTTCGAGACGTTCCCCGTACGGCGGGTTGCCGATGATGACACCAAAGTCTTCCTTCGGCTTGAAGTCGGCTGCGTCGCGTTGCATGACGTTGATCGCGTCCCGGACGTCCGCGAGCTCAGCGTTTTGTTTCGCGAGCTTGACCATCTCGGGATCCGTATCGTTGGCATAGATTTTGAGCGGCTTGTCCCACTCAGCTTTTTCGTTTGCTTCCTTGATTGCGTCGAACCAAGCTTTTTTCGGAATCGCTGCCCATTCCTGCGAGACGAACTCACGGTTGATCCCGGGTGCGATATTGCGTCCGATCATCGCCGCTTCGATTGCCAGTGTTCCGGAACCCGTAAAGACGTCGTAGAGCGGCATGTCCGGCTTCCAGTTCGTCAGCATCAGCATTGCCGCTGCCATCGTCTCTTTCAGCGGTGCCGCTGAGTGGAACTCGCGGTAGCCGCGTTTATGGAGGGCGTCGCCTGACGTATCGATTGTCAGCGTCGCGATGTCTTTTAAGAGCGCGACTTCAATCGGGAAGCTGGCACCGGTTTTCGGCAGCCACTCGTCCCCTTTGTTATACGCTTCCTGCATGTGCGAGACGATCGCTTTTTCCGTGATCTTCTGGCAGTCCCGGATTGAGAACAGTTTCGATTTGACGGACCGCCCGTTGACGACGTAGTTCGCTTCCCACGGGAGCAGTTCGCTCCACGGAAGGTCTTTGACTTGATCAAATAATTTTTCGAACGACGTCGCCTTAAATTCCGCGACGACCAGTTTGACTCGGTCTGCCGTCCGGAGCCACAAGTTCAAACGTGGAATGTCTTCCATCTCACAGTCGATGTAAACTTTTCCGTCTTCGACCGTACACTCATATCCTAAATCGCGGACTTCTTTCGCGACCAATGCCTCGATGCCCATCGCTGCCGTCGCGATGACTAAACGTTTTGCCATGATTGTTCACGCTCCTACCTGTTTTTAAGATTTCCAAAATCATTTCAATAAAAAAAGAGCCCAGTTGGACCTGGACTCTCGTTCAAAGTAAAAATAACAGCCTATGTGGTCCTGTAAGCCATGTTCTGTTCCCTAGTGTTGCAAACGGTTTGACCCTCACACGTGGGCGACAATCATCTATCTCCGTATTTACATACGCTCTCCTTCGCGTTCAGTTCCGCTCCGGAAATTCCCCTACCAAATTTGGGTTTCTCGCTCGTGGGGTTTACCTCGTTCCACCCTTACTGTTTCCAGTAAGGCTCCGTCACTGTGGCACTTTCAAGAAGTTTCGGCCCTATCCGAAGACTTAGGCGTTCCTTCTGCCGTCAGCACGACGCTGCCTACACTTATCTTTTCGTGTAGCACGATCACTACAACCATCGCAGGTTGTGCGAGCATGGACTTTCCTCAAAGCACCGAAGTGCCCCGCAATTGTCCGAACCAACATAGTCACTGCTTAACAGTGTAGCGTACTCCCCTGTTTCCCGCAAGGTTTATTTTCAAAAAGGACAATCGAAAAAGTTGCGTGTTCACGTGATTTCGCGGTATAGTACAATGGTTCAGAAGGGGGCATGTACTATGAAAAAACGACGCTCTGGTACGAACCAGCGTACCGTCCGGAAGCTGACGTTCTTGATCGAAATCGATGAAATCAAGGCGCTGCATCTCCGCAACGGCATCTTTGCCTTTTATCGTAAAGGAGAACTCATCCATGCGTTCGAGCCATTTAACGTCAAACAACCGGATGCGTTATCAAAACGAAGCTATCATTTCGACCAACACGATATTCTTTTGATGAACGAACGATTCCCGCAACAAATTCCACTCTATGATGAAGCGATGACATTACGCTCATGGGCGGAACAGGTTGAATTCGGTTTGTATCAACTAATTGATTCGGGACGCCTCTCGTTTGTCCATGAGGATGATACCGGGTATAAAATGGAAGCTAAAATCGAGTGGACAGGTGAGACGCTCACCGTGCCGACTCCCGTTTATAAAAAAGGAAAAGACCCAAAGCAAGATCTTTGAGTCCTTTCTTCGAGCCAGTTCCTCACATGAGGAATTGGCTTTTTTTATTTGATTATTTGACCGTCAGGACACGTTCGACCGTTCGTGTATGGCGGCCGGCAGACGTCGTGAAGACGAGTTTGTACGTCCCTTTGTCCTTTAGCTTGTAGGAAAATTTGTGAAGCCCGTTGCGTAAGTTCGAGTCGGAAAACGTTTTGACGACGGCACCGTCCTTATACAGACGGGTCCGGGTCGACGCACTCGAATACTCATTAAAATAGAACGAAAACGTCTGGTTCGGTTTAATGACGGACGGCAACGAGATTTTCGAAATCGGAGCCGGTACTTTCGCCAGCATCCCGGCATTCAGACGGCCTTTCCCGTAATGAAGCGACGTATCGCCTGATTTTTTCGATGCGGCCGCATAAAGCTTACTGCGGAGCGTATGGTTCGAAATGAACGGGTTCTTTGACTTCGCAAGCGCCATGACGCCACTGACGATCGGTGTCGCCATCGACGTTCCGTCGAGGTAGCCGTATTTGTTCCCGACGATCGTCGAGTAGACGCCCTCCCCTGGTGCCATGATGTTCAGTCCACGTCCGTAGTTCGAGAATGTCGATGCCCGACCGAGCGTTCCGACCGAACCGACGGCGACGACTGACGACATCGACGCCGGGAAGAGCAATTTATTGCGACCGTCGTTGCCGGCAGCACCGACGACGATGATGTTATTCGCTTCCGCCTTCTTGATTGCTTTTTCCATGTACGGATCAAATTCATATTGACCGAGCGACAGATTGATGACGTCCGCGCCTTGCGCGATCGCATACAAAATCCCGTCACCGATATCAATCGAACTGGCGTAATCGCCGTCAAAGACGTCCGCGCCGATCAGCTTGACACCGGAAGCGACACCGACGATGCCTTTTCCGTCTTCTGCAGCTGCGACGATTCCGGCGACATGCGTCCCGTGATCATCCGGTTTACGGATTCCTGAAATCGTCGTCGTCTTATAGATGACGTTCTTGAATTCCGAGTGTTTCGTATCGATCGCGTCATCGATGATTGCGACGCGGATATCTGATTTCCCATGACTGTACTTCCAGTAAGTAGGGATGCGTGATTGATCAAGATATGTTTGTTGCAATTGTGCCGAATCGGTCGCCTTCTCGACTTCCGTGACGGGAATCAAGTCAGCTTTGACTTCATCCGCATCGAGGTGTGCGAGTGGCTCGACGAGCGAAAATCCGTCCTGTTTCAGCGGACGTACTTCTTTTAGGCCTTGGTCTTTTAACCAGGTTTGTTTTTGTTGGTCAGTGAACGTCGGATCGTACTGGACATATTGGGAACTAGCGAATGCCGTCGTCGGTAGACCGACCGCAAGCGCGACAGTGAGTGATACAAGTTGCTTTTTCATATGGACCCTGCCCTTCTGTTAACACACGCCGATTCGATTGATTTGCTGATTCAACGGACTTAAAAAGGAACAGTGCCACCTGATTCTTCGCTGACTTCAAATGAAGTGATTTTCCCAATCGTGACATACGCATAGTACCGTGCCAGGACGGCGCGCCAACGCGCGGCGTCAATCCCCGTCAAGTCTTCTCCGAGCGGAGAACCGTCAAATGTCTCAAACTGCTGACAAAAAAACGCTTCTTCGTCCTCGTTCCATATTACAGATTCGCCAATGAAACCCGTTGAAAATCTGACGAAATCCGCAATCGAGGGACCGATTACTTCTGCCGGGAGGCGTTCACTCATTCTCCCGACCAGTTCATAGCGGTCGCGCTGAGCTTGATCCGCGTCTTCTAACGTCTGACAAAGTAATACTTCGCGATTGATTTCAACTAGAACGATGTAGTCACCGCTCGGTACATTGACGTGTATCATCACTACACCCCTTGGATTAAATTCGTGTAGTTTCTTGATGTGACTTGCTGTTCACTGCCTTATAATGTCCATTTTCGATCAAACATCAATTCAATCGGTTCGTTGTTCTTAGACTTTAACACATGGACGCGCGTCGTATCAATTTGATCGAGTAAATCAGACTTTTGGAGCGAGCGGATTTCAGTCGCTTCCGACTCGGCGATGCGCGCCCGGTGTGGCTCAAGCAACGCTTGTTGCTGACTTGCGAGAGCGTACCAGGCAAGCCGCGCAAACGGCTCGTCTTTCGCCGTCTCAAGAGCGTAACTTTCAAAAATGTCCGGCAAGTAGCTGCTGAATTGATCGAGCGCATCAATGCGTTCCGCTAAATCGAGGACCGTCAACCAGCTCGGTAACGATAACAACGATTCACTTGACCACCAGTCGATTAAATCGACGTGCTCTTTAAAGAGTTGTTGTGCTTCCGTCCGGTCGATGAAGTGGTGCATCGTTTGAATCAATTCATTCCAGGCGACCGTCCAATATTCTTCCGACGGGTTCGCCGAGATGAAGAATTGACGATACACCGTCAACAGCTCCGATACGTCACGGAGCGTTTCGACTTCCAGCCGCTGGTTGAGTCGACTGACTGCTTTCGTGAAATAACTTGGTTCTAATGTTAGCGCCATATAAAGTAATTTCGGGACATCTTTCAAATCTCCTTGATCGACAGTCTCAAATAATTCTTGAATCCACTCTGGTTGTTCGTTCGTCATAATAAATTCTCCTCTACATAGTAAATTTATTTACTATACCCGAAAAGAAATAAATGTAATCCTCTTCTTTAAAAAGCACCAATCCGTTTAGCTGTTTCTTCTCCACATAACACGATCAACAATGAGCCGGACGGAATCGTTTCGTCGAGCCTTCGGTTCAGGTCGAGTCGCTTTCCGTCAGACAAAATCGTCACGCCTTCTTCGAGCATCGCATGGAACGCTTCACGGTACGTCGTCCACTCCGGCCGTACCGGAATCGAGAACATTCCGTCCCCGTGTTTCGTCAATAAGTTCGTCACGACTTTCGTCACGCCCGGGTGATGGGAGGCGAGAATCGCCATCCGGGAAATCGTTTCGTCCCCGAGAATGACTTCGTCGACCTTGATTTGTTCAAAGCTGTCGAGATGTTCTTCAAGCATCATCTCGACGATTGTATAGATGTCCGGATTCGCGCGTTCGATACTCGAAGCAATCAGCAGCGTCCGGCCGTCCGCCAGCGCCGGTGGCATTGAATGATCGGCGAGGACGATTGCACGCGCCGCCTGTTTGACGTTCGCCCGTTGTAACGTCGAGGCGAGTGCCGGGTCCCCGTTGACATAGTGGAACCGTTCGTGACTGAATGGTTCCCGCTCCAAATCATCGACGAGGATGACATCCGTCGTCTCGAGCAGTTCCTCGATGACATGTTTCGACCGGCGGCTGTAGCCGAAGACGATCGTATGGCCTGACTCTTTCACTTGCAACAACCCTCTCTCTTTTTGATCGCGGATCACTTGGACTCCGTCGACGAGCTTCGAAATTAAACTCCCGACGATCCCGATCCCGAAAATGAATACAAAAATCGTCATCATCCGCCCGAAATCCGTATTCGGGAAGAAATCACCGTATCCGACCGTGACGACGGTCGTCATCGTCCAGTAGACGGCACGGAAATACGAGCCGAACGTCTCCGGTTCGACGAGATACATCAGCAAGGCGACGCCGAACACAAAGAAAAACGACGCATAGCCTAACGTCCGCATCTTTAAAAAGGACATCTTTCGTAAAAATCGAAACCAAATCATTCTTTTTTTCACTTCCTTTCGAACAATATCTCTTCGCACCCTGTTAATAGGGGCGAAGGAGGTGATACACATGACACAAGCGGAAGAAATCAAAACGAGTCTCGTCGTCGTCTTCGAACGAGCGGATAAAGTTTCACCGAACGGAGATGCCCTCATCGCCCGTCGTCGCTTCAACGGACTCCGTCCAGACTTAGCTCCTGAAGCTGTCGCTGCAATCGGTCAAGCCATCGGCGCAATGATTACAGGAACATACACACACAGTGAAATCAGTCGTGACTACGCCCTACTCAACGCCTAATCTTAAAGGAGGATTCTCATGGAACATACCATTTTATTGACGTTCGACACATCGACGAACAAACCGTTTCGCCTTCGGTTATCCGGTGCGAAAGCAGACACGACGGTCGCTGAGGTCAAAGCCCTCGGCAACTTGATGGTCGCACACGATCCGTTTTATAACGGCATCATCAAACTGCGTGAAGCCGAACTGCAAAACAGCTCGGAATCCGCCTACGTCCTCTAACACGCACCAGTTGTCATCATCACCGATTGAGGTGATGATGACTTTTTTTTGGTATACTAGTGTTATCAACCAGCTGGAAAGGAAGTCAATTTATGGCCAAACGCCCTCTTACCCCTCGCGAATGCGAACTCGTCGTCTGTAGTCTCTATGTAATGGAACTGATTCCATTCGAAGGAATTATGGAACGACTCGAGTCGATCACGCTCCGAGACATCATCGGACCGGTCGCGACCGGTGACGCGACCCGTCAACAAGCAGCGGAGTCGCTTGATCAATACATCAAGGTGCGGCGCCGCCGTTTCCGTAACGTCCCTCCGGAACACTTATGGTCGCTCGACGACCGGATGGAGCAGGAAGCATTACGGATGATCCGTAAACGCTCTCCCCTCTCTGCCGGAGAGAAGCTCCAACCGAAAGCAATCCCGTTCGAGATGGGTGACACCGTCGAGATGAAGGTCACGGAGATTCAGGAACGCAACAGTAAAGTGACCGTCATCGGGAAAGTCGGACAAGTCACGGCAAAACTTCCCGTCGCGAACCGCCAAGCGCTCAAAGGCAGCAAAACGATAGCAGCTTGGGTGACGGGCATCGAGAAAAAACCGGCCTTGATCCACTTGTCGACTTCCGACTACGGAAAACACCAACCGTCGGCTGAAGTCCTCGCGGCATACGTGACGGCCATCCGGGGCTTACGTCAGTTTTTCGAAACGAACGAGCTGCCTTCGACAGAAGAAGTCGATTTAGCGAAATCCTTGTTCCAACGGATGATCCGCCGCGATCAAAATGACTGGTTCACGGTCTATGTCGCAATGGGCCGTCCCCAACTCGACCATGTCCGCCGCTGGGTCAAGGTCATCCAAATGCTCGGCAAGTCACTGCGTGGCGACGAAGATGCGACACGCCAACTGGCTTCACAGGAAGATCGCTTCTTCAAGGACGCGTTACTCCGTGCCTGCCGCTCCGTCGAGAAGAATCTCGATTCGCGTACGTAACCTCTTTCGACTCTCACGCATGAAATACCTATTAAATGAAACCGATTTTCCGAAACAAAAAAATGCCGCTACCGTCGAACACTTACTTCGAGGTAGCGGCATTTTGAAATTAAGTGATGTCGAGCGTCGACTCGAGGGCCCGACACGTTCTGCGGATCGTCGGTAAAAAGTCCGTTCGTTTCGCGACGCCGCCTTTAATATGAACATGATGAATCCCTTTTGTCCGTTGAATCGCCGTCAGGACCGTGACGAGTTCGACGAACCAATTTGAAATCAGTTCTACGACCTGCTCATCAAAAGCAGCCGCTCCATACACATCATACCCGTTCTCGCAGAGATGGTTCGGGAATTGTTGCTTAAACCTAAAAATTAACGTCTCCGTCGTCGGAATCGACCATTGCTGAAAGAGGATGCGTCGCTCATGATCCATCGACGTTTCAATCACTCCGTCCGTCTTTAACTTTGGCTGACTACCGATGTTCAAAATCCAACTCGTTTTCTTTCGTTCGCCAGTGGAAGTGATCGTTCGCATGGTTTCGTCCATCTCCTTTGATGTGTAAGCGTTTACTCTCTTATTCTACAAGCCGATTGACCTTTCGTGCAAGTGACAAACTAATGAAACTGAACGATGCCTTCGTCTGACGTTCAGTCTAACAAACTTTTCCGCTGTTGACGATGGCAGTAATTAACAACATTCCCCGCGTCTTGCTTTTTTTAACCGCCTGGACGCAAATCGGCAAAAAATGATCGAATCATTCGACACCATCCGTCCCGTAAAGAAATAGCTACTAGCTCCACTAAAAATGTGATACCATTCAGTGGAATCATCGAAAGAGGAGAGAACATTATG
Organism: Exiguobacterium sp. s127; assembly: GCF_018618695.1. NCBI lineage: Bacteria > Bacillati > Bacillota > Bacilli > Caryophanales > Exiguobacterium > Exiguobacterium sp. s127. The sequence continues at coordinate 180,227 of NZ_JACSMO010000005.1, read as the reverse complement.
CGAAAGTTTTTACGAGTTAGCATCTTGTTCGTACTGTTCGTCCTCATCGCCGGCAGCTTCGTCTACTGGCAGAATCGGGAACGTGTCCAAAATGAATTGTATCGTACCTATTACGGGCAATACGGCGTCCCTGCCGAGAACATCGACATCTACGAACAAGCCGGTGACCGGTATGAAATCGATTGGAAGCTGTTAGCAGCAATCCATCGGGTCGAGACGATTTTTTCGAACTCTTCCGCGATGCAGTCGTCCGTCGGCGCCATCGGTCCATTCCAATTCATGCCGAAAACATGGGTCGGTTGGGGATATGAAGGTGGTACGTCGCTCGGTGACATCGAGCACGACGGGATTGATTTGACGGATCCGGAAGCAATTGAAAAGTATGGCGGTCTTGGGGTCGATGCTGACCAGGACGGCAAAGCCGATCCGACGAACCTGACGGATAGCGCCCATACGGCAGCGAAGTACCTCAACCAGCATGACGTCACGAAAACATCTGAACGCCAGACGCTCGAGTCCGCACTGTTTGAATACAATCGCAGTGAACAATATGTCGTCGACGTCCTCGCACAATACGATAATTATCAACAGCAAGTCGAGACGATTGATGCGAACGACCTCGACTTCAAACAAAAGACACTCGCCCTACTTCTTCGCGTCAGCTCACGTTTACTCAATTAAAGGAGGCACCACCATGACACAACCCGATCTTTCATCACTTCAGATCGAGGAATCGTCAATCCGCGTCAAGACGACATTTGATGCAGACAAGACGAAACGTTATTTGCGAAGCTACATCTTTGACGACATCGAGGAAGGAACGCACGTCGCCGCGATGATTTATACACCGCGGACGACGGACGCCTTCTTGTCCGGGACGACGACACAACGGGCGTATAACTTGATGAAGAAACACGTCAGTGCTCCCGTCAAACAATACGATATCATCAGCTTGATGCCTGATTTACTCGTCAGTGAAGATTTACCGTTCGCTCAGGCGAGCTATGACGAAATCAACTACCAATTCGTCGAACAGACGTTACAGCAAGTCCGGGCCAAAAATGGTGTTGTCTTATGCGGATGGGGCTCCCCGGGTCGCTTGATGCACCACTTGCCTGCATTCGAAGATTTATTCAACGAATATGCCGACATATTATACTGCTCCGGCATCACGTCTAAAGGCGAACCGAACCACTTGCGTCTGACCGTCGACGACAGTCCGATGATTACGTATCGTGAGATGCAACAAAAAGCGAAAAAACTGCGGCGTAAATAATGCGTCAACAAAAAGGTGTTCTTCCCGGTTCTTACACACGGGAGAACACCTTTTTTTAGGACGATTAAAGCATTTACGTCTGGATGCTGTCTTGTCTCATCGGTAAAGCGGTTCGAATCACTTTTCGACTTCGACTTCCAGAATAGCTTCGATTTCTGCTTCGACTTCTTTATTCACCATCTGCGAACGTTTTTTTCTCAATTCAAGATCCATTTCTTGATCGATGAACTGGTTCGTATGCTTATCAAAACAGCTGTAACAAACCGCATGAAAGTCTTTTTCATCTGTCTTCAAAGATTTAAATTCCCACGTCTCCAGTTCCAGATAACTGACTTGGTTATTCGTTTCTTTTCCACATATTTCGCACGTCATGTTCATTCCGCTCCCCTTTTCAGACATCTTGCTTACTTTTTCCTAATTGGCGTTCTTTGATTCGTTTTAGACGTCCATGATATTTCATGATGTTCGCTTGTGATTGTTTGGCTTCTTCACTCGTCGGTTCCAAGTTCTCGATATCCCAGTATTTCACGACGACATCTAATACTTGGTCGAAGTATTGGAGTGGTCCGTAATTCGTATCGACGGCGATGGTTTTCATGCGCTCGGTAAAGTCCGGCATGACGGCACCCGGCATCGAGAAGTTAATGATGACATCTTCAAAGAACACGATGAAGTTCGGATCGAGCTCAAGGTGTGCCTTTACCGTATCGCGATAGAACGCATAGTGAAGGGCTTCGTCTTTCGCCAAACGGCGAAGCAGCGTCGCCAAGTCTTTGTCATGCGCCCCTGCCACTCTCGCGACGTTGTTATAGAAAACGAGTGTCGCAAGCTCCTGCAACGACGTATAGGCCATTGTTGCTAAAGGATTCGTAAAGTCCGGGAACCAACCACTTTCAACGACGCGTCTTCTTAATTGATGCAACCGGGTCGGATTGACGTTTCGTGTCACGAGTAAATACGTTTCGAGTAAGCTCGAATGCTGATCTTCCTCCGCCGTCCACGTACGGACGAAATCATTGATGACCTCCATCGAATTTTTAAAGGTGTAATCCAAATGCGACGTGTACCAAGGTAAATTCACTTCTGTCAGCAAGGCCGTTTCCACCGCAACGATGACACCTTCCGGAAGCGTGACTTGACTTTCCTCCCAAGGAACCCGTTTAAATGACATCGCCTTGTCCCAAGGAATGAATTCGTGATAGCTCCAGTCGATATGTGCAGAGCGTTCCTTATGTAATCGATATAATTCTTGAATGCGCGGTTCTAAACGAATATCTAAATCTGAATTTAACATGATCATGTCTCCTTTAAGATGTTTTTTTAACCTTAACCCATTTAAATGTATTTAACCATTATAATGATTTAAATCAAACTTGTTTATGGCTATAACATTTTAAGGAGCAGGTCGTATTAGCTACTGTAGACATTATAAAGTGAGACGCCGTCCTATCCAAGAAAAAAAACCTGCATTCACAGATTTTTTAAAAATCCATGCATACAGGCTTATGACTCACTTGAGAAAAATCGCTAAAATGATTTGAATACTATTCATCCTGTCGTTCATTTTCGCGTCAGTACAGCATCAATTCAAGTAAACAGTCGACGAGATCCTTCTCAAGATCCAGTGCCTGGAGCTGATGCATCAAATTGATCGGCTCAAGACGTTGCGTCAATAGACGATAGAGACGGTCCTTCAAGTCGTAGCCGATTTCCGCCTGATCGAGGAACTCATATAAGCGTTCCATCCGATTATCGTTCGTTGACATTTCGACTTGGAGCGATAACGTGACCGTTTCCGTCACTTCACCGAGCGAAACCGTCAACGATTGTTTTTTCGGGTCATATTCGCCCGGTAACGTTTCTCCGTCACGGACGATATACCCTTCGTTGACACCACGTAAAATCACGGTGATGACCCGTTTTTCAGGCAACAGTTCCTGTTTTCCGATTGGTGCTGCGATCGTCATCGTCCGGGCGACCCAGTCGAGTTCGAACGATGTCTCGACGTTTTCCCCGTCCCGGTGGGCGACACCGACACTGTCATCCTCAAACAGCGTGAATTGGTTCGAGGCGCCAGGGAATACGTGAACATCGAGGTGTTCCGGATTATGCAAGGCGTTCGAGTGCTCGACGTGTCGACCGAGCGGAATGATCGCGCCTGCTTTCGCGAGAACCGCCTGTTCGTCAAGCTTTCGGAACAGACGCATTTGTTTCCCGCCTGTATAACGGTGACCGGAGAAGAAATCGAACCATTCCCCGTCCGGCAACCACGCCGTCGTCGCCGCGACGTGTAATTTCTGATTCATCGGTTCGACGATCGGTGCGACCATCATTTCCGTTCCGAAATAATACTGGTTCGGGACGGCATAAGCAAGTTCGTCTTCCGGATGCTCATAATACATCGGTGAGACGAGCGGCAATCCGTCAAAATGATTGCGGGCATTCATCGTGTAGATATACGGGACGAGTTGATGACGCAACCGTAAATACCGTTTCATGACTTGTTCCGCCTCGACCGAATACCGCCACGGTTCCTTCCCGTTAAAGATGCTCATCGTACTGTGCAAACGCATGACCGGGCTGAAGACACCATATTGGAGCCAGCGCGTCGATAATTCATCATCTTTTTCACCGCGCTGGTGTCCGCCGATATCGTGACTCCACCAGCCGTAGCCGATGTTCGACGCCGTCGCCGTGAAGTACGGCTGGAACTTGAGTGATGCCCAGGAGATGATCGTGTCACCGGAGAAACCGACCGGATAACGATGACTGCCGGGTCCTGCGTAGCGTGAGAAGATTAACGGACGATTGCCGTCACGGGCGATATCGAGCGCATGGTAATGATTGAGCATCCAGAGCGGGTCGAGCCCTTTAATCTTCGAGTTCGCTCCCTGTTGCCAGTCGATCCACCAAAAGTCGACGCCGTCCGCCTCATGCGGGTGATGCAGTTTCGTGAAGTAGTTTTCGATGAACGTCTTGTCCGAAAAATCAAACGGAATCCGGTCTTCCGTATCCGGATCAAGTCCCATCGCGACAGCCATCGCTTCATAAGCCTCTTCAAACCCGCGAACACCGTCCGCCGGGTGCAGGTTGAGCGTCACCATCCGGTCATCATCCTTCAACCATTTCAGGAAGCCTCGCGGATCGGGGAACAAGTCGCGGTTCCACGTATAGCCGGTCCAACCGCTCCCGTATTTTTCCGGAATGTCGGTCACGTGCCAATCCATGTCGATGACGCTGACGGAAAACGGGACGTCTTCTTTTTTGAAACGTGTCATCAAGTCTTTGTATTCTTTTTCGTTATAGCGCCAGTAACGGCTCCACCAGTTCCCGAGAACTTGACGCGGCAACATCGGCGTCGGTCCTGTTAAATGATAGAAGTCCTTCAGCGCTTGTTTGTAGTCATGACCATAACCGAAGTAATAAATATCTTTTGCCCCGTCTTGGCGCGGCTCGACGAAATGATCTTCCGTCAGGACGAACGAAGCCGAGTCGTCAATCGCCGCGTACCCTTGGCGGGAGATGATTCCTTCTTCGAGCGGAATCTCCCCGTCCGCATGGTCGAGTGTCCGCGCCGTCCCTTTGAGCGTCCGGAGCGGTCCGCCGAATGTATAGCGGCTGTAGTACGTACTGAAGTTCCCGAGCACGTCGACATATAACGTGTTCTCAGCGAACGGACCTTTCGTATAGTGGAGGTGCACATGTTCCGTGATAATTTGCAATTCCGTATCGTCTTCAACGATTCGGAATGACGGGACGGGAAAATCGCGGTTCCAGACCGTTTGCGTCGGCCGGTCCTCAAAGCGACCATCCTCCGCGTATTCCATCCGAATCATCCGACTCGTCAAAATCGTGAAGCGGTAATGATCACCTTGAATGATCGCTTCCGGTCGTGCCAGTGGTTTCATGTCTCGCGTATAGAAATGGGATTCGTCAATTGTTCGCATACGGGATCAGGACGAAATCGTCCTTTTCACTTCCTTCCAAAAAGTAAGTAGTGCAACCGATGTACACCCTAAGTGTATAAAACTGTTTGTTCCCGTTTCAAGTTCCAACTAATCCATTATTCAAAAAAAGTAGTCCCGCCAATGCATTATCGACGGGACTACGAACTCTGCTTTTTATAATAAGGGCGAAATCAGCCGCGAGAATGATTCGAACAGACGGAAACGAAGCGATCGCTTGACATAATCATTGGACGACAACTGAATCGAAACTTCGAAGTCATCGATGAAGTCCCGCTCAAGCTTCGATGCACTTTCCGTATCATAGAGAAACGCCATGATTTCGTAGTTGAGGACGAAACTGCGAATATCCATGTTCGCCGTCCCGACGACGCCGATCTTGCCATCAATCAACACGATTTTCGCATGGATGAAGTGACGGTTATACGTATAAATTTTCACTCCGTCTTTGAGCAATGGTCCGAAATAAGAGCGTGTCCCGTAATACGACGTGAAGCTGTCCCCTCGTCCCGGCGTCAAAATCCGGACGTCGAGCCCGGCCCGTGCCGCAAGCCGCAGCAATGTCATCGTTTCATTGTCCGGAATCAAATAGGGCGTCGCAATCCAAATCGAGCGCTGGGCAGAGATGATTGCTGCAATCAAGGCATTACGGATCGCCGGATCTTTTGACGTCGGTCCACTCGTGACGACTTGTACCGCCCCGTCCGTCTCAGCGTCATGTTTCGGGAAGTAGCGTGCTAATCCGTCCTCGCCACCGAACGTCTCCCATGTATCCGTCCCTTCAAGATGCGCATAAATCCAATCATCCAAAAACGTCGCCTGCAACTCCTTGACGGCACGCCCTTCGAGTCGAAGGTGCGTATCGCGCCAAAATCCAAATTTCTTGTTTTTACCATCGTATTCATCGCCGACGTTCAATCCACCGGTAAAGCCGACTTTGCCGTCGATGACGACGATTTTCCGGTGATTCCGGAAGTTTGCCGTGAAGATGAACAAGGGACTCGAAATCGGATCATACGCGGCGATTTTTGCTCCGGCGTCACGGAGCGGACGTAAAAAGCCTTCCCCGAGCATATAACTGCCGAGCCCGTCGTACATGAAGCGGACTTCGACCCCGGCTTCTAGCCGTTCAATCAATGCTTCACGGATCGCCTTCCCCGTCTCATCGTTGCGGTAGATGTAATACTGGATGTGGACGTGATGCTTCGCACTCCGGATCGCCTCAAGAATCGCCGGGAACGTCTCCGTTCCGTTCGTCAAAATTTTACTTGCCGTATGGACATCGACCCCACCGCCACCGAAGTTTCGAATCGTGTTGGCGAGCTTCAGGTGATTTGCCGGCAATTCACTGACGGCGAGCGAACGGACCGGCCGGGTCGCTTGTTTGAGTAACATCCGCTCATCATGCGACCGGCGGTTCCGGCGACGGCGACGCGGGTTCCGACCGAACATCATCCAGATGATGACCCCGAGAATCGGTAAAAAGATTAAGACTAGAAACCAGGCAATCGTCGATTCTGCCGTCCGATTTTCAATGAAGATAATCATGATGACGGCGAGCGGCACGACGACCGCGGAAATCGTTAATACAAAATAGAGGTAATCCAATTGATACAATGTCCAAATGATACCTCCAGCGACTAAAAACACGAGCGCGAACTGTAAAACCCGATTGCGCACTTTACTTCCCCCTCTATGAAACATACTCTCTTATCGTCATTTCCCTGTCTCCTTTAAAAATATAGCAAAAAAAGAAACCACAGATGTGATTTCTTCAAAAGTTGACCTGAATTTAAAAAACGTCATCGTACATCGCGCGACCCGGAAGCGGATCGGCGAGCGAGGCCCAATCAGTTTCATCCCGCTGAACGAGGCAGGCATCGAATTGTGCTTCAAGCCGTTTTTGATCCAAACCAATCCCGATCAGGACGAGTTCCGTCCGGCGATCCGCTTGCGTCTCGAACCGTCCGGCGTATTCCATATTCGACGCATATCCTGCCTGATGAAACAAGAGTGCCACTTCCGGTCGTGTCGCGAGGAACAAAAATCCTTTCGCGCGGACGATTGTTTCCGGCCACGTCTCAATCAACGCAAGCAGGCGCTCCGGATGAAACGGGACCTCCCGCCGATAAACAAAGGATTGAATCCCGTATTCTTCCGTCTCCGGGACATGTTCCTCGGCATTAAGCTCACGGATCCAACCGGCACTTCCTGCCGCCTGCTCAAAATCAAATAAATCGACGTCAAGAATTGCTGCCGAGTCGACTTGTCCGTAGGTCGTCTCGATCAGTTTCGCCACCGGGTTCAGTGCTTTCAAATAACGAATGACTTCGATACGTTCTTCCGCCGTCAGTCGGTCCACTTTGTTCAAGAGAAGGATATCCGCAAACTCGACCTGGTCGACGAGCAAGTCAACGACTTCCCGGACGTCCTGTTCATCAACTGCCTGTTGCCGTTCAATTAGTGATTCGCCGGACTCAAAATCTTTCAGGAAACTGTACCCGTCGATGACCGTCACCATCGCATTGATTTTCGTCGCGTCCGTCAAATCGATTCGGCTGTCTTCATCGACGTACGTAAACGTTTGGGCAACCGGAATCGGTTCCGAGATCCCGCTTGATTCGATGACGATGCCATCCAGATCGCCTTGGTCGACGAGGCGACGGACTTCAACTAATAGATCATCACGAAGCGTACAACAGATGCAACCGTTCGATAACGTCACGAACGACTCCTCCGTCCTTGAAAAGCCGGCCTTTTCAATCAATGCCGCATCGATATTGACTTCACTCATATCGTTGACGATGATGGCGAGCTTCCGCCCTGCCCGATTATGTAATAAGTGATTCAAGACTGTTGTTTTTCCTGCACCAAGATAACCGGACAGGACCGTGATCGGAATGCGTGACATGTAAATCGTCCCCTTTATAAATCGTAATGATTACGTTTTAAATAGTAACGATTCCGATTTAGACTGTCAAGTCCCGAAAAATTAAAAAAGTCAGGACAACGACCGTCCGTTCATTCAAAAAACGTCGTCCGGATCAACTGGACGATTCTTTCGGCAGCCTCTTTTGAAAAACCGGCAATCGTGTAATGGTTCGTATTCGCAATCAGATGGAATCTCGCATCCGGCAAACTATCGGCAAACCGTTCATGAGCTGCATTGATCCGTTTCGTCAAATCTTTGTTCAGCCATTTTTCAGGCATCCCGCCCGCCCAATCAGAAGCTGACAATACAAGAACCGGTGGCGTCACGTGCGGGACGAGCTGCAAAATCTGCTGATTGTTGTGTGCGACGGTGTCCCACTCGTCAAGCGTGCCCCGCCAGTGATGCGTCCGGCTCAACTGTCGCCACAGCGGGACACGGTCCGCTTTCGGAAGGCTTTTGAACATCCGCGCCCCAAGATTGTCCGGAATCAACCAGGCGAGAGGACGGATATGACTGAGGACATACAAAAAACGGTTCCACTTTTCCTGCATCCGCTCATACCAGTCCGGCAGTTCAACATCAACTTCCGGATGTGACGGATCGAGCAAGACGATGCCAACCGTCTCGTCCGGACGACGGCGCCCGAGTTCGAGCGAGATATAGGCACCGAGCGAATGACCGATGAACAGAAACGGTCCGTCGATTGTGAGTACATCCAGGACGCGTCCGAGTTCAGCCGCCTGTTGACTAAAAAATCGTTTCGTTTTGCCGCGCGAGGACTTGCCGTACCCGAGCCGTGAATATTCAAAGACGCGTCCGAGCTGCAATAACTCGCCGCGCAACCAGCCCCACTGGTGGTGGTTCGACATCATCCCGTGATCGAGGATGAACGTCACATTTCCTGTTCCCGTCAACCGGGTGTCAAACCGTCCGTCAACCGTCTCAACAATCCGTTCCACTTTAAGCCCCCCCTTATTCAAATAACGCCAGCTCGATATCGTACCCGAGCAGATTTAAGTAATCAAACAATTGTGACCGGTGATGATACAAGTGGACGGCTGCTTCCACCAACCAACCGGACGAACTGTCTCTGACGCCCCAGTAGGTCGGTTCCGTCGCAAAATCACCCGCCAGCCGGTCTTGATAATACTGCCATGACTGGTCCAAGCGGTCGACAAGCTGACCGGTCAGCACCGGGATCGCATAAAACTGCGCCATCTCCTCTGCCGTCGCGCCGGTCGCAATCCGCAAATCCGCTTCGAGCAACACGGCAAGATGGGCGGCGACTTCATATACGGACCGCTTCCCCGCAATCGGTCGCTTCTGCCAATCGTCCTGTCGAATCCGTTCCATCAATCGGCTTGTCGTCCGGACACCAACGGCGACGTGCCGTTGTAACGCCTGTTGCCACTCATCCACGGGACCACCACGCGAGCGCACGGTGTTCCATTTCCTTGACGAACGCATCCTTACCGGCGATGTAGGCACTGATGTCGACCGGATGCTGCTTCGCCAGTTGTTCCTTGATGTCGCTGTAAGCTGTCGCTTCTTGCGGATGCTGCCGTAAGTAATCGCGAAAGACGACATGACGCCTGATTTCCGGACTGCCGTCCGCATAGAGATGGATGTGATGCGTCCGCGCATCGCCGCCCTTGCGGTAGTAACGCCGTCCCGGCATGCCGAACTCGCCCATGACTTCGTAACCGAGTGCTTCCATCGCCGTGTCGAACGACTCAATCTCACCCAGCGTATCGACGACCGGTAAGATGTCGATGATCGGTTTTGCCGACAGTCCCGCGACCGATGTACTGCCGATATGATGGATGCCACGCAACCGTTGCCCGAAAATCGCCCGCAGTTGTGCCGCTTCCGTTTCGAACATTTCTGCCCATACCTCTTGATACGGTGTAACGATGACTTGTCTCATACCAATCCTCTCCTTTGTTATTTAGTATGCCAGTTCTTTAAGCAAAACAAAACGACCTCAAGCGTGCGAGGTCGTTTTCGTTCGGTTATTTTTTCGTGATGAAGTAACGGGATTGATCGAGACGATCCGATGCCGTGTAGACATTCATCTTGTACGAACCTGTCGCAAGACCCGTCCGCATTTTCAGGACGTAGTTGCCGTGGTTGTCGGCGACGTCTTGAGCAATCAATCGATAGCCGCTGCTCGTTTTTTCGAACAGACGGACGATTTGACGTTTTTCGACTTTGCCCGTCAACGTCTTTTTACCTGTCCATTTTTTGACCGGGTAGGTGTTTTTAATCGTGAATGATGCTTTTTTCGTGACTTTGTGCGAGATATCCGTCGATTTGACCGTGTATGTCCCTGTCGTCAAACCGTTTTTGACTGGAATCTTAAAGCCGCTCGCTGTCGTTTTTGCTTTGGCAATTTTTGTCGACCCTTTGTACAGCGTGACATCAAGTCCTGCTGTCGCTTTACCCGTCAAGACCGTCGAACCGTAGACGGCTGATTTTTTATCGATCGCCGGTGTCGCGACGAAGCCTGTTCCGACCGTGACGGTTGCTGATTTTTTCATGAATCCGAGTTCCGAGACGACCGTCAGTTTGTCACGGAGCTTGACCGGACGAACCGTTACCGCATACTTTCCTGTTTCGTCAGCAGTCGCCGTTCCGAGAACTGTTGATCCGAGTTTGACGGTAATCTTCGCTCCGGCAACAGCTGTTCCTGTGACGACTTTCGCTCCCGGTTTGACGGTTGCAACGTTAACATTAAAGTTTTTCATCGGCACGTTCATTTCGAACTTCAGGAACGTTCCCGTTTCACCGGCACGTGTCACGCCTGTATTCGTGATCCCTTCGTAACGTTTCGTATATGCTGCTGCCGCTTCCGCTGAATCGAAGTTGACCGTCATCGGTTTACTGGCAACAAGCGACCAGTTCGCATCGGCCTTATAGTCGACCGGCTGCTTGGCTTGGATGAAGTCTGAGATGACGTTCCGTGTTTCGTACGCTGACTTGTAGACGATGTTTTTTCCGCCACCAAGACCCGGGAACGACGCACTGCCTGCACGGTAGTTGTTTGTCGCGACGAGGAATTCCTGCTCATCCGTGATTTCCTTGCCTTCGTACTTGATGTCTTGGACACGACTGGCATCCGCGTTGACGACGACGCCGTTGTAGTCATACTTCGCGGGTTTCGTAATGTCGATTTCATACGTCAATCCGTCGAGGATATCGAAGTTGTAGCTGCGGAAATCCTTGTTCAATAAATCGGTTTGTTCACCTGATACTTCATTGAATTGACCGGCCGACATCTCGAGCCAGTTCTTGACGTCTTTGCCCGTCACCTTGACGACTTCAAGCGTGTTCGGATAGACATATAGATCAGCGACGTTTTTCAGTGCGATCGGGCCTTTTTTAATCAACGTGTAGTCTGCCGCATTGACTTGATTCCGTCCGCCTGTTTTGAATGGTGCACCGGCAGATAAGAGTGGCAAATCTTTATATTTCGCGAGTTCCGCATTGTCTTTTAACTGTTTTTCGACGTACCATTTTTGAGCGTTCGTGACGAACTGGACGGAATCATCATCCTGGACGAGTGCAAAGAAACTTTGGATATCGTCGTTGATCGTTCCGACTTCCTGACGGATATAGTCGAGTGTTCCTTGATGCGACTTCTCGATCAGCTTGACCGCACCGGCATCAGCGACCGTCTCTTTCGTGACGTCAGCGAGTTTCGCAGATGACGTATCGATCGTCCACTTGCCGTCGACTTGTTTTAATTGCAGATCGATGACACCGACATTTTTCCCTTGCGTGTTCGCCATGACGACCGGTTTTCCGTTAATCAGCCCTTTTTCGGCATCGACGTTCGGTAACTTATTGAATGCCGAGTCAGCTGCCGGGAATTTTCCGTGCTGGTGACCGGTCATCAAGACATCGATGTCAGCCAGCTTCGATAACGCATACCCGACGTTCTCATCGCCGTCTTTTTGGTCGATCGTATCCCCGATTCCGGAGTGGGCCAACGCAACGACGACGTCTGCACCAGCGTCTTTTAGTTTTTTCGCCGTCGCTTTAGCGACCGGGATGATGGCTTCCGCCGTCACTTTACCGGTCAAGTTCCCCGCGTCCCACGCCATGATTTGTGGTGTGACGACACCGAAGACGCCGACTTTGATTGTTTTCGGTTGATTGTTTTGATCCATCACTTGCCGTTCAATGATTTGATAGTCTTTTCCGTCTTCATTGTATTCCGCGACGATTGGTTGTTTCGTCACGGCGTCGAGGACGTTTGAGTTGACGAACTTGATTGAACCGCTTGAAGCACTCATCGCTGACTTCAGGAAGTCGAGTCCGAAGTTGAACTCATGGTTACCGAGCGTGACGGCGTCGTAACCGAGGTATTCCATTAATTCATACATCGGGTGTTTGCCTTTGTTGCCTTGATCGTACTGATTTTTGACATAATCCCCGAACGGCGTGCCTTGGAGTGTGTCCCCGTTATCGAACAGGAAGCTGTTCGTTTCGCCGACGACGTTTTGTTGCTGTTTGATGACTGTCGCTGCTTTGACGAGACCGATCGACTCATCTTGCGCGTCTTTGAAGTAATCATAATTCATCGAGTTTGTATGTAAATCTGTTGTTTCTAGAAAACGTAGTTTGACGACACTGTCATCTGCTGCGAGTGTTTTGACTTGGATGACGGGTGCTAACATCGGTGCGATCAACGTGGTAGCGATAATAATTTTTGTAGCCTGTTTCATCTGGTTTCCCCCTAAGATATAAATGACTGCTCAATTAATTTAACACGCTTTGATTGTAGCTTATAACCTCTTTGAATAGGTCGGACATCCGTCTTATTTAACCTTCTTAACTAATTCCACAAATTGGCTTTACATTAACCTTGAACCTTTACAAATTTACTTGTAAAAAAGAAAACCGCTCCCCGAACTTACGGGAAACGGTTTTCACCCTTCATCTATCACCATGATGCTGTCGTTTGATTGCGTAACCGATGAAACCGGCAATCAGTGCCAGTACCGTCGCATAGAGAATCGTCGTCACCGTCGCCGTCTCTTGACTGAACCGGACGAGAGCCTCGTCTTGCCATAAGAGTGCAAACGATGTCCCCGTCAGCGAACAGATGAACCAGCTAATCAAACTGGTCGCAACAGCGAAAACGACGGGATCGTATATTTTCTTAAAGGCCCGGATGCTGACAAGGAGATAGACGACGAACGGGACAACCAGGAACAGCCAAAACGGGAACGGCTTATCCTGTTCGACTTGATCAGCGGCCGCCGTTTGCCCGGCCGACCGAGCGTCCACCGCAAGGACGACATTTCGTGCCGTTCCGTAATCGACTGCGTCAAGCGTCAAACGCGTATTCGATAAATCGGGACGTTCGCCCCCGATGACAGTCAACAATTGATTCGTGACGCGCTCGGCGTCGATTCGGTTGACGACGTCCTCCATCGATCGTTTCAACCGCGTCACGTCGGTTTCCCCGTTCAAAAACGTCACCGGGACATTTAATCTTGCACCAAGGACATTTGCCTTGTAGGTCACTTGACTGCCGTGCATCAAATCATACCAGCCGTCACTGCCTGCGTTTAAACTCGAAACAGTCAACCACGTCCGGGTCGAGGCGTCCCCCTCATATTTCGCTTCATCCGTCACCGTAAAGAACAGTTGTGCACTACTTGCGACCATCAGGATAATGATCGCAGCACGGGAGGCGGCTGACATACCGGACAGTTGTCGTGGATAAAACGCGAGATAAAATAGACCTGTCAAAAAGAGTAAAATGAAGATTCCGTTCCAGACGGTCGCTTGATCAATTGTCAGCACATCAATCCCGAGTGCTGTGTTGAACGTAAATGCAAACAAGACGAAACTCGCCGCTAAAAAGCTGACTGTTCGAATCGTCCAGGTCACACGCGTTGCGCCGATCCGTAAAACTAAGAATAAGATTAGGAATAGACCGATTCCGAAAATCGATAAGAAGGGACTCCCATATTCGGCGCGGAAGGACAGGGGTTCCAAGACTTGATTGAGATCGATTCCGAAAACCGATAAGATGTTCCCCGTATCATTTGCGCCAATCAGTTGATTCGTCAATCCCTCTTTGACGGCTTCCGGCAACGTGACAGCCATTCCGCTGATGAAAAACAGGAGGAACACGAGGGTCAATTCCAGTGTCGTCCACGAGACGTCCGCGTCCTGCATCAGTTCGACGAACGCCTGGTAATCGGCAGATTTCTCGATTTGTTGGACGAGAACGGTCATGACACCGAACAGGACGAGAAAACCAATACAAGCGAGTCCTATACCAAACAAGATATTGCGTAACATATGCGAGCGTTCCTTTCGCTGTTGCCTCCGCTCCATAAAAGCGCCTCCCCTTGATTAGATTGTTTGTATAGTTATTCCTGTTCCGGGTGATTTGAAAACGAATCTTCTGCATTAAATACAAAAAGTAGCCCGTTCATGACGAACGGGTTACTTCCCAGACGCCAAACTCCGATTGGCAGGAACGCTTAGTTTACGATTTTTTTCACGTCCGACTGCCCCACCTGAGCTAAACCAAAATGTTCCCGAAGCGTAGTCCCTTGATAGGCTTTTCTAAACAATCCTCTTTTTTGCAGTTCAGGAACGATCAGGTCTACAAAATCCTCTAAGCTTGACGGGAGTGACGGCGGCATCAGATTAAATCCGTCTGCGATACCCATTTCAAACCACAGCTCCATCTGATCGACGATTTCTTCCGGTGTACCTATCAGTGTCAGGTGTCCCCCACCAGCTGCCAGATAACCTAACAGTTCTCTTAATGTAGGCTTTGTATCATCGATGATTTCAAGAATCGTTTTATAGCGTCCGACCGGTCCTGAAAACGCATCGACAGGCGGTAAGGACGGCACCGCTTTGTCAAGATCCCAATCAGAACAGTCCTGTTGCAAAAAGAAACTCAGTTGCTTCAAGGCATTCGCGACCGGTAATTTCTCATCCAGTTCGGCTTTCTTCGCCAGCGCCTCTTCCCGGGTTCGACCGACGTATGTAACCAATCCTGGAAAGATTTTAATCTGCCGCTCCGGTGACTCACTTTCTTTGATTTGTGTCTGTAGACTTTCCCGGAATGCTTTCGCTTGCTTTACATTCCACGACACCGAATAGACGGCATCCGCGTGCTTTGATGCAAGTGCAATCCCTTGGGCAGATGCACCCGCCTGCATTGCCACCGGCTTCCCTTGAGGACTACGCGGTGTAGACGAAGGACCTTTTACGTTGAAGTAGGTCCCGCTATGATGGAATGGTTGAATCTTTTCAGGATCAATTAACCGGTTGTCCGTCCGGCTCGAAAGGAAATCAGCTCGATCCCAGGATAAAAATAATTTTTCCATTACAGACGCAAATTCATCCGCCTTTTGATACCGTTCGTACCTTGCAGGGAGCCTATCCATACTATGGTTTAACGCTTCCCAGTCCGTCATCGACGTCACCAGGTTCCAGCCGACACGCCCGTTCGTCACGTGATCAAGGCTTAACAGTTGTCTCGCCGCTGTATACGGATTTGAAAACGTACTCGATATCGTTGAAACTAACCCGATATGGCGGGTTACTTGAGAAATAGCGGTTAAATTGATTACAGGATCGAGCCAAAAGGCCGGTAGTTCAGTTGCGTTTGCAGCAGGAAAAGATTGATTGTCAGCAAAAAATACAGCATCCAGGCAGCCCGCTTCCGCTAGTTGAGCCAATCGCTGATAATAACCGCTCTCCCCGATTTCTTCAATCGCAGAATCCGGCATTAACCATGCCGCTTGATGATGGCCACAGCCGTACAATAAAACACCGATGTTTAACTGCTTCGTTTTCGTCATCTTTAGGTCCCTGACTCCTTTCTCCTGAGCGCTGACATCAGTTCATCGTCAATCCGCCATCTACGGTTAGATTTTGACCGGTAATGCCAGAGGCTGCTTCTGACGCTAAAAAGGCGACCAATTGCGCAACCTCTTCCGGCGTCGTCACTCTTTTTAACGGAGTTGATTGGGCAATCAATTCGAATACTTCAGCGGTCGTCACAGCACTGGCATCCGTCACTTTTAACAAGCCGCCGGAGACGACATTCACGTTTATGCCGTACTGTCCTAGCTCTGATGCAAGATTACGCGTAAAGCCGATCAACCCTGCTTTTGCCGTCGTATATTCGTGATAGGGAACTACCGGGTTTTGATACAGATTCGTGCCGATGCTGATGATGGTGCCGTTATTTCGTTCAATGAATTGCGGCAGAACACTTTGCACGACGTGGAACGCTGCTTTCAACGTGCCATCCAACTGTTTTTGATAATCTTCCCATTCCAAATCGATGAATGATTTTTGAGCGCGCGGATCGAACTTAAAATCGACTAATGCATTATTGATTACGACATCGATTTGTCCGTAATGAGCTGTCGCTGACTGCATCAATGTCTCGACGTCTTCTCGCTTCGTGACATCCGCATACAGGGCAATGGCATGTTCTGCACCGAGCTCATTTACGAGTTCCTCTGCCGCATCCTTGCTCTTATAATAATTAATCACAACTTTAAACCCATTGTTCACCAATACTCTTGCAATCGTCGCGCCAAGTCCCCGACTGCTTCCCGTCACTACTACCGTTCTGTTCACTGTCTTCCACTCCTTCATCGTCTTTTGCAACTTAAATAGCGAAGTCGTAAACAAAAAAAGCGCAACTCTCCAAAAGGAAAGTTGCGCACGTCTAAATAATCACATAGCAAAAAACCGACAGACTGGTCTTCGCTTGTTTATTAGAGTCTACACTTCCCTACGCTAGTACGAACTAGTTCAGGTTCAAAGGGTTTGAGTATCTACTCATCTCAGTTTAGTAACACCCCTAGTGATTCTATTCAAGTTACTTTCACTTTAGCGGTCTTAGAAATATCTGTCAATAATGACAGGACAGTTTTGTCGGTGTCTCTTTTGATTACGAACGAAAGCCTTGCCTCCGTCGACCGGAAGCAAGGCTCTTTTGATTGCCATGATTTATTTCTCTGTTATACGCCTTCGTAGGCAAGTTCCATGATGTTCCGAAGTTCCGTCACGAGCGGCATTTTCGGATTCGCTGTCGTACATTGATCCTCGAATGCATCGACGGCCATCTTATCGAGTTTTGCTTCAAAGTCGGCTTTTTTGATGCCTTGGGCTTTGAACGACATTTTGATGTTCAACTGTTGTCCGAGTTCTGTGATCGCTTGGATTAATGATTCGACACCTTGTTCCGTCGTCGCTGCCGGTAGTCCGAGATAACGGGCGATTTCTGCGTACCGTTCATCAGCGATGAATGATTCATATTTCGGGAACGAAGCAAGTTTCGTCGGTTTCGCTGCATTGTAGCGGATGACGTGTGGCATCAGAATTGCATTCGTCCGACCGTGTGGCGTGTGGAACTCCCCACCGATTTTGTGTGCGATCGAATGGTTAATCCCGAGGAAGGCATTGGCAAACGCCATTCCGGCCATCGTTGACGCATTGTGAACTTTTTCGCGTGCTTCGGCATCGTCACCATTCGCATAAGCGCGTGGCAAGTAGTCGAAGATCATCTTGATCGCTTTTAGCGCCAGTCCGTCCGTATAGTCGTTCGCGAGGACGGAGACGAAGGCTTCTGTCGCATGTGTCAAGACGTCCATTCCGGTGTCAGCCGTGATTGATGCCGGGACCGTCATGACGAATTCCGGATCGATGATTGCGACGTCTGGTGTTAATGCATAGTCAGCAATCGGATACTTGACGTTTTTCTCTTTGTCCGTGATGACGGTAAACGGTGTGACTTCAGATCCTGTTCCAGACGTCGTCGGAATGGCGACGAACTTCGCTTTGTTACCGAGCGCCGGGAATTTATAGGCCCGTTTCCGGATATCGAGGAACTTTTGACGTAAGTTCGAGAACGTTTCGTTCGGTTGCTCGTAGAAGAGCCACATGCCTTTCGCTGCATCCATCGCTGATCCGCCACCGAGGGCGATGATCAAGTCCGGTTTGAAGTCGCGCATCGCTTGCGCTCCTGTCTGAACCGTTGCAACCGATGGATCCGGTTCGACTTGGTCGAAGATCCGGTAGCTGACGCCTGCCGGTAAGTTGCGGATGACTTTATCCGCGTAGCCGAACTCGACCATCGCTTGATCGGTGACGATCAACGCACGTGAGACATCTTGAATCGATTTCAAGTATTGGACTGAATTTTTTTCAAAGAAAATCTTTTCCGGTACTTTGAACCACTGCATGTTCACGCGTCGTCTCGCCACCTTCTTGACATTGAGTAGATGTTTCGCCGTTACGTTTTCAGAGACGGAGTTTTTCCCGTAAGAGCCGCAACCGAGTGTCAGTGATGGTGTCAATTCGTTATACAGATCACCAATCCCACCGTGTGCTGACGGGCTGTTGACGAGAATCCGGCAGGCTTTCATCCGCATTCCGAATGTCGTCATCAAGTCGTCATTCGTCGTGTGGATGACTGCCGTATGACCGAGGCCACCGATTTCAAGCATCCGTTCGGCGACATGGAACGCATCTTCCGTTGACTGGACGCTATACGCACCAAGGACAGGGCTTAGTTTTTCGTGTGAGAGTGGTTCTTCTGAGCCGACTTTTTCAAGTTCTGCGACGAGCATGACGGTATTGCTCGGGACGTCGATGCCGGCTTTTGCTGCGATCCATGTTGCCGGTTTCCCGACGATGTCAGCATTGACGGCACATGTATCGGTTTTGATGACGAGCGCTTCGAGACGTTTTTTCTCATCTGCTGTACAGAAGTAGCAACCGAGTGCTTCCATCTCCGCCCGAACTTCCGCGTAGATTTCCTGATCGATGATGACTGCTTGCTCCGATGCACAAATCATTCCGTTATCAAACGTTTTGGAGAGGACAAGGTCACTGACGGCACGTTTGATTTTTGCTGTTTTTTCGATGTAACATGGGACGTTCCCTGGTCCGACACCGAGTGCCGGCTTACCTGTTGAATAGGCTGATTTGACCATGCCGGCTCCGCCGGTCGCAAGGACCATCGCGATATCCGTGTGGTTCATCAAGACTTTTGTTGCTTCGAGTGACGGTTGTTCGACCCACTGGATACAGTCACGCGGTGCGCCCGCTTTGACAGCCGCGTCACGTAACGTTTTCGCTGCTTCGAGTGAGCAGTTTTGCGCTGACGGGTGGAAGGCGAAGATGATCGGGTTTCGTGTTTTAATCGCGATCAACGCTTTGAACATCGTCGTTGATGTCGGATTCGTCACAGGTGTGACGCCACAGACGACACCGACCGGTTCTGCGATATATGTTAGTCCGTTTTGAACATCTTCTTCTAAGACGCCGACCGTTTTTTCTTCACGGAGACTGTTATAGATATATTCTGTCGCAAACATATTTTTAATCATTTTATCTTCAAAGACACCACGTCCTGTTTCTTCTACGGCGAGTCGTGCCAGTTCAACGTGACGTTCGAGACCGGCAAGCGCCATGTCACGGACGATCGTATCGATTTTCTCTTGATCAAATGTTAATAATTCTTGTAATGCGGTTTGACCTTTTGCGACGATTTTATTGATCGTTTGTTCGACAGATGATACGTCTAGTTTGATTTTTTCTTTGACAGCCATGTTTGGTTTCCTCCCTATTTTGGAACGAATCTGAGTCTGCATTTCCTTACTAGATGTTAGGAATGCCAAGCTGATATTCAATAGTTTGTGCTTTCCTTCACAAATCAATCATACCGCCTTTTTGATGATTTGTGCATGACCATCCTGTGAACTATTTCACATCATTGAAAACGTTCTCATTCTCAAAAGGTGTTGTCGGACAAGGCATCCTTTTTGAATCCCTCGCCTGTGACTTTTCTCACAGGACCTGTTTTCTTTGCTTGTCTGACGGACGAAACATCGTGTAATCTATTAAAAGATACATATTTATTTGTTTTGAAGGAGGAAGTTTCATGACAATCGTCAACCAAATGCTTGCGTTCAACGAACAATTCGTCGAAGAAAAACAATACGAACAATTCATCTCGGATAAATTCCCCGATAAAAAGGTCGTGATCTTAACGTGTATGGATGCCCGCTTGACGGAACTCCTCCCGCACGCGCTCGGTCTAAAAAACGGCGATGCAAAAATCATTAAAAATGCCGGGGCCGTTCTGTCACACCCATTCGGTTCCGTCATGCGCTCGATCCTCGTCGCCTTATACGCACTCGGGGCGGAAGAAGTCATCGTCATCGGTCACCATGACTGCGGCATGAGTACGATCGACCCGGCAAACATGATTGCCGAGATGGAAGGACGCGGCATCAATCAACAAGTCCTAAAGACACTCGAAGCATCCGGCGTCGACTTGAAACAATGGTTACGCGGGTTCACGTCAGTCGAAGAAAACGTCAGTCATTCCGTCGGTCTGATTAAAAACCATCCATTATTACCACCGGGCACGAACGTCCACGGGCTCGTCATCGACCCCGGCACAGGGAAACTCGACCGCGTCGATTGCTAAACTTGTCCTTATATAGTAGAAAGAAGGTACGACCGACACCGGTCGTGCCTTTTTATGTTTTTTTCTTGACAGCAAAAAGAACGGTCTGTATGATACTTTAGTATAGTACAGTGATACCAAAAGAAAGCGTGGTTTTATAGTTATGTTCAATGCTGTTGTTTTAGCCGTTATCCTTTTATTTGTCTTAGCCATCTTCCGTGTCCACATCGTCCTCGCGATGGTCATCAGCGCTCTCGCCGGTGGTTTACTCGGCGGTCTTGGTTTAACGAAAACGATCGAAAGTTTCTCAGGCGGTCTTGGAGCCGGCGCAGAAATTGCCCTCAGTTATGCCTTGCTTGGTGCGTTCGCCGTCGCCCTGTCGAAAACAGGTTTGCCGGACGCCCTCGCACATAGCTTGATTGCTCGCTCAAAAGGAAGTGCCGATGCGACGTCGGTCAAGAAGTTAAAAGGGTTCATCATGTTCGCGATTTTATTACTCGCAATCAGTTCACAAAACGTCTTGCCGATTCACATCGCCTTCATTCCGATCATCATCCCGCCGTTACTCGGTCTGTTTAATGATTTGAAAATTGACCGGCGCCGGATGGCCATCATCATGACGTTTGGTCTCGTCACACCGTATATGTTTTTACCAATCGGTTTCGGTGATATCTATCTCAATCAGATTCTGTTACCGAACTTACAAGAAAACGGGATGGACACCGCTGGCGCATCAGTCATCAAAGCGATGGCGATTCCGGCGCTCGGGATGTTGTTCGGATTGTTACTCGGTTTATACAATTACCGGAAACCGCGTGAATATGAGATGCGGAACATCGCACCGGACGATTACGAGATTCCTATCGTCACGAAATCCAAATTATTACTGAGTTCAATTGTCGTCATCGCGACGCTCGTCGTCCAATTGACGACGGAATCGATGATCATCGCCGCGACGACCGGCCTCCTGCTCTTCCTCGTGTTACGACTCGTCCGCTTCAGCGAAGCAGACGATGTCATCACACGCGGTATGCGGATGATGTCGTTCATCGGATTCGTCATGATTTCAGCGAATGGCTTCTCAAACGTTTTACGTGAGACAGGTGATATCGAACCACTCGTTGAAAACTCAAAATCGTTAATGGGCGATTCGCAGCTCGTCGCTGCCTTCGTCATGCTATTGATTGGATTACTTGTCACTGTCGGAATCGGTTCAAGTTTCTCGACGATTCCGGTCATCGCCGCCATCTTCGTGCCGCTTTGCATCCAGTACGGATTCAGTCTCGAGGCGACGATTGCCATCATCGGTACAGCCGGTGCACTCGGTGACGCCGGTAGTCCGGCAAGTGATTCGACACTCGGACCGACGAGCGGATTGAATGCTGACGGACAACACGATCACATGCGTGAAACGGTCATTCCGACATTTTTACACTACAACTTACCATTGCTGATTTTCGGTACGATTGCTGCTGTCATTCTTTAATGAAGAAATCATCTCGTTTTAACGACGGGGTGATTTTTTTCTTTCCATTTTGCGTGGACTTCTCTAAAATGAAGGGATGAAGTGCAATTAAAGGAGTGTGGAACGTGTTATCTAGCGTCGTCAATACCGTCTTACTATATTTAGCCGACTTAGGTTATGTCGGAATCGCGCTTGGCTTGATGATTGAAATCATCCCGAGTGAGATCGTCTTATCCTATGGTGGGTTCATGATTTCTCAAGGGACGATCGGCTGGCCACTCGCTATCGTCGCCGCCGTCATCGGTGGATTGTTCTCGCAATTGTTTTTGTACTGGTTCGCCCGCTACGGCGGTCGTCCCCTCATCTTGAAGTACGGAAAATATGTATTGATCACTGAACACCATCTTGATCTCGCAGAACGTTGGTTCGTCAAATACGGACAAGGTGTCATTTTCGGGGCACGATTCATCCCCGTCGTCCGCCATGCGATCTCCATTCCGGCAGGTCTCGCCAAAATGGATCAAACAAAGTTCTCAATCTACACGATTCTCGCAATCATCCCGTGGTCGATTTTATTTCTCTATCTCGGTGAGACACTCGGAACGAACTGGCGCTCGATTAAAGGCGTCGCCGCTCCCTATACGAACGGCATCTTAATCGCAGCGGTCGTCATGATCGTCTTGTACGTCGCCCTCAAGAAACGCCAACGTACGACGTAATCCGTTTACAGCCTGTCCTACTGCGACAGGCTTTTTTTAAAAGGAGTGATTTCTATTGGAGACATCAAAAACCGTAACCATGCATCTGGATCGTGTCACTGCCTCACATATCCGTGGAACGCATATCGCGACGGGACTGACGATTGCCGGTCATATTCTACTCGTCGAACAAATCTACGATGAAAAACGACACCGTCCTTTCTTGCATGTCCATCGGATTCATGACCAGTGGCGCAATACGATCATCATCGCCCAGGAAGACGTTGAATTCAGTTATGTCGAATCGTTTTCCGACGGACGGATCCTGCTCGTCGCCTCGCGTTGTGATGACGATGTCGACGGATCATGGTTACCAAATGCTTTTATTTACGATCAAGTCGGTCATCTGATTAACAGTTATTGTCTAGACGACGGAATTCAAAATGTCCAAGTCGATGAGCGTGACCACATTTGGGTCAGTTATTTCGATGAAGGCGTCTTTGCTGACGCCGCGACCAATTCAGTTGGGTCGTTCGGCCTCGTCGCTTTTAACGACCAGGGGAAAGTCGTCTTTAAAAATCGCGACTATCCCATCGATGACTGTTATGCAATGAACGTCTCGTCTGCGAATGATGTCTGGTTCTTTTATTACTCCGACTACCGGATCGTTCAACTGCAAGGAGGAACGAGTCAGGCGTTCCACGCACCGAAACGGCCGTTCACAGATTTTGCTATTTATAAGGACTATCTCGTCTCGACGGATAATACGCAGACCCACGTCTTACAGCAACAAGGAAAACGGTATGTCGAGCAAGGACGGATGTCCTTCATGTCGGAGCAGGATGAATGCTTGTCCGGAACCATCAAGATGCGAAAGAATCAAATTGTGTTGACGACAGATACACGTCTTTATACAGGAAAATTAAATGATTTAAGTTTCAGAACAGTATAAAACACCTCGAATTCGAACAGTTTTTTTGTTCGAATTCGAGGTGTTTTTCATTATTTTTTGAGTGCTCCCCGCGCGTTGAGTGCCGCAAACACAACCATCGCAAGACTGAGAACAGCCGCGACAAGCACCCCTTGCGTATAGACACTCCAGTCAATCGTCTCACGTAGCAAAACGGCCCGCATCCCTTCCATGATGTAGGTCGTCGGGTTGATCGTCGCAGCAATCTTTAACCATTCCGCCTCAATCAATTCTTTCGGGACGAATGTCGTCGATAGGAAAATCAACGGGAAGAACAACAATGTTCCGGCTTGCGCCGCCTGTGCATTGCGTGTTTTCAAGGCGACTCCGACCGAATAGCCGGCAAAGGCGAGTCCGAAGCCGAGCGCAAGGATGATCGTCAAGAAAAATCCGGCGGCTCCGGCTGGAATCGATAATCCGAGTAAAAAGCCCATGCTGAAGATTAACAACGTCTGGACGAACAACTGTAACATCCCGGCAAGCATCGGCCCGAGGACGATGGCTGTCCGCGAAACCGGCGTCAACAGCAAACGTGCGAAGTAACCGCTCTCGATATCTTTGACGAGCGCCTGCCCGGCACCCCCTGCCCCACCGACTGCACCGGAGACGATTGAGACCGGCAAGATGAAGTTCAAGTAATCAACGCCGCCGAACTGGGGCAGACTCGAGATGCCGGATAATCCGCTCGTATAGACGAGCAGGAAAAAGACGCTGATGATTAAATTCGGGATGAATGAGAACGGATTCCGTAACGTCACGAGTAAACTGCGTTTTGTCAAAATCAAGGTTTCCCGCCACATGTCACTTGTCCTCCTTATACGCTTGACCGGTCAACTGAATGAAAACATCATCGAGTGACGGCTGTTTGACGGCAAGCGATCGTGCTGTCAGCTGATGGTCATCCAAATAGCGGACGACTTGTTTGAGCGTCTCTGTTCCATCCGACGGCAGGAGAACGGTCTCTTTTTCAATCCGTCCCGAAAATGCCGCTCGAAACGCTTCACTGGCGGATTCGTCTTCAAGGACAACTTCAATTCGTTCAGCTCCGTTCATCGCTTTCAGTTCTGCCGCTGTTCCTTCGGCGATCAACTTACCGTCATTGATGATCGCGATCCGGTCCGCCAGCTGATCCGCTTCTTCCAAGTATTGTGTCGTCAAGAAAATCGTCGTCCCGTATTCTTCATTCAAGCGCCGGACTTCCGTCCAAATCTGTAACCGGCTTGCCGGATCAAGACCCGTCGTCGGTTCATCGAGAAACAGGACGGTCGGTTGGTGAACGAGCGTCAGTGCCAAGTCGAGCCGCCGCTTCATCCCGCCGGAATACGTACCGGACCGGCGTTTGCCATCTGCTGCTAAACCAACAAGCTCCAATAATTCATGGGCTCGTTCGACTGCTTTCTCTTCGGAAAAACCAAACAATTTACCTTGCAGTACGAGCAACTCCTGCCCCGTCAAATCATTATCGATACCTGTTTCCTGCAGAGCGACGCCGATCTGGAGCCGGACGTTTTTTTGATCGCGTTCGATATCGTATTGATTAATCGTCGCGTGACCGGACGAGACGGCAATCAACGTCGTCAGCATCTGAACCGTCGTCGACTTGCCGGCACCGTTCGGTCCAAGAAAAGCAAAAATCTCTCCTTTTTTTACGTGAAACGATATCTGGTCGACTACTTTTTTCCCGTTGTACTCCTTCGTCAACTGCTCTACTTCAATCACGGTCATCCGTCCTTTCTGCACTAAGACCATCTTTACGTTGCTTCATTACCTTTACCCCCTTTTCCTTGTTTGCACAACAACGGGCAAACCCCAAATGGATTTGCCCGTTGCTTTGATTCGTTATACCACGTCGTGTGCGACCGAAGCGACACACCACTTGTCTTTTAATTGCGCAATCCGTTGTTTTCCTTCATAGGAGTTCATCCAAAGATTCATGACATCCAGGACTTCCGTTTGCCGATCTTGAATGAGATAACTTTTTTCGGCCGGAATCCATTTTTCCTTAATTTTCGGGGCACCTAACCGGACATCAAGCGATGCGTAATAAATCGCTTCGACGGTATCCGTGATCATGACATCCACTTCTCCCGTTGCGACTGCCGCTGGAATTGCCAAATTATCCGCATACATGACGATATGCGCCTGATCGAACGTCTGCCGGACAAACTGTTCATTTGTGCCGCCCGGATTCAAGCCGATTGTCACATCGGGACGATTGATTGTTTCGATTGATGTCAACACATCGAGATCGGTAGCGCGGACAAGAGGTGTCTTTTGAAACGATAGATAGCTTTTCGTGAAGTCGCCGACGATCTCCCGTTCGATGTTCTTCGTGACGCCGCCAACGACCATATGGAATTTCCCGGCACGTAAGTCACGTGTCAGCGTTCCCCATGTCGTCGGGACGAATTCGACTTCCAATCCGGCTTTCTCGGCAAACGAGCGGATGACGTCGATATCAAACCCTTCATATTGATTCGTCTGACGGTTCAAGTACGTAAACGGTTTATAATCCCCGGTCGTCCCGACGACGATCTTTTTCGTCGTGAAGACGTTTTGTTTCCCGACACTGAACGGACCGGTGACATCTTTTAATCGTGTTGCTGCCAATAGACCAGAAAGCAACAGACTTCCTCCAAGTGCTAATCCTCTTTTATTCACTCTGCTCGCTTCCTCTCTCTGTCTGACGCTTTTTTCTGTGTAATACTCAAAACAGTATCATATTGCGTTATGTTATCCAAGATTTTTTTGATTATTTCGTCAAATCGGTTCCATTCGATGCGTTGTGCCAAGCCCTCTCGATTGCATTCCGGCTTACCGTTCTTTCATAATAAAAAAGAATCAATTAGCGAAATGGAGGAATGTAAGATGAGTAAAGTATTCATTATCGGAGCGAACGGGAAAGTAGGACGGCACGTCGCCAAACAATTGAGTGACTCAACTCATGAAGTCCGCGTCGGTCTGCGGTCACCTGACCAGTTTTCTGACTTTGAAGCACTCGGACTGACTCCTGTCCTGCTTGATCTCGAGCAGAACATGGCATCGATCCAGGACGCACTCGGAGATAGCGACGTCGTCATCTTCACAGCGGGATCCGGCGGACACACCGGTGCCGATAAGACGATGTTGATTGACTTAGACGGTGCCGCTAAATCAATCGCGGCAGCAGAGCAACAAGAAGCGAAACAATTCATCATGGTCAGTGCCTTGAACGCCGACTCGCCGGAAACTTGGTCTGACAGCATGAAACCGTATTATGTCGCAAAACACTATGCCGACCGGTTGTTACGTGACAGCAAACTCAACTATACGATTTTGCGTCCCGGCGGTTTATCAGACGATGCCGGAACAGGTGCCGTCACGACCGACCCGTCTGATGCGGATACAAAATCGATTGCCCGTGAAGATGTCGCAGCCGTCATCGTTGCTTCAATCGGACAAGAAACGGCATCCCGTCAAACAATTACACTCCTCGAAGGCGATACACCCATCGCTGACGTATTTGCATGATTCATCAACTTTCATCAACTTTTATAAATCTATAAAACTATTAAGGAGTGCATTCTCGTGAAAACGCAACAAAATTCGAAACCCGAAGAAATTTTACAGATTTTAGAAGACGATTACATTAAATCGATTGATGATAATGAGATGACAACCGTAGAATCTTTTATTGAGAAATTCTTGTATGAGTCTTGGACTTACAATCATCAGAATATAGAATATATTAAGCAAACGATGCAAGATTATAGTAAAGGTGATTTACAACAACCTGTTTTTGTAAAGTCTTTCAATAAGATGGTCTATCATCTACAAAAAAAACTCATCCTTTTAGATGAAAGTAAACAATATCCTTTACTTCATAATGAACATGGCGCCTTTATATTAGTCGCCATCGTCGACGGGTTAATCGTCCAGTATTACACAGGGAATTATGAAGTCGAGCAATTAAAAGAAATAACACCTCTTTTAAAAAATACGATTCTTCAAGCATTGAAAACAACTTCATAAGTAAAAAGGATCTTCTTTAAAGACTTTTCATTCTTTAAGGAAGATCTTTTTTATAAACTATTCAGTTCTAAGAAAATGTTGTAACTGCTCCCGGCGCGCCGCTGTCACAATCAACGTGACGACTAACGTCACGAGTAAGATGATGGACAAACGCAACACACACTGCGAGATATCTCCATCAAAGTAAATTAATCGTGTCAGTCCTGCGACTGCATTCGGGACGGGAAGAAACTGACCGAGCGACTGATAGAACGGTGTGAGCATCGATGGTGGCACGATATTTCCTGCCGTCATCAATTGGAACGGAATCAACGCGACGTTGACGAGCGGTGCGATTGGTCCAAATATCGCAAAGTTCATTTGCGTAACACTGATACAGGCTGCTGTTAATAAGACTTGGAATACCCAGACTTTTAAAAAGGATGCTGCACTATCTGAGAACAAGAAGGCAATCGTCACCATGACAAGTGGCACGACGACGAGGACGATGCCATGCAACAATTGTTTACTCCAAAAGAGCGACCACTTTTGATGTTGCTTCTGAAGAATTTGCGTCACGAGATTAAACTGAATCCCCATCGTCATGACAGCGATGTAAATGACGAAGCCAAGGATGATTGGTAACATCGACGTCGAGAATTCTGACACGTGATGTTCGATGATGATATCGGATGTGAACGGGACGTCTCCATTCAGTTGATTGACGATTTGTCCCGCTCCCTGTTTCAAGATTCCATTAGCGAACTCTGCATTGGCTTGGTTGACATGGAACGTCAAACGCTGTTCATTCGTCAAATCCGCGACGAGGACCATTTCGACATCGCCCTGGTCAAGTTGCTTCAGTCCGGTTTCTGTTGAATTGACTTGCGAGACGGTAAATGGACTTTCAGCTTTGAACTGTTGATAGAAATCTGCCGAGCCTTGATCCGCTACGACCGCGACGCGTAATTGATCCAGTCGTTCCGTCGCACCCTGGTACCCGGTCATCCAGACGACGAGGAAGAGAACCGGTACGACGAGGGCGAACATCAGCCCGACTTTTGTTTGTGTGATTGCAAATACGTCTTTCATTGTCTTCATTTTTTGTATCCCCTTTTTATATGCATTGCTTATAATAGCATGTGCAACTATTTAATCAAAAAAGAAAACCACTCACGTCACATTTTTGTGAATGGTTTCAAGCGTCCGAATGAACTGTTCAATCTCCGCTTTCGTCAGCCCTTGAAACGCTTGCTCTTGCAACGCATCAAGCGTCGGTTCAAGCAATTCAAGCACGTGGACACCCTCTTTTGTTGTCAAAAGAATGAACGCACGGCGATCTCTCGGATCAGACGTTCGCATGACGAACCCTTTTTTGACAAGCTTATCAAGAATCTTCCCAACTGTCGTTTGATCCCGTTCCGTCACGAGCGCTAACTGTTTTTGGGAAACACCCTCTTGCTTATGCAATTCACTTAAGACAGAGAGTTGTTCCGGTGTCAGACCGTGCACGTCCATCCGCTTCGTCGCCGCCCGTTTGAATGAATGATAGCTACGCGACAGCTGCATGCCAAGCGACCAATCGACTTCCTTCACATGCTTCCCCTTCTTTCCGATAAATAGTTGCACTACTTATTATTTTGACTTACTCACTATACCGGTCAGGAAGAAGAGTTGTCAATGACCTTTCTTGAATCGTCGGTGTTTCTATTTTTCTGGTTAGCGGCACGGATCCTTTTCAATATTCCAGATATGATCAGCACACCGAACGCCGTTCCTAATGTGTTCAACCACACATCATCGACGTCAAAACTACGGTAGTTGTAGCCGATGAACAGACCTATTATCGCTTGAGTCGATTCAATGCCTATACTCATCATAAAGCCCAGCATGATGACGTTCCGTCGCTTCATCATCGGATAGAGAACTAACAAAAAGATTCCTAACGGTACAAACAAAAGGACATTTCCCATGACCTGGATCAAAAAAGCTTCGCCTTGTCCTGAATTTACCGTATCAAGCAGCAGTTTGAACGGAAGGAAGTTACGCTGTTCCCCATGCTGTTCACGAATTACATCGTCAATCAAACTTCGTTGAACGGGTAATGGGAATAACGTAAGTGACACGACGCCGGCAAGATAAACGGAAAGTATCATCCAGTAACTAAAGCGTCGTCCTGAAATTTTACCTTGTGTGACGCGGTAAGAAAGAATAAGTAAACAGATCGTAATCATCAAAAAAACAAGGAAGTTCGAAGGTCAGCATGCAAAAGGTAGTCCTTTCTTAAATAAGAATGCTCGTTAAAAAATACTTAGCTGTTACAGTAAAAACATCGATTCTACATTAAAATGTTCACTTAACGGTACTTTTCTTCCTTCTTGATTCCATTGTTGATATTTGCCAAACACGCTCATAATATCCCCTCCAGCCTGCTCTTCAACCAGATATCTTATTGCTAGAAAACTGCGCCAATAGTCAAACATAATACTTGTCAGACTCCCTTCATAACTCCCCTGTCCAAAATCATTTATTGAGTGTGAACCATATTTCTTTCTAAACATCTTCATCAGCTCTAATTCAATTTCAACAATTTCACTAAACTCCAGTGGACTTAACATCAATTTTCTTGGTATGTATTCACACATTCCTTCTTCGAACCATATCCCATCTTCTCTTTCATCACCAAATTCATCTACGAATAAATCAGAGTGGTGGGTTAATTCATGTCCAAGAATTGTAGCTATGTGATCCATTTTCAGATTTTTATAATATGCTTCTATTTTTTCATTTTTTTGTCCTTCTAGCTGTTCCAAAAATAGTTTTCTCCAACTTACTACATCAGGTGACATGAAAATAAGTTCTCTACTTGTAAACGCGGGGATTGGAATAGTTGAAAATGTCATTGTCGCTAATTCGTGTGTCGTCCAAACAATCCCTCTCGGCAATTCTGTCAAACCAAAATTTTTCTCTAACTCTAATCGATAAACGTCTAGTTTCTGATAAAGTATGACAGTCTTGTCTTGATATCGATCAAAATCTTCTTTGTTGTTAAAAGCAAAGACTTGTTTCATGTTAAATTCCCCTTTGAATCGTTTTTTTTCATTCAGGATGAATTGCTTCTAATTCACTCGTAATGAACTGTGTCAAAGGATGTAACGTCGCTTCAGAAAAATCAAATTTGACTCCGGCAAGCTCATAAATTTCTGTAACTGAACGACTGTTGCCCATAGCAAGCGCTCGTTTGAACCGTTCAAGCGTCTCCATCGGATTTTTTTTGTAGTTCATAAACAGCTGGAGCGCAGCAATTTGAGCAATCGCATACTCTATATAATAAAACGGCGTTTCGAAAATATGGATGACGCTCATCCACTCTTGCCCCTTCCATGCTGATACAGTCCCCCAATCGACGACACCCGTATCATACATGTCGGTGAGCGACTCGAATTTTTTTCTTCGCTCTTCATGGCTGTGAGTAGGATGATGATAGACCCAGTCTTGAAACTGATCAACGATGATGGTTTGAGGAAGAAATTCGACGATTAATCTGAAGTGTTCCATTTTAGCTTGGTAGAGCGAGAACTGATCAGTGACTGCGAGATTCCAGTGTTCCATTGAGAGCAGCTCTAACGACATCGCAGCAAACTCTGCCACTTCCATCGTAATTCGCTTGTCTTCACTGAACGGAATGTCCTTGATTAAGTCATGGTGGATGGCGTGACCGATTTCATGCATTAAAATAACAAGATCATCAAACGTCCCCGTCAAGTTCATAAATATAAACGATTCATGAGAAGCCGGGAGAAATTCTGAAAACCCACCTGGTGCTTTATTCGCTCTAGGTTTTAAATCAAAGTTTCTTTTGCTATGTAACTCGTTGAAGACGGTGTAAAAATACGGATCAATTTTTCTTAAGATATTGCCCACCGTTTCTAGCAATACGTCTTCTGAATCACCGTAAACATTCGTTATGTCAGAGTAAGGTGACACTTTGCTATCCCAAGGTGAAAGATATTTCTTTCCTAAGTAATTTTCCTGTTCTCTTTGTAGCTTCTCTTTGATTGGCAGGAAATACTGTTTAATCGCTCCGGCAATTTCTCTACAATTTTTTGGTGTATAATCAGTTCGCCCGAGCTCTGTAAATGCATATTCAGAAAAAGCATTTAAACCTACATTGTCAGCTTTTTTTATCCGCAAATTAATGAGTTGATCAAAAATCAGGTTAACGTCTTGTTCAATTCCCCCATAAGCAAGTGCTATATTACAAAATGCACGCTCTCGAACGCCTTCATTTTTGTCATATAAAAGACTGTATAAGTCGTTTAGATCCTGGTTTTGATTGGACGGTGAAGTTAATCCACCTGTAATTTTTAAGTATCGATTTACGAGTTGATCTTCTTTTAGACGTACTGCTGTATTAGATTCCGAATAACTTTTCTGCTTACTATTCAGTTTCTCTCGCAGTCTGATGTAGTCCGGTTTATCTCCAATATACTGTAAAGTCTTCTGATCCATTTCGTGCTTAAACTTCGATAACAACGGTTTTATGTTAGTTTGCACAAAATCCAGTTCTTCTTCATACAGTTGGTTTGCAGTATCTCGTTGAAAAGCAATGTACTTTTGGGTAATCAGCTCTTCGTATGTATCAATGATTTTTGAATGACGTTCAAGAAAGGCTTCAATATCTAAACAATCCGACTCGTCTTCCCTCATCAATGTTGTATAACTAGCTTCAAGTGTGCTCAAAGCATCTTTCATTAAAAGCAATCCCCCTCACGCATTTAAAATGTATACAGTTACTTACGACGTAAACGATTTTATCGATTCGATATGCGCGTCTTTAATCATTTGATCGACTTGTGACCGTTGCTTGAGCTCCTCGTAAACGTTATCGACTTGTGCTGGTGTCAAACGACTAACCGTCGCCAGTTTATTGATGGTCCGGCGTAACTCATTCCGCTTGATGACATGGACATGGCTCGAATCGACCGTGATTTTCTTCAGTTCGCACCGTTCACTGAAGACGATCAGTGATTTAAAAACATCTGCCTCAACCGTTTCAGACAAAAACTTTTGAAGACTCTTCAAGTGCTGTTCATTTTGTTTGATCGGGTTGTAGAATTTTTGCTTGAACCGATTCTTGAACATCTGTGTCCACTGGCGGTCCGCTTCTTTCCCGAAAATCCAGCCGCTGTAGTTTTTCGATTCGAGGACGTAAATCCCGCTCTCATGAATGAACGTGACGTCGATTTCCGTCAGGCCTTTCCCCCGTGCTTTTGGTACATATGTATTGATGACAAACTTTCCGTATCCGTCGATCTTTTCTAGTTGGCGTGTCGTCAAATACTCGCCCCACAGCCCTTTGTCACGGACCGCTTTGAGGAATCGTTCTTGTGTTACTTGCTTATAAGTACTTCGTTCAAATGAGCGGCGCCGTAAGTAATACAGACTTGAGAGCGTCACGACGAAACCACCGAACATGACACCACCTATGAGGACTAACAACGGAATTAACGATACAATGATTTTTTCCACTTTTTTCATTCCTTTCACCTAAAAAACCTTTATTTACCACTTATTAAGAATAAACGTATTCTCATGACTTTTCCACTATTTGTTACATGGTACAGTCTATGCTACGGTGAACAAAAGGAGGTGGATGCATTGATGGATGCTTTATTCACATGGTTGCCCGTCTTGTTTCTTGCCATCATCTGGCAATCGATTTCACAACAACTAGCCAAGCAACGGATCCAGCAACAGCAATTAACGAAGGAAATTAAACGTATTCAAATTCACCTTGGAATGCCGGGAGTAGATGCGGATGAGGTTAAACTCCAACATCAAGTTAAACACCTTCTTCAAGAGGATCAGATGGTGGAGGCTGTTAAACTAGTCCGAAATCAACTTGGTTATTCATTACTCGAAGCTAAGCAGTATGTCGATTCTCTTCATTTTGATTCATCAAACTAAAAAGACAGGCAAACCTTCCCTAAGTGAGTGGAAAGTTTGCCTGTTTAATTCGGTGGATAAATTATTTGCTTTACTTCAATTATTGTCATAATTTAAAACATCATTATGAATTATAACCAAATGATAACGTGCTGACGATGAAACCAATCGTCGCAAAGATGAAAAACGTACAACACATTGTCAACAGAACCAACAACGGTTTTGGCAGCTGAACTTTTACTTTCCAAATTGCCACGAGGAGCAGGGCGTTCAGGAGTAGGAATCCGAATAAAAATGCAAATAGACCGAGCCGTTCCTTCATCATGAAGATTAAATCCATGTCATTCTTCCCTTCTTCGATTTGTCAGTCAAACGCGTTAGCGATTACTTTCTTCAACCTATCCATTGTTACAAAAATATCCAAAAATGACAACGCGATTGATTCTTTCCAAGCAAATGATAGACTTCCTTATATGTCAAAACCCGACCATTCTTATAAGCTTATAAATGTTTGCGTTAAATCAGGACGAGTCTTTTTAAACTTGTAATTGCGCGTGTCTTATTCCCTAACAAGATTCAAAGCAGCTCGTTTTGCTTCTTGTGAAAAGTGAGCTCATCGGCTATTCGATTGAAGCGGGATGGAAACGTCCATTCTCGACTCCTATGGGAAAAAGAAGCGCGGTTCGCGCTTCTGTCAGGAATAGGTAAGACCCGGCATGCGAGCATGAAATGCGGGATGCCGCGGCTTACCTTCCGCCCATGGAAAGCGAGGATGGCGGAAACATCCGTTTCAAGGATTTGTCTGGGGATAATTTATGGATCAACCCTGCCACCTTGCGCCTTGCCGGAGGAAAGCATGGGAAGAAAAAACATTTACCCAGCAACTTTTCATAAAAAAACACCGTCCCCGTCAAAACGGAAACGATGCGTTAAACAGGTTTTAGTCACGCGCGGCTAAACGATACAATAAATCGAGTAACTCGATATACAGCCAGATGATCGTCACGATTAAACCGAACGCAGCGACCCATTCCATCGACTTCGGTGCCCGTGCCTCGACTTGACGCGAGATGAAATCGAAGTCCATCACGAGTGACAGCGAGGCGACAATGACGATGACAAACTGAATCCCGATCGCGAGCGGCGAGCTGCCTGTCATGAACGGGAGGTCGACACCGAACAAGGCGAGCAGGAAATTGACACCGTACAAGACGAGAATCGAGAGGATTGCTGCCGTGACAGCGGAACGGAACCGTTGTGTTACTTTAATCATGCCGGTCGTATAGACGAACCACATCGCGAACGATACGACGAACGTCGCGACGACGGCTTTTCCGACGATGCCTGGGTACATGCTTTCGAACATCAAGGAAATCGCACCGACTGCGACCCCTTCGACAAGCGCATAGACCGGTGAAAGAACAGGTGCCGTAGCCGGTTTAAAGGTGATGACGAGAGCAAGGATCAGTCCAAGAACAATCCCGCCAATCAAAGCCGGGAATAAAAATTGCGGATTCGCGGCTAAAAAGAACCATGTTCCTCCGGCTGCTGCCGTGACGAGGGCGAGCATTAAGAAAATCTTACTCATCGTCCCACTTTTCGTCATCGACCGTTCGCCAGCCCGTGCCGTCTCAAAACCTCGGCGCAGCGCTGGGTTAACTTTAAATCGTGATGCCATCTTGCGTTCACTCCTTTTAATTTCTCTGTGTCTTATTACGAATCGTTCCCGAAAAAGTTTCAGCTTAACCAGTTATTTAAAGCACTCAACTGGAACATGACGACTGGAATCGATTCCTTGGCGGAGACGAGGTGTGACGTCGCACGACCGATTTTTCCGCTCGTCACGAACGGTTCGTCCGTGAAGCCTTCGCCAATCGGACCGAATGGGTCGCTATCAATCAAGCGGTGCCAATAGTGAACGAATACTTCGTCATCACCTTGCTTGATTTTACACCCGCTCTCAATGTCCGGACGATCAATCCCGTACTCGGCATAATGCCAAACCGTCGTCGCATCCCACGGTGAACCGATATGCAGAATCTGACCGTCCGCCTCGATGAATCGTTCAATCGGTGATCCGGGACCGAACCCGTTTTCAATCGTGTGGCCCGCGACGAACCCGGCCGCATCTTTACCCCAGGCTGCGACCGACCACATCGGGTGGTCGCTGCGCTCGACATCCGGAAATGTCCGGAACAACTCCGGCACCTTCCCGACGCTGCGGGTCGGCGTCTTCCGTTTATCGTACGCCGGCATTTCTTGACGGACCGTCTCCCACCACTCCTCCGGTACCGCAGGACGGCTCCAGTTTTTCGGGTCCGAGTTATCGGTACTTTGTGTCGCCATCATAATCAAGCCCGTCTCGGTGACGACTTCCTGGACGGCTTCGATGACCGCTTGCGCCCCGCCCGGAACCCAGCCGATCTGTTTCATCGCACTGTGCACGAACACTTTCATCCCTGGCTCGACCCCGAGCTGTTTCAGGTCGCGGATTAAATCCGACTTCGTTACCATTTGATTGACTTCCATCCGTCTCACTCCTTATTCAACGACAAGCTGTATCGTCGAGCCTGTTTTTCCTTGCGTGACTTCAATTTTAGCATCAACCCGTGACTTCAGCTCCTGGACGTGGCTGATGATCCCGACCATCCGTCCGCTCGCTTGAATCGACAGTAACGTCTCGATCGCTTGTTCGAGCGACTCAGGGTCGAGTGTCCCGAATCCTTCATCGATGAACATCGTCTCAAGGGAAACGCCGCCACTCGCTTCTTGGACGACTTCCGAGAGACCAAGCGCGAGCGCAAGCGACGCTTTAAAGCTTTCGCCACCGGACAATGTTTTGACATGCCGTGTCTGTGACGTATAAGCATCAAAAACATTCAGGTCAAGGCCATACTTCTTCAAGCCTTTACCGGCTTCCGTCTTCCGCTCGAGCTGGAAGCGACCTGACGTCATCTCCGTCAAGTGGCGGTTCGCCGCCTGGAGAATCTCATCGAAGTACGCCGTCTGGACGTAGGTTTCGAACGTCATCCGTTGCGCATTTTCACCAACTCCGACCCGTGCCAGCTCCCCGATGATCCCGTACCGGGCGTCCTCGACTTCAATCGTTTGTTGGAGCGTCGCCCAGGCATCAATCAGCTGTTTGACATGGATGTGTTCCTTCTCGGCACCGACACGTTGGTCTGTCGCTTCCGCCAAGCGTCCTTCCGCTGTTTCGACAAGCGTCCGTAAATGCGCGAGATCCGGACGTGCCGCGGCATTGATTTGTTGTTTCAAGCGTTCGAGTCCTGTCGCGACTTCCTGGCGCTTGACACGATCCGCTTCAAGCATCGCTGCGAGTTGTTGCATCTCCTGCCGGGACAATCGCGCCTGTTCGAATTGTTCTAACGTCTCAAAATGCTCTTCCGACAGGGCCTGTTCCAAGTCAGCCTTCGCTTGCGTCCGCGCTGCAACATGTGTCGTCGCCTCTTCGGTAATGTGTTGAAGGCGTCCCTGTCGTTCTGCGACTTCCCGATTGAGTTGATTTTTTTGTTGATCGACCGTCGCCCGGTCGGTTTCATATTGTGTCTGTTTCGCCTGCAATGTCTGTTGTTCCTGTTCGAGAACCCCTTTCGACGCTGACGGCTCGCCTGCTTTCGTCAGCAATGCATCAAGTCGGGCAAGCTCAAGTTCGAGTTTCCCTTGTGCCGCGAGCTGCTGATCGATTTGACTCGTCAGTGTCTCAAGTTCTGTTTCGAGCGTCCGCAAGCGTTGTTCGAGCTGACGTTTTTTATCTTGTTGCTGTTTTTGTTCTGCTTCTGCTTCGACAAGGCGGCTGATTTCCGTCCGAATCAGATCGAGTTCCGTCGGCAGCGTCTGTTCTTGCCCGAGTATTGCGATATCGTGCTCGAGTTGTCGTTTCCGTTCGACGATTGTCCGGTACGTCGCCTGTAATTCCTGGTGGGCCGTCTGCGCTTTTAAATACAGCTGATGCAACGCTTCGACGTCATCCAGCTGTGTCTTCACCGCTGGTTCCGGGTGCTCACGGCTCCCGCAAACGGGACACGCTTCCCCGTCGTGCAGATGTTCAGCAAGCTCGGACGCGAGTTGCATCCGTTCTTTTCGCCGCCCTTCCGCATAGGCCGCTTCCGCTTCATCCTTTTCTTTCCGGACACGGGTCCCGCGTTCAATCAAGTGTTGCCGTTCCGTTTCGTTCCGTTGCCATTCGAGCCGCTTTTGTTCGACCGCCTGGAGGCTGAAGCGCCGTTCCTGCAACGTCAGTTGTGTGTCCGAGACATCAGCAAGCGCCGCGAGTGCCGCTTGGACGCGGGTCCGTTCGCCACGTTTCGCCTCCCGCTCCGTCAGCAACGCTTGCGGGTTCAGGCGTGCGACGTCCTGCACGAGACTTTTTTGTTTTTGTTGCAGTTGTTCCTGCTCGCGCAGTTGCTTCAGTTCAATCTCGATTTGGTCGATCCGTCGTGCCCCGTCGCGGATTTCCTGTTCGCGACGTGCCAACTGTTCCGCTTGACCGGTGATTTGATCTAGCTGCCCTCGCAACGTCGTCAGTTCTGTCGTCAATTGCCCGTGCGCCGTCTCGAGGCGGACGACCGCCTGTTGCTCTGACAGGAAGGCATCGTATCGTCCCGTGATGGCCGCTGCCCGTGTCGCTGCCGCATACCGATCCGCTTGTCGTGTGATGTCGGGTAACGTCACGGCGAGTTCTTGCTCGAGTCGCGTCAGCCGTTCATGTTCGACGAAGGCTTTTTCGAGTTGTTCCGCCTGGCGGAAGCGTTCGCTGACCTGATTGACGTCTTGACGTGCCTGCTGTTCGACTGTTTTGGCGGCAGTGATCGTTTCATCGAGCGACGCTAACAATTCAGCCGTCACGCTCCGGATCGTCGTCTCGTTTTGATTGGCCCAGTCGACTTCCAGCGGCAACTCCTCCAGTTTTGCGAGCTGTTTCGTTTTTGTTTCTTTAATGGCGGCAGCAAGATCGAGTGCTTTCCGGTGCAAACGTTGCTGGAACTCACCGTACTGCTCCGTCTTGAACAGTTGCTTCAGGATTTGCAGTTTGTCTTTTGACTCCGCCATCAACAGTTCCCGGAATTTATTTTGTGGTAACAACAAGATTTGCGAAAATTGTTTGTGGTCGAGTTGCAACAGACTTTGAACCCGTTGCTTGACCTCAGGAATTTTAATGGCGAGCGGTTGCCACGCCGTCCCGTCGAACCGTGCCAGTTCTGCTTCGTGCGCATAATCCGTCTTGTTGACGGGGTGCGGTTGGCTCGGTTGACGAATCACACGATAGCGTTCGCCTTTCAGTAAAAATTCCAGTTCGACTTCCGTTTTGACATCAGCTCGCGCAAAATGACTCCGTAAATCCGTCATCTCCCGTTCGCCGCCTGACGTCTCCCCGTAAAGGGCAAACGTCAAGGCATCAAAAATCGTCGTTTTGCCGGCCCCCGT
The DNA here is from genome assembly GCF_018618695.1 of Exiguobacterium sp. s127. Taxonomy (NCBI): domain Bacteria; kingdom Bacillati; phylum Bacillota; class Bacilli; order Caryophanales; genus Exiguobacterium; species Exiguobacterium sp. s127. The sequence goes on along the minus strand of NZ_JACSMO010000005.1, from coordinate 141,059 downwards.
ATTACCGGAGATGACGAACATCGTCCGTCCGGCAAGTGCCGTGAAGTCAATCGTCTGTTCTTCCGCGAACGGGCCGAATGCCCGTAAGGTCAATCGTTCTGGCCGCATGTCGCTTCCTCCTCTAAGACGGTCTGCATCGCATCCGTCGGTCGTTTTTCCCGGACTGCTTCATAAAACTCACTGAATAAATCGGTCAGCGTCGCCGTCTTGACCTGGTCGCGCGATGCTTGAACGGAGCGTGTGCTTTCACGGGTGAAACCGGTCCGCTCGAGATGCAGGATGTTCGGATAGATTTTCTTCAGCTTGCCCATCGGATCAATCAAGGCTTCCGCATCCGTCAGGTTGATTTTGATGTAGTCGTCCGTCGTCTGTGTCGCGACGAACGTCGGATCCATCAGTTCGGCAAGCGTTCCCGTCAGCTCCCGTAAATCACGCCTCGGGACAATCGGCTCAAAGCGGCGGTCAAACGTCCCTGCCGCATTGAGGGTCAGGATATCGACCCCTTTGACGTGATTTGCTTCTGAAAACGAATATTTCAGCAGCGATCCACTGTAACGGATCGTCTCGGAACGGATCGCGAGCGGATTATGTAGGTGACCGAGTGCCGTGTAGGTGAACGGTGCGAACGTACTGGCACTGACCTGTCCCGCCGTCCCGACGGACAGTTGACGCTCCGAGTCGGTCTCAAGCCCACCGATGACGAAGGCATGACCGACGAGGACGCTTGGTTCTGTGATCGTCAAGCCGCTGATGATTTTTCGCATCGCCTCGTCATGGTTACGGATCGTGTCATCCTGATAGACGTAACGGACGATCGCCGGGTCCGCGAACGGGACCGGGTAAAACTGGACGCCTTTAATCTCAATCGGTTCAATCACCGGCGTCAGTTTACCGGCGAGGTGAAGACCCGACCGTTCGAGCAGGGTCGTTGCGAAGCTGAGCCGCTCCGCCGAATCGTGGTTGCCACTGATCGCGATGACCGGAATCCCGCGGTCAAGGACGATGTCGGCGAGTGTCGCGTCGAGCAATTCGACCGCCTCGGTCGGCGGGACGGCGCGGTCATATAAGTCGCCCGCAATGACCACCGCGTCCGGGCGTTCCCGGTCGAGTAACGCTAAAAATGCTTCGAGCGCGGCGCGTTGATTTTCAATCATCGATTCGCCGTGGACGATTTTCCCTAAATGCCAATCCGCTGTATGAATCCACTTCATGTTTCCTCACCCTCACTTTACTAATATATTAAGTTTAGTTTAGCACGTCTGAAACGGCAATGACGACTCTCGTCCGCGCATATGCTTCGATCCGGCATGCGTCTATAATCAAAAAAAAGACAGTAAAGACCGGACGCTACCGGACCTTACTATCCTTTACATTCCATGCATTCATTTCCTTAATGTTTGTGCCGCAACCGCTTGACAGAAGTGATGATGGAGACGGATCCTCCGATGATAGCACCGACTACAATTCCTGTCGTGAATTTTGAGCTCTGATGTTTGTTCGGTATATGGGCTGTTTGTTGTTGTTCGAAAATTTGTGCAAGAGGGGACGCGTCTGGTTCAACTTCGATCAGATGATTGGCATGTGCTTCAACATCTTCCCGTCGTTCGACGCTACAAGGTGACAGATAGAACGGATTTAAGTTCGTCCGGTACCGATCTGGATTCCAATTCGCCTGCTGAACCGGTTCAGCTGTCTGTTCTGTCCGCTTCGTCTGGTCCGATGATTGGACCGTTTTATCGAATTCTTGTTTCATCCTAATCACTCCTCTTCGCTTTCAGTCTACCTAAAACGCCATTTTGTGTCTTGAAGTCTTATTTACCTCTTTTCAAAACATCTAAAACATATATTTTGAATGTTAGTTTGATTTTTTTGTGACTTTTTAACCGAAAAAGGCGTGATAGAGCTGTTTTGCACGGACGAGTTCCTGTTCCCCATGAATCAGGACGCGTCCGTCACGAAAGGCGACGAATCGATGCGTCTCCGTCTTAAAACTGAGCAAGTACGGATTTTTCGCGACGATACTGACGACCGGGCTCAGATTCTGTTCAAGACGTTCTAAGTCACGCGCCTCATCTCCACGGACCTGGACGGCGTCACGTCCACACAATGTTGTAAACTGCACCGGCATGTGCGTCAAATACGGATAGGTCCGGTTCTCGCCGCAGGACGGGCATGATGCCTTCTTCAAAGACGCGACATTGATCCGGCTCTGTTCATTCGTCCAGACGTCGAACGCGAGCAATTCCTGCCGTAACGCGTCCGTCGCACCGACGAGGAGCTTCAAGGCTTCCGCGACTTGATACGCGGCGACGAGTTGAATCGCCGGACCAATCACACCCGCCGTTTCGCACGTCGCTTGCCCGCGTGGTAAATGTTCGAGCAAACAATGCAGGCACGGGGTCTCGTCCGGGAGGACCGTATAGGTCATGCCGTAACTTCCGACGCACCCGCCGTAAATCCACGGAATCTTGTGTTGCGCTGCCACATCATTGATCAGCATCCGGATATCGAAGTGATCGGTAGCGTCAAGAATCAAATCGACACCAGGAATCAATTGAGGTAATTCGTAACGCGTGACATCGGTGACATGGGCTATAATCTCGACTTCCTGATTGATGGCATTTAAGCGGCGCTCCGCGGCGATTGCTTTCGGGACATGCTGCGCGGCATCGTCCTCCGTGTAAAGGTGCTGCCGCTGGAGATTACTCCACTCGACGTAATCGCGGTCGACGATCGTCAGCTTGCCGATTCCGGCCCGGACGAGTTGTTCGGCACTTGCCGTTCCGAGTGCACCCATACCGATGAGGAGGACATGTTTTTTTGTCAGCTCATCCTGTCCCGCCTGACCGAACGGACGAAACCGGGTTTGCCGTGAATAACGATCCGTCATCGACTCATCCCTGTCTCGGGACTGCTCGCCGTCGCGTACCGTTTCTTTTCGATTCGTCCCGCTTCAAAGCCAAGTCGTCCCGCTTCGACGGCAAGCTTCATCGCCTGCGCCATCTTGACCGGGTCTTTCGCATGGGCGACAGCCGAATTAAGTAAGACGGCGTCTGCGCCGAGTTCCATTGCATAGGCGACATCGGTCGGTGAACCGATTCCTGCGTCGACGATGACCGGGACCGTCATCTGTTCGATGATGAAGCTTAAGGCCAGTGGATTAAGAATCCCTTGTCCGGATCCGATTGGGGACGCGGCAGGCATGATGGCGTGACACCCGAGTTCTTCCAGTCTTCGTGCCAACAACAGATCGTCTGACGTATACGGTAAGACGGTGAATCCTTCTTTTAATAATTCTTCCGATGCCCGCAACGTTTCAATCGGGTCCGGTAACAGCGTTTTATCACAGCCGATGACTTCGACTTTGACCATGTCGCACAGTCCGGACGCGCGGGCGAGTTTTGCCAGCCGAACCGCTTCTTCCGCTGTCTTCGCCCCCGCCGTGTTCGGTAATAAATGATACTGACTCAAATCAAGCGCCTCTAAAAAGTTCGGTTGACTCGCTTCGAAGATATCCATCCGGCGCACGGAAAAGGTCAGAATGTCTGCTCCCGATGCCTCGACTGCTTGCTGCTGTGTCGTCACGTCGGGGTATTTGCCCGTTCCGAGTAATAACCGCGACTGAAATGTCGTTTGACCAATCGTTAACATGATTAACCGCCTCCTACGAAGTGGACGATTTCAAATGAATCGCCTGTTTGAATGGGTGTGTTTTGGTATGCTGTCCGCTCGACAATCTGTCGATTTTGTTCGATGATGACCATTTTTTCCGTCAAATTGAGATGATGAATCAATCCGTCGATTGTCGAAATCGTTCCGTCAAGCGTATACGGTTGACCATTAATGGTGAGTTGCATTCGTGTTCCTCCTCGATTCATGTAATGAAAACGGACAAAGCTCATATTTCGGCGTGATTCCCGTTACCTCGTCTGCCAGGACGGACGCCGTGATCGGGGCGAGTAATATCCCGTGCCGATGATGCCCGGTCGCGACGAATAGGTGCCCGACTCCCGGGACCTGCCCGAGATAAGGCAATCCGTCCGCTGTTTGTGGACGAATCCCGGACCAGATGTCCACGATTTCCGCTTCTCTGATTGCCGGGAACAGTCGCGCCGCCGCCTGCAGGAGATGTTCAATCCCGCTGACGCTGACCCCTGTCGTCTCGTCACCGATCCGTTCCGTCGCCCCGATGATGATCCGTCCGTCAAACTTCGGGACGAGGTACACGTCGTCGCTAAACAACGTCTCGGTCAAGACATGCCCCGGAAGCCGGACGGCGAGGCATTCGCCTTTGACCGGTACCGTCGCGATCTCGACACCACTCGTCGCGAGTAATGCTTCTGATCCCCAACCGCTTGCGACCACGACGTTACTGGCTTCACGCTTACCGTTACTCGTCGCAACGCCGACGACGGTCGCCCCTGCCCGGAGCAGTCCTGTGACCGTTGTCTGTTCTTCAATCACACCTCCGCGGACTTTAATCGCGTGACGGAGCGAACGCGTCAACTGGACGGGATCGATTTGACCGACGGATGCAAATTGAATTTCCTCATGGCCCCGAATCAACCGAAAGGGATTTTCTTTATAGCCACTATCAATGCCGGTCTCATTAAACAGCTCACGGACGAGGTCGGGATAAAGCTGTCGACTCGCTGCCGCCAGTTGATGTAAGGCAGGGATCAGTTCATGATCCGTCGCAAGCATGCCGGCTGCCGCTCGCGTCGTTCCTTCGCCACACCGGCTTTGCTCAAGCACGCGTACCGCTTGTCCTCGTTTGAGCAATTCGTAGGCGAGTGTCAAACCGATTACGCCTGCGCCGACGATTAACGTCCCTTTTGCTTTCATTGATCAAGCACCTCGCGATACGACCGGACTGCTTCGACCGGATTTGCCTGACCGAGAATCCCTGACATCACAGCGATGCCAGCAACGCCGGTCGCGAGGACACCCGCGACATTCTCCGGCTGAATCCCGCCAATCGCGATGACGGGGACTTTTGAAAACGTGACGATTTGCGCGAGTGCCGCTAGTCCGCGCGGGGCGACGTCCTGTTTTGACGCCGTCGCAAAGACATGACCATACATGACGAAGTCGCTGCCCGTCTCAAGCGCTTCCGTCAAGGAGTGGATTGATCGGCCGATCTGTAGCTCGCTGAATTGACGCCGCACGACAGCGACGGGAATACTGCGTGATGTCAACTGGACACTTGCCTTCGTCACGAGGGCGACATCAAGCCGGTCATGGACGATTAGTTTTTCACGTGGAACACCGGCGCATACTAGCGCCTCGATCAATTGGACGAGTCGGTCCGCCGACCAACCCGGTTCCCGGATATGAATCATGTCGACATAAGGCACAACAGCCGGCAAGACTTCTAGAAGATGTGTCAGCTCTTTTGTCCCGGTCGTCACAATATGTAACTTCGGACGCATACCTTCTCCTCCTTGCTACACAAAAAGGACCACCCCATGAACATGATGGAGTGGTCCGAAGAATGTCCAGGTAAGACCTGAGACAGGATGATAATCAGAAGCCACTTCCCTCCGCTAGTACGAACTAGATCAGGTTCAAAGGGTCCGGATATTTCCGTCTCAGTCTGCTGCGAGACTCCCCTAGTGTAGAACTATTTAGTGTTGGTTGGTTCATTCGTAGTCTACCATGACCGCTCGCTTGATTTCTAGTCTGACTTGTCAGTTCAGCCGATCCGTGACCGTTTTGACCTGTTCCGTCAATTGTTCACGCGTTGGAATCAGCTTCGTGTCTGCTAAATCATACGTTTGTTTTAGACGTAAGACACGTGTCACCTTCGCGTCGAGGTCAGCCCGTGATAACGACTTGTCCTTGATTCCCTGCATGATCGCCGCATGAACATCCGTGTAAGCACCGGCTTGCGAGAACATCGCCATGTCGGCACCACGTTCGAGGGCGAGGCGCGCAGCTTGGGCGAGACCATATTGTTTCGTGATCGCGCCCATTACGAGGTCGTCCGTCACGATGACGCCATCGAACTTCAACGCTTCACGCAACAGCTGTTGCATGACCGGCTCTGATAACGACGACGGATTGTCTGGGTCGAGCGCCGGGAATAAAATGTGTGCGACCATCACCATCTCCGCTCCGGCATCGATTGCCGCTTTGAACGGGACGAGTTCCAGTTGCTCGAGTTGCGCTTTCGTCTTCGTCACGGTCGGTAAGCCGACATGCGAATCGACGGTCGTATCCCCGTGTCCAGGAAAATGTTTGATGACCGGCACGACGTCTTCCGACTTAATTCCCTGCATTAACGGGACACCGAGCCGGGCGACATCATCCGGCTCAGCGCTCAGTGCCCGGTCCCCGATGATCGGGTTCGCCGGATTGCTGTTGACATCAAGAACCGGGGCAAAATCCATATTGAATCCATAAAACCGTGACATCGCACCAAATGCCTGTCCGGTCTTTTGCATCAATGCCGGATTGTTTTTCTGACCGAGCGTCAAACTCGGAGGTAAATGAAACGCTTGATCCGGGACACGGCTGACACGTCCTCCTTCTTCATCGAAACCGAGGAACGCGAGCGGTTCGGCGGCTTGTGCGTCCTCAATCGCTGCCGTCAAGGTTTTTAGCTGGGCGTCTGACGTGATATTGCCTCCGAGTAACAGGACACCGCCCAGCGCGTGATCGCTTAACAGACTTCGGTCTGCGTCCGATAACGTTGTCCCGCTGATCCCGATATACAGCAATTGATCGACCTTTTCAGCAGTCGAGAGTTTGGCGAGCTGACGTTTGATGTCTTGCTCCGCCTGTTCGGCAGCCGTCGGTTCGTCAGCGACCGGCTGTTGCTGACTCGTCTTCGGTTCCGGTTTCGTCTTCGGTTCTGTTGCTGGTTCACTCGCGCATGCCGTCAAAAAGCAAGCCGTTAAAAGCACGTAAATCGGTTTCAAAGCGGTTCCTCGTTTCGGACGCCATTGATTGAATAATAGACTTCAATTTCAGCATTCAGTGATTTCGAGACAGAACAGTATTTATCTTTTGATAACGACACGGCCCGGCGGACTTTATCGTCCGGTAAGTCGCCTTCGAGACGATAATGAATCGAAATCGTCGTAAAGCGGCGCGGGTGTTCCGTCGCCCGTTCTCCCTCAATGTCCATCTCAAACGAGGTTAACGGTAAACGCATTTTTTCTAAAATGGAGACGATGTCCATCCCCGTACAGCCGGCGACGGCGTGCAACAACAATTCAGTTGGCCGCGGTGCTCCGTTCTGACCGTTATTTTCAGGTGCTGCATCCATTGCCAGTTGGTGTCCGGACTCCGTCATGCCACTAAAGCCCATCTTGTGATTCCATGTAATCGTCGCTTGCATTTTTCTCACTACCTTTCGATTTTTAGTTCGGTGCGATTCGCTCTCCTTCATTATAGCGTAGTCTCACCTGAAGAAAATTGACATGCTATTCAAAATAATGCTTCTTTTCCTTCGACAACCGATTCCCGTTCACCTGACACACGAATCATGCTATTCTGAAAAACGATAGTTTCGCGCTGCTTAGCGCTAGAATTGAGGAATTGATATGTCATCTACTACCCGTTTACGTAAAACGGACTGGCTTTTAATCGCCACCCTCTCCTTACTGACGTTCGTCTTAGGCACAAGCGAATTCGTCATCGTCGGGATTTTATCAGAAATCGCTTCGGCCCTCGGAATCACGATTGCGAAAGCCGGGACACTCGTTTCCGCCTTTGCGATTGCCTTCGCGATCGGGACACCGGTCACGATGTCGATCACGGGACGCTTCGAGCGTCGCAAATTAATGCTCAGCCTGATCTTTGTCTGGGTCGTCTTGAACTTTTGCAGCAGCATCGCCGACACCTACTCGCTTCTGCTCGCAACACGGATCGTCACCGCCGTCCTGACCGGTGTCCTGATTTCGCTTGCAATGGTCGTCGCGAGTGACAGTGTCCCGGTCGCGAAACGCGGTGTCGCCGTGTCGTTCATCTTCGGCGGCTTTACGCTCGCGAACGTCTTCGGTGTCCCGATCGGCACGTTTATCGGGCAACACGCCGGTTTTGAAGCGACGTTTTGGCTGACGACAGCCCTCGGACTGATTGCTTTTTTCGCCGTTTTCAAAGTCGTCCCGCGGCAACAGGCGACGGCGTCAAGTTCCGTTAAGGATCAACTGCGCCTGCTCGCGAACCCACGTATCATGATTGCCTTCTTCATCCCGTCGTTTGGATTTGGTGCGACCTATGTCGTCTACACGTACCTCGTACCGATCCTCGAACTCGAACTCGAGCTGCCGCGGGCCTGGATCAGTCCAATCCTCCTCGCGTACGGCGTCGTCTCGATTTTCAGTAACATTCTGGCCGGGAAAATCGCCAGTCATAATCCGATCGGTCGGTTACGGTTTGTGTTCGTCGTGCAAGCGTTCGTCTTGGCGGCCTTATATGTCACGACGTCATCCGTCACGCTCGGACTGATCAATATCGCTTTGATGTCACTGATGTCGATTTTATTGACGACATCGACACAAATCTATCTGATTGACTTGGCGGAAAAGTTCAACCCGGAAGCAAAAGGACTCGCTGCGTCCTTGATGCCGGTCGCAAGTAACGTCGGGATCGCCTTCGGCTCCGCGCTCGGTGGACTTGTTTACGCGAGCGGACCGATGATGAACACGGCGCTCGTCGGCGGACTCGTCGCCTTGGTCGCTGCACTGTTGACTGCGGTCAGCTTCCGACTCGACCGACGCGCATCATAAACGAACTGAAACTAAAGGATTCTCACTTCACTTGTTTCCTAGGATGCAACGTGAAGGGAATCTTTTTTTGTGCCTTGTATCCTCAAAAAAGTAGTTTCTCAGCCCGAACCTTACAAGATTGTTAGGGACTCGTTGCCAACTTGTTGCTTTATTTGTAAATCTACATGGTACGCTGAAACTAGCTTTTCACCCTAACTTAATTAAAGGAGTTTTTTTCATGAAACCGTATTATGCCATCACATTAACGGCCTTACTTGTAACGGCTTCCGTCAGTCCAGTCGTTGCGTCTGCCGCAACACCAACAAAAGTCGAGACGAAAAAACCGTTGTCCGAAAAAGCACTCGCGAATAAGAAACTTGCGATCGCAAAACTCGCCACGTCACTGATCGGTACGCCGTATAAAGAAGGCGGCACGACGACAAAAGGATTTGATGCTTCAGGCTTCACGCAATACGTCTATCAAAAAAGCGGCTTGACGCTGGAGCGGACGGTTGCAAAACAGGCTGCCATGCCGTTGAAAACCGTCACACTTAAAAAAGCGATGCCGGGTGACTTGTTGTTCGTCCAGGCGAAAAAAGCAAAGACACCGAACTTCGTCGGGATCTATACGGGCAAAAACACGTTTGTCGCCGTGACGACGAAGAAGGTCGAAGCCCAGGACCTGACATGGAGTTATTATACGAAACAGGACATCCTCATTAAATCGTACCAATGACAAAAACGCGCGGCTGACTTCAATGCAGAGTCAGCCGCGCGTTTTTACTTATTTTTCGAACTCTATGCAACAAGTTTTCAGCCTTAATCACAATTATTTTACAACGAGTTCATTTAATATTATGTCTTGTCGCTTTAATCGATCTTTGATATTGCCTTCATAAATTACGTTTCCCGACAATGGATCAATCACTTGGACGTTGAAGATGCCGGTCCCTGTATTCAACCCCGTGTAGATTACTCCGTTTTCTAGTCGGAAATATGTACTTGAGCCGTCAGCCCCCTGCCATTTGTTAAAATCATTTGAATGACGAGTCAGCTTCTTACTATCGATATCATATACAATCCATTTGAAGCGTTCCTGATCAGCATCTATAAGCGCAACAAGTTTTGTTCCATCCTCGATGAGTTCAGATTGATACAGATCGATTGAATCTAGCGCAGTCAGAGATTGAACCGTTTTTCTATCACTGATGTACGTGTTTCGTTTAGTCGCGTCCAATCCATTGATATCTCCTTCTGTTTGATAAACGATTTTCTCACCGTTAATCCCAAGAACATTGAAGTACTCATTTGATGTCTTCGGTAAATCGACTGTTTGAATCGTATCTGCTTTTAAGTCGAACTTAAAGAAATGATTTCCTACATTCGTTGGATCTTCATCTACGACATAAACATACAGGCTGTCACCAGAACGTTGGAACGGATTGAATTGCACTTCCCCTTTGTACTTGATTCCAGCTGGTGCTGATACTATTTTTTTAAAGAGGCGTTGTTTTTTTTGATTAAAATATTGTAGTTCCCATCGTCCCTCTTTCTGCAGACGCATCGCATAGACAATACCATCTTGCTCTAACGTATTAACCGAATTAGGGGCAATGAAGCGGCGGAACGCACGGGGAGCGTCGATGATGTCAAAAGGATTTTTGAAGAGTTGATCCACAAAATCATGTGTTGTTTTTTGCACACGACCATTCAGCGTGATCTCATAATCCATTGGCTTTAGACCACGATCTAAGATTTCAGCGTGGATGGACTGGACAGCTTGTTGTTTCGGATCACCTTTGACCGTCTCGATTACAAATTCTGATTCATCCATCGAATGAATGAACCATCCGTAAATGCCAATCGTCAAGAAACTGACGACAGTCAGAATGAGTACAAATTTAAAATTTCGCATGGTTTCCTCCTTAAACTGTGATTTTCCATTTTAACAAACGCAAACTTCTCCAAATTGTATAAATAAAATACAACGTAAATACTGACAGAACGATTGCTCCGAATTCTTCTTGAAGCAACCCGTCAATCATTTCTAAGCTATACTGCATACTAACTAAAATAACTATTAAAGCAACTAGTTCAATGATGATGAACAGCATTCCTTTTGACTTCCCGTATGACCGTTCAAGCAGAACGAACAGGAACAAGAAACTGACGATGAACAGCGATAAGATAACCAGCACAAATAAATCGATTAAGTTCATCATGTATAATTTATTGAGGCTCCTTGAGAGACCGAGCGAACCTGACTCCCTGTACCCATCTTTAATTAACCAGTTGAAGATCCCATGACTGAGTTGAATCACCGTCCACTGTAAACCAAGGAAACTGACAATCACGAGTACGAGAGAAGTAAATTTTGCGAAAAAGATTTTTGCGCGACTACCTGGTAGTAGTAATAACCGATATATGTACTTGGATTCGCCTAGCCAATCCCGATACCAGATTTGAATCGCATATAGCAAAACAAACGCAACCCCGATCATAATGATATAACTGAAATAAGAACTGGCTTGTTCAAACGATAATTTCCCGATTTCTTGAATCGCTTCGACTTCAGACAGTTTTGCACTCTTCATGTAACTTTGGACTTGGCGTTCATGGTAAATGATTCGTCCGACAACAATTAAGATTTCGATACTCGCAATCGCAAGAATGAACGATACGATGATTTTCCAGCTTCGTTTTAACTCTTCATTCGTCAGCATCAGATATTGTTTCATCGTTGATAGACCTCCCGCATGCGGTCTTGGACTGATTTCCCGTACATTTCCCGCATTTCTTCCGTATCGTGTTCATCGATAATCCGACCATCCTGTAAAAAGACGACCCGATCAATCAAATGTTCGACTTCGACGATTTCATGCGTCGTCATCAAAATTGCACGTCCTTCCATGAAATGACTCGAAAATAGCCAGGCAATTTGTTCTTTCGTAAATAAATCAATTCCTGCGAATGGTTCGTCAAGCAACAAATAGGGACGATCAAGTGCAAAACCGAGCACCAAACTGAACTTCGCCTGATTTCCTTTTGACAGTTCTAAAATCCGGTCGGTCGATAACAGCTTCAACAGCCCCATTAATTCTTCAGCGACCTTCGGATTCCAGTCCGGATAATAATCACTCATGTAACGCAAAGCATCTCCAATCGTCATGTAAGAAGGCATCGTTTGAAGATCGGGAACAAAAGCAATTTTTTCACGCGATACTTCACCGTCAACCAGCACTGTTCCGGCGTCGATCGGCACAAGACCCATAATCGCTTTTAAAATCGTCGATTTCCCTTCCCCGTTTAAACCGATCAGGCAGGTGATACTGTCTGGGCGAACTGAAAAGGAAACCCCTTCTAAAATCGGTTTCTTACGACCATATCGTTTCTTTAATCCATGGACTTCAAGCATCAATTTTCCTCCGTTCCGTTGATTGATAAACGGTTTCGACTTTCGTAACGACTTCGCCGAGCGGTATCTGAATCGCTTGGACCGCCTCGATGAATTGCGCAACTGCTTCGTCCAACATCTCCGTCCGGACTTTTTTTACAATGTTTTGATCCATCGTGATTTTACTCGGGACGTTTCGTTCTGTCGTAATCAATTGCTGGTCCTCCATTTCTTTGTATGCTTTTTGAGCCGTATTCGGATTAATTCCGAGTTGCGCAGCGGTTTCCCGCCGCGATGGAATTTCTTGCCCGCATTTTAAGTCTTCTGTCGCGATTCGTTCCTTGAACCAGCGGACGACTTGAAGATAAACCGGGCTTCTTTGGTCAAATTGCACGTGCCCTCGACCACTTTTCACCGTTCGTTGTATTAAAACAGTAATACACTTTCTTTCTGTATCATATCGATAGTACAGTTGACTGTCAATCATTTCCCATCTATTGATTTTATTTCTTTTTGACCAGTCTCGTAGAATCGGTAGTCTCAATTATCTATCGACATAAAAAAGGTGATGCCGATCTCATTTCTGAGTCGGAATCACCTTTTTTACTTATTTTTCGAACTCTAAAATCGTTTGTTGCATCGGAACGCCCGACATCGGAACCGTCCGTTCAACGAACAGATATCGTTTCCCGTTCACTAAAAAGCGACGATTTCCTAAGTACTCCACTAATTTTCCGTCCTGCTTTAATTTCTGCTCGATTGCTTTGACATGCTCATCGAGCGTATAAAAACGATCGTCAAACGTCATCGTGATGTTTTTCTTTTTGAAGCCAAGTAAATAACTGAAGAAAAACCAAAATGCTGCCCCGACTGCAATGATCCCCAAAATGATTTCCATCTGAACTTCCCCCTTTGTTTAACCTATTCTACGGATACCTACCTAAAAAGTTCCTGTTTTTTTGATTATTTTGTCATTTACTAAAGACTTACACGATTCTTTTATGAAGGGTTGAAGCGTCTGCATCAAAAAAAATAGCCTTATCTACATAATGATTGAAGGCATACGTTTTTTTGACGACGTCAAAAGGACCTCCCGTCAACGCTGGAGGTCCTTGACTATTCTTATTTCCGGTCCCAAAAACGTGCTTGGGCGATGCCTTCGATGAACGAATCAAAATGATCCAAGTTATGTTCTTTGAATAAGAAGACACCCGGCTGATCCGTTTCAACACGGCACTTATCGAGTACTGAGTCATCATGGAGATGTAACGCCAGCGGTTTAGCATGTTTATACGTGTTCTCGATAAATTCGAGCACGTCGTCCGCTACTTTTGAAGATGCGCTGATTAAGAATGCGGCGTCAATCAAACTTGAATCGACCGTATCATACGTTTCTTTTACTTTCATTTCACCTAGTGTATAGGCTTTTTTACCAATGAGGCTGTAATTGATGTTATGCTCCGCCAGTTTTTCGACCCACGCCTTCACCTGATTTGCATCCACGTCCCCTGCAAGCAACAAGGCGACACTGCGCGTATCCGTTTTTCGAATCGTATGTTCCATACTGAGGGCATCTGAGCGTTTCTCTGATTGAACCCCTTCATCCGTCGTCGGTACCGCAACGTCAATGTTCTCCGCAACCTCTTTCGCGAGGGCATGGTCGATATGATTCAGCAAATCGACGGCGTTCGCTTTGACGACATCAGATTCACACTTTCCGAGCTCGAAGCTGTAGGCATCACGAATGTGTTGTTGTTCAACAGCAGTCATGCTGTTGTAAAAGAGCTTCGCCTGTGAATAAAAGTCGAGGAAACTTTCACTCCGGCCACGCACTTTATGGCCGTCGACTTTTTCCTGGTAATGTTCAAAACCGCCTTCTTCGACCGGGACAGGCTCAGGCTGATTTTCATTCAAACCGTTTTTGTGATAGCTCGTCTGTCCTTTATGGACCGCCATCTGATGCATGCCGTCCCGCTGATTGTTATGGTACGGACAAACCGGCTGATTGATCGGGATTTGATGGAAGTTCGGTCCTCCGAGTCGGGACAACTGTGTGTCCGTATATGAGAATAACCGCCCTTGCAACAACGGATCATTTGAAAAATCAATTCCCGGAACGATGTGTCCTGGGTGGAACGCTACTTGTTCTGTTTCCGCAAAGAAATTGTCGACATTGCGGTTCAATGTCATTTTACCGACGAGTCGGACCGGTACTTCTTCCTCCGGCCATAGTTTCGTCGGATCGAGAATGTCAAAATCAAACTTGAACTCATCCTCTTCCGCAATCAATTGCAGTCCGAGCTCCCACTCCGGGAAATCCCCTTTATCGATTGCTTCATATAAATCAACGCGGTGGAAATCAGGATTTTTACCAAGTGCTTTTTGTGCTTCATCCCAGACTTGCGAATGAACACCAAGTTTTGGTTTCCAGTGGAACTTAACAAAGTGTGCCTTCCCTTGTGCGTTGACGAGTCGGAATGTATGGACGCCGAACCCTTCCATCATCCGAAGGCTCCGTGGAATTCCACGGTCACTCATCGCCCACATGACCGTATGTGCAGTCTCATGATTTTGACCGATGAAATCCCAAAACGTATCATGCGCGCTTGCGCCTTGCGGAACTTCCGTATGTGGCTCCGGTTTGACAGCATGGACGAAATCAGGAAACTTGATGGCATCTTGAATGAAGAATACCGGAATGTTATTCCCGACTAAATCGTAGTTGCCTTCATCCGTATAAAACTTCGTCGAGAAACCACGGACATCACGGACCGTATCTCCTGAACCGCGTGACCCTTGGACCGTCGAAAAACGGACGAAGACCGGTGTCGTTTTCGAGGGATCGTTCAAAAAGCCCGCTTTCGTAATCTCAGCTAGCGGTTCGTATACCTGAAATTCACCATGTGCCCCGACACCTCTAGCATGGACGATTCGTTCCGGAATCCGTTCATGGTCAAAGTGTGTCATTTTCTCTCTAAAGTGGAAGTCTTCAATCAATGTCGGTCCCCGTAGTCCTGCCTTTAGCGAAAATTCATCTTCCGCCATTTTCAACCCTTGATTCGTCGTCAGTCCCGCTTTTTTCGTGTTATCGATTTGGTGCGCCTTCATTTGTTCTTCTTTTTTATTCGTCATACTGTTACCTCCCCATAAGTAAAAGCAATCGGTGTCAATCAGCTAGTTAGGTCATCGCTACCATCAATACGGTGTCGGATCTTCTTGTGGTGCATCCGGTATTTCTGTCGGTTCCGGAAAAGTATCCGGCTCCGGCTGACGGATTGGATCTTCTTGCGGCGTGTCCGGAATTTCCGACGGTGGTGTTCCCGGCACTTCATTCGGTTCGTGATTCGGTTCGTGCTCCGGTACTTCGTTCGGATTCTTCTTCATAAAAAAGACCTCCTTATGATGTAATATAATCGCCGCCATTGATATGGATGGTTTGTCCCGTGACGTAACTCGAGTCGCGTGACGCGAGGTAAACATAAGCTGGAGCATTTTCTGAAGGTTGTCCCCGACGCTTCAGTAACGTGTCTTCCCCATGTGCTTCGACCTTCTCTTTCGAGAACGTCGCCGGAATTAACGGTGTCCAAATCGGACCCGGTGCGACGGCATTGACACGAATGCCTTTTTCGACGAGGCTCGATGCAAGCGAACGTGTTAACGTCGTAATCGCCCCTTTTGTCGCCGAATAATCGATCAACGTCGGTGCCCCGCGATAAGCCGTCACGGACGACGTATTGATGATTGTATCTTCTTCTTTCAGATGCGGCACGGCAGCCTGCGTCAAATAAAACATCGAGAAGATGTTCGTTTCGAACGTCTCCTGCAACTGTTCCGGTGTGATGTCTAAAAAATCATCTTGCGGAAATTGTTTTCCTGCGTTGTTGACGAGAATATTCAGTTGACCGAATTCCTGAAGCACCTGATCAATGACTGGTTTTGCGTTTTCCGGCCGGCTGACGTCTTTCGCAAATGCAAGGGCCTTAACTCCGTACCCTTCAATTAACTGCTTCGTTTTTTCCGCGTCCTGTCCTTCATTTAAGTAAACGATCGCGACATTTGCGCCTTCTTTTGCGTAAGCGACCGCGACGGCGCGACCAATCCCGCTGTCACCGCCAGTGATAAGCGCGACTTTCCCTTTCAGCTTCCCGGAGCCGACATACTCGGGATCGTCATAAATCGGTTCAGGATTCATTTCGGACTCAATTCCTGGTTGATGATCTTGTGTTTGCCCTTTTGCTTCTTCATGCATATCCCTCAGTTGCTTTTCGCGCATCTCACTCATCCCCTCTACTGTGATAATTGACTTCCTTAGTTAACATTCCCTTGCCATGTATGAATAAACGTCATTCCATAAAAAAAATCCCCTTCAAAAAGGGGATACAGACTACAGACAAACTCTTATGAAACATGAACAGGCTATAAAAAGAGGCAATCCGTTTGCGCTGCCTTATCTCGCCTCGTCTCCAAAGCTGCAAGGTCGCGACCGATTGCTTTTCGCGGTTCTAAGCGATTCGAGACGAATTGCGCGCTAAACCGTCTGCATGCCTAGAGTTCTGTCACGGTATTACCTAAAAAGCGCCATGTTTCGTTGACTCCTATGGGAATTTAACGCGACTTGCCAAAGGCAGGCAAGACCCTGCTCGTTGTCCGTGAAGATCAAGGAGCAACGACTTGCGCCTCGCCCGGGGAAAGCAACGAAAAAAGACGCTTGATCTCCCAATCGCACGTTGTCTACAGCCAGAATCTCCTTCAAAAAAAGGTGCATACAAGTCTTACTCCAGGAATTCATTCTTTTATTAGACGGTCCCACTCACCTGTCTTCAGCATCGTTTTTAGCTGTAGGGGATAGAATTCGATGGATGGCAATTCGTCGATCGGGACGAACCGGTAAATCAGTTCCTCGCCCTCGACACCGTAAAAATCTTCCGTCGTCACATTGATCTCATCTAACAACTCGACTTCGTAATAAAAACCGACTTCATGAAAAGCGACGTCTTCATATGTAAAGAAATTTTCGTGAACGCACAAAAAACGTTTAACTTGTGCTTCTAATCCTAATTCTTCTTTGATTTCACGGACAACCGCTGTCTCCCCACTCTCCATCAGTTGAATCCGTCCCCCTGGTAATGCCCAAAAAGCATCTCGAATATTCCGATGAATTAAGAGACACCCTTCCTTGACGATCACGGCAGCCGCCCGGTGATTGAATCGTTGCTTCTCAAACTTAAAGTTAATATCCAACTGTTCCACACTCCTTTGTTATGTTTCGATACGATATCACAATTTCCCATAATTGACTTTGTAATAAAAAAGTCAAACAGATGACATGGATAAACCCTCGTCTCAAGGGATTGCGTAATTATCTCAAAACGAAGATTACAATATATATTATCTAAAGATATTTTAGAAATAAAATTGAAATATCGATTTGTAAATTCCGAATGCTATACTCAGTTTGTTCGAAAGCACCACTCACTCTACTAACTCAATCTACTCTATATACAACACATCCTATTTAATGACTCAGTCATTTCATTTTTCATTAACCCGTCACTTTGTTTTCACATCAGGAGGATTTACAACATGAAACGTATTTTGACAACTATGACGATGAGCGCGCTTGTCGTTTCAGGATTTGCAGCTACGGGTACAGGTAAGGTTGAAGCGGCTGGTACTTCTTATAAAGTAAAAGTCATGGCAGACGGACTTCGCGTTCGGACCGGCCCTTCAACAAAATACCGGATCATCGGAGGCGTCAACTCGGGCCAAACGTTTAAGTACCTTGGACGTAAAGGAAACTGGACGAAAATCATCTACGGTGGAGAAAAACGCTACGTATACTCAGGATACGTTAAAAAGTACAGCCTCAAGTCTAAAACTAGCACTGCAAAAAAAGCATCCGTCTCGTCTAGCTTTATTCGCCCGACAAGCGGGACTCTGACGCAACGCTATGGCAATGCAAGCGGCCGCTACGGATATACGTTCCATAACGGTGTCGACTTCGGAGCGAAGACAGGAACTCCTGTCTATGCGACAGCCACTGGGAAAGTCATCTCCTCAAAATATCAAGGCGCGTACGGAAACTACATCATGATGTCACATAAGGTGAACGGTTTAACCTACACAAGTGTTTATGCCCACCTCAATTCACGTAAAGTTTATGCGGGTCAAACGATTGCAAAAGGAACGAAGATCGGAACAGTCGGTAGCACAGGTAATGCGTTCGGTGCTCACCTTCACTTCGAACTTCATCGTGGCAGCTACGTCTACAGCAGCTCTTCAGCCGCAAGTAGTGTCAACCCACTCAACTTACTTTAAACCAAAGAAAGGCACCTCTAATCAGGTGTCTTTTTTGTTTGGATTCCTATTTTGAAAACTTAAAAAATTTTTTAAACATCAAAATTACAAAAATTCAAATTTTAAAAAATACTATTATTTCCATTTCAACTTTATCTTAAACGACCTCAACTTGTCACACTTTTTTATTAATTCCCCAGTATACAAACATTTTTTAAACATCTAAAACATGTTGATATATATAGAAAAACCAATAAATGTAATATGTTATTTTTGGATAGCTTAAATATATTCTATTGAAACATTTCCGAAATGTTAATGTAATATTTAAACATTTTAAGTAATGTTATACTCATTTATGAAATTTAGTAGAACATATTTTCAACAAACAACTGACCTATCGTGTTGAGTTTCAAGGAGGACATACATAGATGAACAAATTATTAACGACTTTAACAGTATCTGCCATTGCAGTAGCTGGACTGACAACATTTGCAGTCCCGAAAGTCGATGCTGCGACAACTTACTATAAAGTTAAAGTCATGGATGACGGTTTACGCGTCCGGACCGGCCCCTCTACTTCATCAAGCGTCATTACGGGTGTTGCTAAGGGAGAAACCTACAAGTATCTCGGGCGTACCGGCAACTGGACAAAAATTTTATACGGATCAAGTAAAGTTTATGTTTCTTCGTCTTATGTCAAAAAATATTCAGTCACACGTTATTATAAAATCAAGGTAATGGCGGATAACCTTCGTGTCCGGACGAGTTCTTCGACAAGCAGCCAGCAGGTCGGTTCGGTCGATAGTGGAGAAACGTACCGCTACCTCGGCAAAAAAGGCGACTGGATTAAGTTCCTTTATAATGGCGAAAAGCGTTATGTTCACGCCGACTATGTAAAAAAATACGCGGTCTTAAAATTAACGAATTCAGGTGCTAGTAAAGCCTCAAAAGATTTCGTCACACCGACAAGCGGACCGATTACACAAGGTTACGGGGCAGCGAGCGGCGTTTACGGTTATACGTTCCATAACGGCATTGATTATGGTGCAGCAAAAGGAACGCCCGTCTATGCGACAGCTGCCGGTAAAGTCACGACGTCTAAAAACTACGGCGCGTACGGGAACTACATCATGATGACTCATACAATTGACGGATCTTCCTTCACAAGCCTCTATGCTCACTTAAATAGCCGGAGCGTCTCCGTCGGTCAAACGGTCTCGCAAGGACAACTGATCGGAACGGTCGGCGAAACAGGGAATGCTTTCGGAGCACACCTTCATTTCGAGCTTCATCGTGGTACATATGTCTACAGCGCAACCTCCGCTGCAAGCAGTGTCAATCCGCTCGATTACTTATAAGACAACACCCCCGACCACATCCGGTCGGGGGTGTTTGTTTTCTGACTCATTTTAATTTTGCTTGATAGGCTTTCGAGTAACGGTCCGCGGCGATGATCGCATCAGCCACTTCTTCCGCCGTCACATCGAATCCATCATGGATTGTCTCACCATCTGCCGTCGCCGCTTCCCCGACTTTCAAGATGTCGTCGCGCGAGGCATCTTTGAGTTTGACGTCTTCGAGCGTGACCGGTAACCCGAGATCCATATAAAATGCGATATACCGCTCGATTTCTTCTTGACTGTGTTGCTCAAGCGCCAGCTGGACGAGCGTCCCGAATGCAACTTTTTCCCCGTGCGTCAAGTGGTGGATGTCACCGTCAAGCGCCGTGAAGCCGTTATGAATCGCGTGTGCCGCGGCTAGTCCCCCACTTTCGAAACCAAGTCCACTCAGTAACGTATTCGCTTCGACGACTGCTTCAAGAGCCGGCGTAACGACTTTTGCTTGAACCGACTCATACGCGAGTCGACCATGTTCGAACAACACTTCCTCACAGCGTTTCGCGATCGCTTCCGCCGCAATCGTCGGCCGACCACCGGCCATTGTCTTCCCGCCGAATGCGATGACACTTCTGACCTCGACCCAGGTCGCGAGCGCGTCGGCAATCCCGGACGCGAAGAATCGCGCCGGTGCTTCCGAGATCAGCTTCGTATCGACGAGGACAAGATCGGGATTCTTTTTATAGAAGCGATAGCTCTCAAAAATCCCGGCGTCTGAATAAATGACTGATAACGCGCTCGTCGGTGCATCGGTCGAAGCAATCGTCGGCACGATGACGACAGGCACCGTCAGTTCGTCCGAGACGGCTTTCGCCGTATCCAGCGTCTTCCCGCCGCCGACCCCGACGACAAAGCGGACGTCCGCTTCTTTCGCCTGCTTCGTGATCCGTTCGACTTCATGGCGCGATGCTTCCCCACTAAAGTCGACTTGTTCGATACCAATTTTTTCTGTTTCAAAGGAGTCATGAATCCGTTGCCCGACGATTTTAAAGACGACATCGTCTGCGATCAACAGAGCTTTATCTCCGAACGGGCTCACGTATGTACCGAGCCGGTCGATGACGTTTTTTCCTTGGACGTACTTGCTTGGGCTGATGAAGACACGTTCTGACATAATCAACATCCTTTCCGAGAAAACACGAAACAATGACGTACACAATAGTGTTTCCCTGTTCGCGCCGCTTCTTAAACGCTGATCTGTATGACCATTACATGAACTGCAGTTGTGATTTTTCTAATACATCGCGTACTTTACGACAATCTGTTTTTAATTGTTCATCCGGACTATCACCGAACCATTCAAGACTGGCCGTTTTCAATGTTAACGCTTGCTTCAGTTCTTCGAAAAATCTTTCGTAATCAATGATTCCATCAAACAGCGGTACCATACCGTCACGTGTTCCACCTGCCGCATATACGTTTGCCGGATTAAAGACTTCGAATTGATCCGTCCGGGCAATCGACTTCAAGTGAAGATGTTCGATGACTGGTTCAAGACGACGGTAAGCAGTGACCGGATCAGCACCTGATTCGACGACATGCAACACATCAAAGTTCAGCCGGCAAGCCGGATGGTTCACTTCGCGTACTAACCGTTCCGTCGATTCAATCGTGTCCGCTGCCGTATTTGGATGAATTTCAATTAACAGCAGTTGCTTGCTTTGATCTAGAACCTTACAAACGCCCTGCAACTGATAGACGAGCCGGACCCGTTCCGGTTCGGTCAACTGCTGACTTGACTTGTTGCCCGCAAAAATCCGAATACGCCTTGTTCCGATTCGTTGTCCTAAACGGGATAACGCTTTCGTCTGTTCAAGCAACACCGATAATGGTGCGTCAAACGATAGATAATGACTCAGCATACTGACCTCTATAGCATGCTCGCGTAAACGCAATATTTCATCGTCCTGTAAATGCTTCGCATGAACCCCCCAAACATCTAACGCATCAAACTGCTCCGCCAATGCGTAGGATAATAAGTCGTCAAACGAGCGGAGATGATGGCGATAGCTGATGGTACACAGTGCAATTTTCATCTGTTTCCCCTTCTTTCCGGCAGTATTCGTTAAATAATCCGATGAGCTGTTGTTTGATCGTATCTTCTAAGATCGCCTGATCTGCGAGCAACGCTTGAATCTCAGTCAAAACAGCTGGATCGCACGTCATACTGTATTTAATTGTTCGGTGCTGGATGACAGTATATTGATTGACGAGTCGTTCGATTCGATCACACCACCCGTCGAAATCGGAAGAGCCTAAATCGAGACCTAACTGTTCATAAAAATAAGCAAAAGCATGTTCATAGGCATATTTACGGATCGCGATGACCGGAAGTTGTTTTAGCGCAGAAGGTAAGCGATTTGGTGTTTTCTTATGATGCGAGACAATTTTTCCGACTGCTTCCGTCAACGGGTGGTGCCGCTTGAGACCACTCATGAAGTAAGCTGCGACCGTTTCCCGATCCGGAAGTTTGACGTGACTCCCGTCAAACCAGAACCCTCCGGCGACAGTCGGCTGATCGATTGCCTGGATGATCCGTACGCGATCCATTTCACCTTCATATCTAAAATCCGGGTCCATCATCCGCCATGTCTCTTCGTCATCCGTTGGTTCAAGCATCACATAATGTGGAAATACGTCATGGTGAAACTTGTTTTCCCGCTCCGGTAACTGCGCGAGATCCAGCATGACGATAATCGATTGTTCCGGTCGTTTCGTTTTCATGAGTCGTTCGAGGTTCATGATATTCGTAGCCCGTGACAGGGTCCGGTCATACCACTGATGGACTGTGATCCCGTACAGTAACCGGTACCACTCGAGCATCGCTTCATGATTAATCTCCGGGGCATGATGCGATAAAACAAAATCGGACGTCAAGCCAAAGTCGGCGTCCCAAATCCCGAAATAATACGGACGATGATCTGCTTGCGACCGCTTGATTGTTTCACAGACACAACTGACGAGACAGTGAACTTTTATCATCAAAGCACCTCCTTTTTTGTTAGCGCAGCTAAGAACATTTCAACCGTCATCTGTGGAAGCTGTCCGAGTTGCTCGTCGGCTAGAACGAGACCGTATTCAAGCTCCAGATGAACGAGCAACTGCAACAATCGCATCGAATCCAGTTGCAGTTCATCGCGAAGCCGCTCCTGTCCCGTCACTTCCATCGGTAAGATGACATCGAGTTGCGCCTCGACGATTTGATGAAATGTCTGCTGGTCGAGGAAGGAACTCATGACGTCACCCCCAGTCGGATTCGACTGATTTTTCCGTTCGGCAGTTTTTTTATTTCCGTAACAAACGTCCAGTCAGTCGGACATTGATGTGGAGCAAGATGCGCATGGCAAAACGAGCGTAATGTCTCCTCGGTCGCCGAACTGACGATCTGGACACAGACTCGTTCGCCTTGCAGACGATCACTTTTCTTGAAGACGACGGCTTCGTTGACGTCGGCGCGACGTAGTAATACATCTTCAACATCTGCTGGATAAACGGATAGACCAGATACATTTATCATTTCGTCCAACCGGCTGAAGAAGAACAATTCGCCGTTTTCCGACGCTCCGACCAAATCCTTCGTACCCGTCCAGGTTCCATCTGATTCGACTAGCAATTCAGCCGGTTGATTTATAGTTCCAGCCTCCGTTTGAAGATGTGGTAACGGATAGCCAATCGCCTGCGCTGTTTTCGGATCAGGGTGTAATGCGATGCAACCGGTTTCTGAGCATCCGTATTGCTGTAAAAGATGATCGGTCACGTCCTGAATCGCTTCAAACCAACTATTCGGCAACGTCATACCGGAAATCATCACTGCAAATAGCCGCTGCTTAAATTGACTGAGCAGATAGACAAGCCCCGGTCCCGCATACAAAATCGCATCCGGATGTGCCCGACAGACACGCAATACATGTCGCGGTGCCGTATGTTCGAGAATGACGGGTACTGCCCCCCGATATAGCGTCGCCATGACACCGCAAATCAAGCCGAATGAATGTGATGTCGGACAGGCGACAATCGTTCCTGTTCCATGCGGTAACGGAAAACATTGATTGTATGCTGTCACTTCTTGTTCAATCGACAACCATGTCCGGTGAATCACTTTCGCCTCTCCGGTCGTACCGGAGCTGAATTGAATCAGACCTCCCGGACGAGGTTTTGCCTGCGTCAATCGAACCGGTTGTTGAAAATCACCATAAATTAAAAAGTCACACCCTGCTCGTTCCGCCATATCGCGTGCACCGGCTTCCGGTAAGTCCGGATGAAGTGGTACGACCGTTCCTTGTGTTCTTTTCATAAGTAAACAAAAGGCAATCCAGGCTGCCGTGTCTTTAGTACAAACTGCAACAACTGTAGTCCCGGGGTCAGCGAGCCAACTTAACTGGCAAACGGGATGATCTGTCAGCATTTGTTCAGTATAAAGCGTCTCTTCAATGTATAACATGCGTTTCGCTTCCCTTCTGCGTCCTTGTATATAATGTATTGCAAACAAGATGCCGGCACTGCCCTGTCTCGAATTTACGCGCGAAGAGGGACTCCGTGTACATGGTCGCTTCGCCGAATCCTAAGGCGGCAAAGCGATCCGGCGACAGCTCGAGTCGGTCGAGTACCGCGGCAGCCCATTTGAAAAATGTTGTTTCTTTCAAGCCGTACTTGTCCTCCAACTGATGCGATAATTCCGTCAAATGAAATACAAATACCGTATCGCTGACGAGCTCGCGTAATGCCTCGACGTCTTTCATTTCGTAATATGTTCCGACCGGCGAATTAAAAGCGGGATGGATGGTCTTAAAATCAGGTATCTCCTCCGGATGCCGGACAAATTTCCCGACATATTCGACGCTATCATGAAAATCCCGCAAAATTAGTCGCGTTGGCCAGCCGTCTTTTAACACGAGTAAACTATTTTGGGCATGTGCTTCGAGAGCAAGCCCTTCTTCGGCGACGAGACGGAAGACCGGTTGTAAATAAACGGTCAGAAACTGTTTTACCCACTGTTCCATCCCGTATTTCTTGAACCACGGGTCAAGAAACAGTCCCCCGTTCGCTTCGTTGAGGGCAAGCGCCGTAAAAGGGATGACTGTTTCCTCAGCTGTGACATTCGTCAGGACATTGTCGCGATAGAGACAGCCGATGCGGCCTGATAATTTTCCGTCCTTCGTCTCGACGACCTGACTGGCGAATTCGCGGAGCAACGTTACGGGAAGCTTTTCCGCTCTTCTGATCAGCCAATCGGATAACACCGGTGCCGCAACAATGCTCGGGACGTCAAACGTCCGTCTCGCCGACGTCTGGATGAGATCAAGCGGGAGCTTAATATGCGGAGCATCCGGTACGCCTGGTTGGAAAACAGTCCGGATTGATTGAGTCGCTTGAAACAGGGGACCGCTTTCTCCAAGGTCAATGCCGCCCGACTCGAGGACATCCATCCCGACGCATCTCCATTGCCACGGGTGGACCGGAACAATTTGATAATCGGCGGAATCATTTGTTGCGCGGATTAGAAGTGCATTTAAGCACTCAAGGGTCGCTTGACCGAATGCCTGTTCCATCACGCCATTCATTTGTGTCATGTGGACAGTAGTAGCCGGAAGTGCGACGAACCGTAAACGAAACCGCTGTCCCGACTCCGGTCCATATCGCCAATGATCGGCGCGCGAAAATCCGATGCGGGACTTGAAGCATGGATGATACGGATGTCCTTCGATTAACGCCTGCTCTAAAGCACTGTATGTCATTTGCGTTCGTGCAACGATGGGGACGGGACAGCTCTCATCAAGCGCGACCGTTTGCTCGAGCTCTTGCCGGAGCGAATTCTTAATTTGAAAACACGCGATGATTTGCGCCAGTGTCATCGGTTGAACTTGATTGTTTTTGGTCAGCACACCTGTAGAAAGTTCGAGCCAAATCCGGTCAAATGCCCCACGCCTCCCGTTAATCGTCAGTTCATACGGGGGACGGATGAATCGAAACGTCGCATTGCCGTCTTGTCGCGGATGTTCACTGAACGGCTCGATCCGTTCGAATAAAAGTGCTTCAAGAAGTTGTTTGCAGACACGTTGTTCGCTCGTTTGCCTCATGAGGGACCTCCCGTTGTAATGGATTAGCGATTTCAATAAAGATGACCCGCTCCCCGCTGACTTCCAGCTCGTCGAGTGCATGCAGACGTGTCAGCAAGTTCGCCTTGTACGGTAGCGTCTGACGTGAGCGGACATAGTGAATCCAGTCTTGAGCCGGACCCGACAATGTTTGCTGTCGTTGATCAAGCCAAGTTCCGAGCCAATCGAGCATGTCCTGTTCCCGTAAGAGTCCGTCTCGGTCAAAACGGTGAAGCAGTCCGCCCAAATGGTTCCAGACCATGTAATACGTTAACCGTTCCTCAATCGTCGACTCGTCATAAAACAGTTCTCGTGCCTGATCCAATGATGGTTCCAAAGACAATAATTTCTCTTCGCAGGACAGGGCGAGATAATACCCTTGGTTATCGCGGAACTGATAACGGATAGGCCGTCCCTGTTCAACAGTAATCAGGCTGTTTTGTTGGTGTGCCTCAAGCGCGATGCCGTAGTTGTCGTACAACTCGAGCAACGCCCCGAGTGTCAGTTCAATATACGTTGCAAACCAGTCCCATGCAGCTTCTTCCAATGACTGATCCGCTTGTTTCGCTTCGAGGACGAGCGACATCAAAACGGAAGGTTCATTTTCCAGCGGTTCCTGGACGAGTGCAGCGACATTGACCGCGTCGGCTTGTGCTTCCCGGTAAATCACTTCAAAACCGGATTCTTCCGTATCCGTCCAAAGTGTGGCGTATGCCGGATCATGCGTAATTGAAAATCCTCGGGGCATCGTCAAATGCCCGGCGAGACGTTTCATGACTATCCCTGCCGTTAGTTCATGTCGTTTGTTGACTCGTCGTGAATTCGTTACCTGGACGGGAATCGAAAACTTCAACATGTGCAGGCCGTCGGTATGTAAAACCGTCCGGATTGAAGATGTCGCATAATACAGTGGACCGAGCTGCCCGAGGTGGCGAATCCGTCCCTGTGCCACTAATGCTTTAACAGTCGTTTGCGTCAACAAAAACTGAGTTTGCAGAGGGTGTGCCGGCAGAAGCGCTTCTCCAGCTGAAAGTTTTACCGTTGATTCGAGTTGCTTGCACATCTGCTCACTGATCAGCCGATCCGTCGCACTTTCCTCAATCAGTAAAGTCCGATCGACGGCAAAATAATCGAGTTGGAAACCGTTTTTAAATTCTGGAGCATATGCGATTTGTTCCCAGTCATGCATTCCTACCCGACTTTTCGGCGTCGGGTGAAACCAATGTCCGAACCGAACTGTCTGTTCATGTTCAAGGAATGTCTGAGCTCGCGTCGTCTCGTCCAACTGATGTGTGATGACTTGACACATCACCCGATGGCTATCGAGGACCCGGTATAGTAAATCCGTTAATCCCGGTACAAGCCGTTGAAGATGTTGGCAACACGCTATGATGAAGACAAGAGGTGCTTCTTCCACCCATCCGCTCGGAGTCTGGCGATAAATCCGCCCGATTTCATGTCGTCCAATGCGTGAACGATGACGGATTTCGAGGATATAGACTGTTGTCACATCAATTCGGCAACCACTCTTACCGCACTTCTCTCTCTCCTCCTCTTTCGGAATGAACCAATCAACTGTTTTGACTTCACGGAGATAACTATTCGCAAATGCCTGGAGCGTTGCCCGGGTTGCAATCTCATCGATACGTTCTTGTCGTGTTGTCATGACTGCCACTATCCTTCCATCAATTGATAACGATTCTCATTGTAAGAAAAGAGAAAAACGGGTTTCCCCGTTCCTCTTCCTGCTCTGTAATTGATTATTTCAGTAAGACGTCTTCCAGCTCTTTTAACCCTTTTTCACGTTCAATCGGGTCCCAGAAGCCCCATGTCGTTGATAGCTGATGAACTTGATCTTTTTTTACTGCCGTTAATCCTTTCCAGACCTTTCCGTTTGTTACTTCATCGTAGTAAGGACCGCTGCTGAAGTAGGACAGATCGATGATATGGTCCGGATTGTATTTCGCCAACCCTTCGATGGAAATGTTCTCCCCGAAATCTTTTGGTAAACCTTTCGTCGGTGTTAATCCGATATCGTCAAACAACAATGAGTTTGTCGCATGATTTGTCAGACCGTAAACACGAATATCTTTTTTATTGACCGATACGGCCATAAACGTTTCGTCTTTGACACTGTCCTTGATGCGTTGTCCGATACTCTTCGCTTCTTCCGACAAGTCATCGATGACTGCCTGCCCTTCCGCTTTTTTGTTGACAGCTTCCGCAACTTTCAAATGATCTTCTTTCCAGTCCCCGCCGACTTCGACTGCGACAGTCGGAATCGTTTTTGCCAGTTTATCGTAAAGTGGTTTGTAACGGTCGCTGATGATCAGTAAGTCCGGATTGAGCTTAACGATTTCTTCCGGATTAATTTCGTCGGCATATGGTAAGGCTTTCGTTCCTTGCAGTTCTTCCGTCAAGTGGGGCGGAAACTCATTGTCATACGCCATGACCGCATACGGTTTAACGCCGACTGAAACAAGTGAGCCTTCCCATGAGACGTGCGATAAGACGACGACCTTCTTCGGATTATCCGGAACTTCTGTTTTCCCGAAAATATGTTCGACCGTATGGACGGCTGTTGTCTGCTTAGCCGGCTGTTCGCTTACTTCCCCTCCACATGCAGCTAAAACTGCACATGTCGCAAGGACTGATGTTACCCCTATGATTTTTTTCATTATTTTCTTTTCTCCTCTCAAACTCGTTCTTCATTAGTAATGATAATCATTATCACTTAAAAACGACATGGACGAACCCGTCAACTTTCATGGACAAATCAATCGTTTGTCCTGTTCGATGTAAATCAGGAATTGGCGTAACATATGAATCCGTCCGAGCGGTCCCCATGGATCCCAGTCAACACTGTCCGGACAAAAGACGCGATGCGTGCTGACTGCTTTGAGCGTTTGCCAGGCGGCATCATGTTGAATCCGTTCGATATCCGTCTGTTGGCTCCATAAAATCAATAGATTGTCCGGTTCAATTATTTTCAGTTCTGATAATGTGACAGATTGGTAAACCGTCTTCGGTAAACCGGTCGCACTTGTCATCCCTACATCGTGAAACAAAAAATCAAGCATCGTATGCTGACCCGTTCCATAAAGCCGCACCTCGTCCGGGCGAACCCAAACTACCGCCCACGTCCCCGTCCGGTGCCACGCTATCCGTTCCCGAACGGTTTGTTCCAACCGGTCGACCTCTTCCATAATCGGTTCCAGGCGCTCTTCCCGATCTGTTGCGATTGCCAGCAGACGCAGATACTCGCTCCAACACGTCTGGCGGGGCAATTCGAGGACGTGTTCTGGCGGCGACCAGCTGACATCATGCTGTTTATCGAGATCTGGTGTCTTGATGATCAAATCCAGTTGCATCGATTCAAACACTTCCCGCGGTGCGGGGCGATTGGCGTCATAAAACTGGGTACCTTCCAAATCGGTTAAAAATACAGGTAGGCCACTCGCACCGTATTCCGTCGGATAACTTGGTGCAAGAATCGGTTGCAGACCAAGCGCCAGCAAGTGGTCCTGCAATAAAAGACGGCTGGCGATACCGATGCGGGGTGAAGCACGCTTCAAAAAATGGGTGGGAGACGAACCTGTCCGCTTTTTGAATAAACGGCTAAAATAAAATTCATCTTGCAAACCAACCTTTTGAGCGATTTGTGCCAACGTCATGTCCGGCGACGTCAGCATCCACTCTTTCGCCGTTCGAATGCGGAGTTGATTTAAGTACGCTTTAGGTGTTTCGGCATATCGCTCCTTAAACAGCCGATTAAATGTCGGTACAGACATCCCGAGCTCCACTGCCAGTTCGTTGACGGGACGGTTATCGCCTAGTTGTTCTAGCCATTCTTTCGTCACTTGTTCGAATACATGTTTTTCCTGTTCGTGGCTTAATGTCTCAAGCAACTCATAAACGAGACGCTGTTGGCGTAGCATCCCCTTGACGGTCGTCGGACTCGTACTCATTCTTCGCAACTGTGCGTGAAGTTGTTCTGGATCCTGCCGGTAAAGTGGGCAACGGTCTCCAGTTACGGCAAGATGATAAACAAGACTGCTCTCTTTCGTAGCTGCCAGTACCTCCTGCGTTTGATCGACCCAGGCGCTTTCACCCGGTTGTAGCCGTTGGCGGCCGTCATATAAAAACACCTTGCCGACAACAACAATGATGATGCCCGAATTGACCGGTTGCCGGTCCCCTTCCAGCAACCAGTATTTTTGGATGATTAATGGCTTTAAATTCACTTCCATAGTGTTTGCTCCCTAAAAAAACATTTGACAAAAATTTGCTATTCGATGTAAGTTTAATCGCGTTGATAATGAATATAATTCTCATTTAAAAAGGAGAGACGATTATGGATGCATCTGCACGCCCTCACCCTACAGCTATCGTTCTTTTGATTACGCTTTTTCTGTTTTTCTTATGTAGCGGATTATCACTCTTTTACGGAGCTTTTCCGGTTTCTTCGGATACAGTCCTCGCATCGTTCCATTCGTTTGATGCCAATAACCTGCAGCACCAATTGATTCAAGAAGTCCGCCTGCCGCGTTTAATCTGCGCAGGACTTGTCGGAATTGCCCTGGCTTTGTCAGGAACGATGATGCAGGGATTGACCCGTAACGCATTGGCCGACCCGTCCCTGCTCGGCATTACCCACGGGGCTGGTCTTGGGGTCGCGATTTCCCTGGCTTTTGTTTCTGCCCATTCCTTCTTCAGTTCGCTGATGTTCTCTTTTGGCGGTGCAGCCCTTGGTACAGGGCTCATCGTTCTAATTACGGTTTTTGCACGTGGCCGTTTTTCACCTGTCACGTTGACCGTCGCCGGAGCCGCACTCAGTGCATTGTTCGGTGCGCTTTCAACAGGCATCACTTTGTTCCATCAAGTTGCCCAAGATTTAAGTTTCTGGTATGCTGGCGGGTTATCCGGCTCTAAGTGGGAACATGTCCATGTTCTTCTTCCCATCGTCTTAATCGGTACGGCGATTTCCTTACATATCGCGAGAAGCATGACCGTTCTCTCGCTTGGAGAAGAGGTCGCGGCAGGTCTTGGATCGTCGTTAACGAAAGTCCGGGTTCTCGGATTTTGCAGTATCGTCCTGCTTGCCGGGAGTGCCGTATCCATCGCTGGTGTCATAGGTTTCGTCGGTCTTGTCATTCCACATATCAGTCGTTTTCTTGTCGGAACGAATTATTATCTTCTCCTGCCGGTCAGTGCATTATTCGGGATGACACTTCTCATTGTCTCCGATTTACTCGCACGAATGGTCAATCCCCCGTTTGAAACACCACTTGGAGCCATTACGGCCGTAATCGGGGTTCCTTATTTTCTTTACCTTGCACGACGGAAGGAGTTGGCGATCTGATGGATATGTGGAGCGCTTTTCAAAAATCACGTTTTACGTTTCTTAGCTTATGTGTTCTTCTTATCGTTACATTTTTATACAGCCTCTCAACCGGCATTCTTCCCGTTTCGTTCAGTTCAATCAGCCGGACCATAATCGGGCAAGGAACGGATGCAGAACGGTTAGTCTTGATTGACCTGCGACTGCCCCGGATGCTGCTGGCTCTCTTGATCGGATCAGGTCTTGCTGTTTCCGGGACACTGCTTCAGGGCATGTCACGCAATGCTTTGGCCGACCCGGGTATTCTCGGGATTAATGCAGGGGCCGGGCTGTTTGTCGTCATGACCCTGTTTTATTTTCGCTCCGCTTTACATCAGCTCCCGCTTTTGCCATTCGTCGCTTTTTTCGGTGCAATACTCGTCGCCTGGACGATTTATCGGCTGGCAGGAGCGACTTCACTACAGCCTGCCCGCCTGTTGTTGGTCGGCGTCGGAATCAATGCTTTATGCGGTGCCCTTTTAATCATTTTTCAGTTGAAGATGGATCCAAGAGATTTCCAGCAAGCAACCGTCTGGCTGACCGGAAGCATCTGGCAGGCAGATTGGTCGTCCGTCTTCATGCTTACGCCCTGGATCGTCCTTTTCATCCCACTCGCATTTATGCAGAGCCGTTCGTTGAACTTATTGCAATTGAGCGGTTCACTGCCACAAACCTTAGGACTTCAGGTTGAACGTACCCGTAAACGTATTCTGTTCGTGGCTGCGGCTCTTGCTGGAGCCTGCGTGGCGGCTGGCGGAGGGATTTCATTTATCGGTCTGCTCGCCCCTCATATCGCGAGACGACTCGTCGGTCCGAACCATTACAGTCTGATTCCGGTTGCCGCGCTTGTCGGTAGTCTGCTCGTATTGTTAGCTGATTTAATCGGAAAAAATCTGTTGGCCCCGGCCGATATTCCGGTCGGGATCGTCATCGCCGTTCTCGGTGCACCGTACTTTATCGTATTGCTTTTTCGTAAATGAAGTGTGACCGATTCGTCAAGGCTTTAACGAATCGGTCACATGTTACACACTTTTCGTTTTTTGACCGAGCATCTCATAATATACTTGACTGCTATCGAGTATATAGGACGGTGCCGGCTGACCACGGCGCTCCCGATGACCTGCGAGATGGACATCGCTTGTTTCCCAGGCTTTCCAGTCCTTTTCGGATTCCCAGCGGATTAAAATCACGACTTCCTCATCGCCGCGTGTCCGCTTTTTTTTCAAAACGCTCAAATCAACAAATCCTGGCTGCTGTTCGATGATGCCTTCTCCTGCAAATCGTTCAATCATTGTCTCCGCGTAGCCGTGCTCAACACGAATGGTTTTCAGTTGGATAAACATATGTCTCACTCTCCTCAATTGATAATGAATCTCATTTTCATTATCAATATAGCATTATACTCCTTAAATTTGTCAATCCCGTACTAAAATTTATTTCATTTTTTTGAAATTCGAGTAATTCAACGCAAAAAAAAGATACACTCGCGTTCGAATGCATCTTGAACAGGTTAGTTTAGGCGGTTGGTTGCTCCGACAAGAAACGCTCAAACGCGATGTCTGGATTATCGGTCTCATAACGCGCGACGAAGGCATGATAGGAACCGCTGTAGACGATTTTTCCGTGATGGAGAAAATGCATCTTGCACGGCAGGTGGGCGACTTCATGCAGTATGTGCGTCGACAATAATACGATTTTTTGACGGTCGAGTAACGCACCGATCGCCTCGACGACGAAACGCCGTGACTCCGGGTCAAGCCCGACCGTCGGCTCGTCAAAGATGTAGAGCCTGCGATCGAGATGACAGACCGTCCGGATGACCAGCCACCGTTTTTCACCGGCTGACATCTGACCGAGCCGTAAGTCTTGCAGACGCTCTAACCGGCTTCGCTCCTGTTCGCGTAACGAGGCGACATATGTATCCCATAACGTACGGAACGGCTCCGTCCGGTCACTTTTCAAAATCAACCGGACCAAATCTTTTCCTTTCAGCATCGGCGGAAGCGGTGCCTGCTGCAATTGATAAAGAATCTCCGCCCGTTCAAACGGTGGTTGAAATCCGTCAGCCGGGAGCGCCCCGGCGACGACGTCAAACAACGTCGATTTACCTGAACCGTTTAAACCAATCACGACGTTCAACCGTTCCGGATCGAGCTCAAGATCCGCTTTATCTAAAATCATCCGTTTTTCATCATAACTGTAATCAATCTTCCCGAGTTGCATCCGTCCGTCCCCTTCCGTTAACGATTTGTTTTTGACGTGATCGACAACCGCTGATAGGCAACGTAGCCGACTACTAAATAAACCATGATACCTGTCAGAATCGACAAGCCCATCATCCCGTCACTGACACTGCCTGTCAGGAAGCGGGCTTCATTCAAGATTAAATTCGCCGGATTCAGGAATGAAAAATACGCAAGCAATCGATTATCCGTCAGTTCAAATACATCGATGAAAATGAAGACGGCAAAAATTAAAATCGTCCCGAGCGGTGTCATCGTCTCCGGCTTCAATGGGAGTGCTGCAATCAGCAGGCTACAGGCAAAGACCGGTAACGGGATGATGAGCGCAAGCAATCCGGTCATCAGCATAGTCTTCAGCAACGGTTGATGAAACAAAACCGCCATCATCAGGCTGGCAGCGAACATGTTCAACGTGAGGAAAAACCATTGCGACATGAGACGCCCGAAGATGACCGGGAATTTTTGCCCGGACAAAAACGTATACATCTTCAAAAAGCCGCTCTCCCGTTGGTTGAGTAATGATATGCCAATTCCATTGATTGCAGTCAACACAATCATGATTGCAAAGAATTGGATCATCGCCGACTGAAAGACCGTCCACGTCGGGGAATCCTTGAACCAGTCGAAGTGATTGAGGAGAATGATGACGAGGGGTACGGCGAGCGTATAGAGGTAAGCAAACTTATTGAAGAACATTTCTTTGTTGTAAAGCAAAAAGAATTCATAACTTTTCCGCACACGGTTCCCTCCTAGTGTGTAATCCAATAAAATCCATAATCAATTTGACTCTTACATTATCTTACTATACGCTAACAAAAGAAGAAATGTTTCAAAAAAATGGTTTCTTCGAACGTTCTCCCACAGTCCAAAAGAAAGGATGTGATCGGAATGAAACGATTGATCGTGAGTGCCGCCTTGGCCAGCTTACTCGCCGGGTGCTCCGAGGAACCGCAAGCACAAAAAACCAAGCCGACGGGTATTACCTTCACGCAAGATGATAAAACAATTAAGATCATCCCACTGTATGATGCCTATCAGTCATATGTCGATGCAGCACTGAAAGTTCCGACTGAAAATGGAGCGCTGTTCGAAAAATACGTTTTAAAAGAAAACGATCGTATCCGTGAGCAGGAGCAGGTTTCGGAACAGCTTGGCGTCTATAATCCGCTCGACCGACCGATGAACAATCTCAAACACTTAAAAGAAAATGTCACCTACTTACAGCAGCATCAAACCGAGATACAGCAACAAATTAAACAATCGTTACAACAAGCATTGAAACAGTTACCCCGCCAAAACGATTTAGTCATACTAGTCGCTCCAATTAATTCAGATAATCCCGTGAATAACAAACGGATGGGTGGTGTGACAGGAATTGCACTCGCCAAAAACCTGTTAGTGCTTTACATCGATCGTGATGTCGATCAATCGATGCTTGCCTATACAGTTGCCCATGAATACCATCACACCGTTTTACTCGAAAAGCTTGGAATTTCATCGATTGCCGATAATATCATTTCGGAAGGAAAAGCGGACTTATTTGCGAAAGGTCTTTATCCAGATGTCAATCCACCTTGGACAGAACCGCTGCTCGACCATTCCTTTAAGCATGTTCTGCATGAAATAAATTCGTATCACGCCAAATTCTCAGACTTACAGAACGGCAATTCTGATTTGCAGATCCCCGGTTGGTCGAATTATGCAATCGGAAATACGATTATGACCGACTTCATTCAGAGAAATCCCGACACTTCCGTTGAAAAATGGACGCATCTACCGACAGGCGATATTTTAGAGCAAAGCGGTTATGCAAAACAATTGACGGCACAATGAAGCGGTTTTGAGTTGATCAGGGAGACCGTCCACTTTGCTTTAATCAACAATCGTTTAAAAAAATCACCCGCTTTACACGACGCCGAGCAGACGTGTGAAGCGGGTGATTTTTTAAACTGAGTTCTAGCGATTGTCGACAAGTCACTTTTGTTTGAGTATCAGTTGAAAGCCGGTATCGCCGTTTCATCATAATTTTCTTCTAAGAACTTTTTGACTTCCGGACTCGTCATCGCTTTCGCAAGCTTCTGAATCGCTTTCGCATCCTGATTGTCCTTCCGGGCAACGAGGGTAATCGCAAAGTCATTCTCGATGCCTTCCGTGACGAGTGCATCCTGTTTCGGCGTCAGACCGAGCGGTGCTGCATAAGCCGGTGTCATGACGACCGCGTCAGCATCATCATAAAGACGCGCGAGCATCAATAAGTCCACTTCCTTGAACTTGTAATCTTGTTTATTCTCAACGACGTCCTTCATCGTATAGTAAGATCCTGTCTTCTTTTTCAATTTAATCGCGTCATGCTGGGCGAGTAACGACAGCGAACGGTCGATGTTCGAGACGTCGTTCGCCATCGCGATGACGGCCCCCTTCGGTAGTTGATCGATTGATTTATATTCTTTCGAGTAGACACCGTAATTGGCAAAATAGATTGGTTCGATCGGAACGAGGTTCGCATCGTTATTCCGATTGAATTCCTCCATATACGGAACGTGTTGGAAGAAGTTTGCATCGACCTCTTTCGCTGCCAGCGCACTGTTTGGCTGAACGTTATCGCTCAGAACGACGACTTCCAGGTTAATCCCTTCTTCTTTTAACTGTGGTTTCACGAGATCAAGAATTTCCGTCATCGGTTTAATCAGTGACGCGACCTTCAAGGTTTTTGTCTCTTCCGTAGAACCGGTATCGCTGTCATCACTATTTCCGCAACCTGCTAAGGCCAGGACAACTATTGTCAACATCATCATCAGTTTTTTCATTTCATTTCCTACTTTCTTTTAACGTTTGTCAATCAATCGCGCTACTGTCGTACCTATGAATTGAATCAATTGGACGAGGATGACCATAATCAGGATCATGTACATCATCAACTCAGTCTGGAATTGCTGATACCCGTACCGTACGGCAAAATCTCCGATGCCCCCTCCACCGACCACTCCCATGATCGTCGAGTAGGAGATAAAACTGACGATCGATGTCGTCAGACCGAGAACGAGTCCGGACCGGGCCTCAACGAATAAAAATTTCACGACAACTTCTCGTGTCGACGCGCCCATTGAGATCGCTGCTTCGATGACGCCTTTTGGTACATCAAGTAACGATTGTTCGACGAGCCGGGAATAATGGGCGATCGCGATAATCGCAAGTGGAACGGTCGCTGCTGCCGTCCCGATGGCTGTACCGATAATCAACCGTGTAAACGGAATCAAAAAGACGACAAGTAACAAAAACGGAAAGGAGCGGACCGTGTTGACTAGCAGATTCAAACCGGAGAACAGGAAGCGATTTTCGAGTAACTGATTTTTCCGCGATACAAACAGCAACGTTCCGACCGGCAGTCCGATCAGCACTGCAGCAAAAATCGAGACCCCTACCATCACGAACGTTTGTCCGATGGCAAGTCTGATTTCCCCTGCGTACTCGATTAATATGTCAGGCATCCGCGTTCCCCCGTTCGGTCAACTGCGTTAAGAACCAACCCGCATCACTCGTGATTTCGGCAACACCTGCAGGTTCAGTCGCGACCGTATCGCGAATCTGACCGTTCTCCATAATCGTGACGCGATTGCAAATACTCTGAATCACGTTCATTTCGTGGCTGACGAGCACGATGGTGACACCAAGCGTCCGATTAATGTTTTGAAGAACCCGTAAGATCTCCGACGTCGTACTTGGATCGAGGGAGGACGTTGGTTCGTCACATAAAAGTACACGTGGCCGATTGGCAAGCGCACGGGCAATTGCAACACGTTGCATCTGACCGCCGCTCAATTCGGCTGGGTACTTGTCAGAAAAGGATTCCAATCCGACGAACCGGAGGCAGTCCTGAACCCGCGCGGAACGCTCCTGCTTCTGCACGCGCGCGAGTTCGAGGGATACCAAAATATTCTGTTCGACCGTCTTATTCGCGACCAGATTAAAGTTTTGAAAAATCATCCCGATGTCTTGGCGAACACCCCGCAATTTATGGTGCGGTAAAGCAAGCAAATTGATGCCATCAAACTCAATGTCGCCTTCATCCGGTCGTTCGAGCAGGTTCATCAGCCGAAGCAGTGTCGATTTACCTGCTCCGCTCGCACCGATGATGCCATGAATCTCACCCTGTTCAATCATTAAGGATACTGATTGAATGACGGGTTGTTTGGAAAATGCTTTACTGACCGTATGTAATGTAATCATGTGCCCTCCCCCTTTTACCATTTTCCATTCTATCGTAAGCTCCCATTCCTTGTCATGCTGAATGCTTTTTTTCTTTCCCGCGTTATCTCACTAATTAAATAAACCATTTAGTCAAATAAACACATACATCTCATGTTCACCGTTGAGGACACCTGTATTTTTTGAAGTCATGAGAGAATATGCCCACTTCTTAACGATCAGACAAAGCACTAATGATATTTTTTTGAAAATCGATGTCGGCATTATAGTACAATAGACATAATTGGTTTAAAAGGAGTCCGCGACATATGAAAACAATCATCTATGATGTTCTTCACAATATCACTTTTTTAATGAGTGGTTTTTACTTACTCGGAAAATTATCTTCTCAACCGATTACACAGGATTCTAAACAGTCACTGCGTATTTTATATGGTCTATGTTTGAGTGTCCTCGCGATTGTGTTGATGCAGATGACGATTGAACCGGCCCCTGGAATTTTAGTCGACTTACGGCATATCCCGGTCATTGTCGCCGCCTATTTCGCTGGCCCATTGCCGACGTTCATCGTGACTGTCGCCATCATCGTTTACCGCTTTACCATCAGTACGAATTTTGCAGCTTATGCGGCATGTTTTTTCATCATCAGTCTCGCTGTCGGTATCTCCCTGATTGTCAAACTGATGCCTTTGTATTCAAAAAAGACCTTCATGACGGTGACGCTTTATGCGACACTTCTGCACGCTGTCATTTTAGGCATCGTCTTACGCGATACCGGTCAAATCGTCGAAATCCTGTCAGTCATCACCCCTGCGTCTTTCGTCAGTAGCTGGTTGACTTTACTCATCATCCAAGACATCCGGATGACGAAGCTTGCGTTACGGACGTTCCAACATAAAGCGCAAATCGACTTTTTGACGGGTCTTCACAATTCGCGTGCTTTTTCAGATTACTTAACGGACATTAAACGGCAAAGTATCTTCAATGAGCAGCAGGTCGCCCTCGTCATGATTGACATCGATCACTTTAAGTCGGTCAATGATACGTACGGGCATGAGGCTGGTGACGACGTGTTACGTCAATTCTCAAAACGGTTACGTGACGGAGTCGGAGACACTGGCTACCTGTCACGTAACGGCGGTGAAGAATTTTCACTCATCATCACAAATCTTGCGTTAACGCGCGTCTTGACCCTCGCTGAAGAATTGCGTGAGCGCATTGAAACTGCTCCTTTCACGACACAGACCGGTCAAACCCTCCATGTGACGGCATCCTTTGGTGTCGCAAGCTTTGAAGAGACGACTGCAAATATTGATCATTTAGTCCGCCATGCCGATCAAGCACTGTATGCTTCTAAACAATCCGGTCGAAACCAAGTCACGCTCCATTCCGTAAAAGAAGAGATCGCGACGACGACGTGATTCAATTAAGGATGGACGTAATCAAAAAAATCAGCTACGTTTGATAGTAAGGCAGGTGAAGAATATGAAGTTAACAAAAGGACCGTACATTTTCATTGGTCTTCTCCTCGGTTTATTGTTTGGATTTATCGGAGATAATTTTTATCTGTATGTATCCGCCGGGATTTTAGTAGGTGCCTTACTTGAGCTCTATGTCGCGATTCAGCAAAAAAAAGACCGCAACAACAAGAAACGTTCTTAAGGGGGAAATGGTATGGCATTCAGTGACTTGTTTTTATCAACACTCGCCTATATCGGTGTAGCGACGCTCTTGCTCGCAATCGGTGTTGTCCTGTTTGAAGTGACGACGAAATCAAAGGAAATGGAATTGATTCGTCAAGGTAAAAAAGCAGCCGTCTATGCGTTCGGCGGACGGATCCTCGGACTTGCGATCGTGCTTTATTCAAGTATCGCAAACTCTGTCAGCATCCTCGACATGGTTTTGTGGGGGGCTCTCGCGATTGTTTTCCAAATCGTCCTGTTTTATCTTGCCGATCTGCTCATTCCGCGTCTCAGCATGACGAAGGAAATCGATGCCAACAACGAAGCCGTTGGTTTATTGTTATTGTTCCTCTCGTTATCAATCGGCTTAATCATCGCCGGGTCTCTTACATACTAAAAAAAATGACAGAAATCCGGGAAGCGGACTTCTGTCATTTTTTTATTTATCTAATTCATCGAGTTCTTGTTGCGAACGCGGGAATCCGTTCGCTTGCCACTCTGACCGGTACATCGAATCAAGCTTCGTCAATCCTACTTCATCCTCGTCTTTATCCGCATCTTGACTCTCATCTTGATCGAGGTGGTCCAAATACTCCTTCAAATGACTCGGCGGGCGGCGTGATTTCATTTTTTTCATGACAAGTCCTGTACCTGCCAATACACCGGCTCCAAATAAAAATCGCTTCCGTAGCTTCATGACTGTTCCTCCTTAAAAAAAACGAGTAATGATGCACTACTTATCTATCCCGACTACGTTGAGTCAAGTTCAAACGATTCCGCCACCGCTCCGCAGCGTTGGGTGGGCAAGCAGTTTGATATTTCCGTGTTCTAGAGTCAACACATGATCCGGTTGCCGCTCAAAATAACCGGTTTCGATGACACCGCTCCATGACTTCAATTCCCGTACGAAATGGGCAACGTCCGGGACACGATCCAGGGCGACATCCAAAATCAAATGGCCACCATCCGTCATGAATGCTTCTCCCGCCGTTTCGCGGTGTGTATAGGAAATTCCTTTGTCCGCAAGAAGTCGTTCGACGTGTGTCTGTCCGAACGGTTCGACTTCGACCGGTAAAGGTCCCGTCAACTGGCGGACGAACTTCGAGCTGTCTGCGAGATACAACACTTCGCGTGCTTGCAGCGCGACGAGCTTTTCCCGGAACAATGCGCCGCCGCCACCTTTAATGACTTGGAACTGTTCATCAATCTGGTCAATCCCGTCGATGACGAGATCAAGCTGTTCGACATCACGTAACTGACGCATCGGTATTCCGAGCCGCTTGCCCTGTTCTTCCGTCTCAATCGACGTCGCGATCGCTTCGATTTTTAATCCTTCGTCCACTGCTTTTCCTACAGCATCAATAAAATAGCGTGTCGTCGAACCCGTACCGAGCCCGAGTGTCATACCGGGTTTTACATATGCGAGTGCAGCTTGCGCAATCAATGCTTTATCCTGTTCTTGCATCGTTCACCCTCCATTCTCTAATTCCAGTTCACTGATAGTTTTCCCGAATCCTGCGTCTTTTAATCAAAAAACCGGGTGCGACGTCTCCGTCGTACCCGGTTCATGAACGTTAAATGACGAAGAAATAGACGCAACAGAAGTGCGCGAGACTTCCAAGTAAGACAAAGACGTGGAAAATTTCGTGGAAACCAAGGTGCTTGAACGATAATGCGCTTGGTTTCAATCCGTAAATGACTCCACCGACAGTATAAAAGATTCCGCCGAGGAACAGTAAGCCGATTCCGACTGGCGACAGAACTGCGGCAAGCGGCGTGATCGCGAAGACCATGATCCAGCCCATTCCGATATAAAGCGTCGTCGATAACCAACGCGGACTGTTGAACCAGACTAACTTAAATGTGATTCCGAAGACGGCAATCAACATGACGATCGAGAACAATACCCAACCGGTCGGTCCGTTCAAACTGATGAGACAAAACGGTGCGTAGGATCCGGCAATCAATAAATAAATCATCGAGTGATCAAGGCGACGCCAAATCGCGATCGCCCGGTCACTTGCAAGTACCATATGATAAGTTGCCGAGACGGAATACAGGGCGATCATACTGACTCCGAAAATGATGGCTGCGATAATGGCGATGGTCGCGCCCCGTTCAAGTGAGGCCTTGATGACTAGAGCAAGAAGTCCGACAAAGGCAAAGACGGCTCCCCCGAGATGAGTCAATCCATTAATCGGTTCGCGCATATACGTTTTCATAAGTTACCCTCCAAAAGTTATGTAGTTTTCAATACTACATGGCGTTATATAGATATCTTATCATATAGTAGAGAA
The DNA here is from genome assembly GCF_018618695.1 of Exiguobacterium sp. s127. NCBI lineage: Bacteria > Bacillati > Bacillota > Bacilli > Caryophanales > Exiguobacterium > Exiguobacterium sp. s127. The sequence continues at coordinate 99,348 of NZ_JACSMO010000005.1, read as the reverse complement.
ATAGAAAGCATTACCTGTAAATTTCATGGAGGTTTTTTTAATGACACACGATGACGACAAATCGCGACCGCTCGATCGCCAACTCCAGTTAGACGATATTCCGAACATCGACTTATATATGGATCAAGTCATTCAATTGTTCGAACGGACATTTGAAGCAACGACGCGGACAGAAGGCGAAACGATTTTGACGAAGACGATGATTAACAATTACGCGAAAAAGAAACTCTTTTTCCCCGTCACGAATAAAAAGTATACGAAGAATCATCTCATTTTGATCAGCTTGATTTATCAACTGAAAGGAACCGTCTCAATCAATGACATCAAAACAACATTGACTGAATTGAATCAAGGTGTCGCAAACGAGACGCTCAATCTAGAAGCCTTTTATGCAAGCTACCTGGAAAACACGGTACAAAATCTCGAGACATTCGAAGCTGAGCAAGCGTCGGCTGATGAAAACGAACCAATCGATCAGCTGCAACAGATCCTTTCACTTGCACATATGAGCAATCTCTATCGACGTGCCGCCGAACGGATGATTGATCAACTCGACGGTTAACTTCTACCGGGTGCTCATGGTAAAATAGGGAAAATGAAGTTGGGGGTGGGCTGTGATGGAGGAAAGCACACGCTTTTTGCATCAGCTCGAAGACGTAGGACAGTATTTTGTTAGCTACCAAGACAATATCTTGATCGAACTCGCTTTTGATCAAACGATTGGTCATTATACGACAGAATTTTCGACGCTCGAACAGACTGCTGATTACATCGAACTTCACTTACATTCGCACCAGACCCAGGCACTGCTCCTCGCGTCGAAAATCCACGCCTTTGATGCGTCTCCGTTTGAGCGCATCACGGAAATGATGTCGATTCAAAGTTTTTTTGCGACGCATCGCATGACGCATCCTGCAAATGCCTTCTCGACCGCTCTGCTGATCAGCCGGCTTAATCCATCAGACGCTCACTTACATCGGACGTTATCCCTTTACCGACTCGCCAAACAACAACACCGTTTTATCGTCTCCCCTTTACTCGGCTCATTCTTCTTTTTCCAATGTTACAAGCGCGGTGAGGTCGAGCATCTTCTTGCACGAGTGGAAGATGCTTACGATCTGTTGAAGAAACGGTTTGGTCGCGCCCAACAGACCTATATCGTCGCTCTCCTATTTTCACTTTTACCTGAAGACGATTTCGAGGCGTATGTCGACCAATTACGGGCGTCGCGCGCACGTTATCGTAAATCTCACATCCCACTTGCATTCCACGGTCTGCTCGCCTTACTCGGTGATCCTGCCGAACATGCTTCAAAACTCGATCAAATCGTCGAGCAACTCCGCTCGGATGTCCACTTCAAGCATCGAAAGGACTTACTTTTTTTAACGGCTGTCCGGCTCTATCTCGCAAATCATCCGACACTGCAACAACTATTTGCTCAACTCGCTCCGACGATCGACGACATTGCGACGGAAACAGTTCCCTTTTTACTGTTTCCAATCGATATTACTGACACGTCGCATGCGACAGATGGCGGAATGGTCGACGGCCGATTTGACGGCGATGCGGGGAGTAGCAGTAGCGATGCTTGACGATGATCCTACAGGAGGTTTCCCATGAAAAAAGTTGCGTACGATACGTATTATTTAGATGAAAATTATTTCGGACAGCCTTATCCGGGACTCGTCTCTTTTTTCAGTGAATATCAACCGAAGGGACACGTGCTTGATTTAGGATGTGGTCAAGGACGGGACGCCTTGTTACTCGGACAGTTGGGTTATACCGTGACGGGTGTCGATCATTCCGTCGTCGGTATCACCCAGCTCAACCAACACGCTTCAGTAAAGGACTATGCTGTCGAAGGCATTGTCGGCAACGCTTATGCCTTTCCGATTTCCGAACAGATCGATGTCGTGTTGTTAGACTCGATGCTGCATTTCCATAAAATTGATTTAAAGAACGAAACAACGTTCGTAAACAACATCTTGAACCAGTTGCGCGAAGGCGCAGTCTTCGTCAATTGCATGTTGCAAGGGACAAACCGCGAACAGGTATTAAAAAATATTCTTTCTGATTCTCCTTATGAATGGGAAACGCTCGCTGACACATATACCGAATATGCAGAAGCAAATGCAACATTCCATCTGCTCGCCGTAAAAAAGCGAGGTCCCGTTCCGCCCGATTGAACGGAAAGAAGTCTTTGCCAGACTACCTCTTTATTTGCATTCAAAAAGGCATCGACTCATCTGAAAGAGTGGATGCCTTTTAGGTGCGTGGAACGAATACGGTTCGCTCACTTAGTTATCTTGATTCGTTTCCTCGTTCGCTTCGACGTCAGAGTCATCGTCTGCTTCATGCGAAAGATCCGGTTGTTCGGACGCATCGTCTGATTTCTCAGCATCCGCTTTTTGGTTTTTTGCTTGATCGTGCTTATCGCGAGTATCCGGTGCCGCGTCTTTATCACGTCCCGCAATTTCATCGTTCGTCATCTGATTACCTGATGTAATCGGATCTGTTTCTTTATCGTGTTGTTCATTCATGAGAAATCCCCCTTAACTGAATTAAGCTACAGTTAAGAGTATTCCCTGAACGATTTCCGTTAAACATCAAGAGGTTGCATTTTCTTCGCAAAGTCCGTAATCAACTTATCGAGCGGTTGCGGATGATGCAGATAGTGCCCCTGGACATATAAACGTTCGCCTAGCATTTCTACCTGCTTGTATTGCGATAATGTCTCGACCTCTTGAATGACGAGCGAAACACCGAGCGCCTCCGTCAAGGCATAGACCGACCGGATCATCGACTGTTCGAGCTGATTTTGAGCCAAACGTCGGGTGAAGATGGGATCGAGTTTGACCGCCTGGACCGGTAGATGAAGCAATGAATTGAGCGATGCATAATGGCTACCGAAATGATCGACCGTCAAGCGGTATCCCGCGCTTCGTAACAGTTGAAGGCGCTCAATTGCTTTTTTCCGTCCCGTCTGCAATACTTCTTCCCGAATCTCGAGGACGACACGATCTTGTTTAAAGTTTGCTTGCTTCGAAAAGGACAAGAGTTCTTCTAACAGTTGATTCGACTGGAATTGACTCGCGGAAAGATTGACCGCAACCGAAACCGGTAAGTCGAATTCTGCTTCGAACCGTTCGCGATCGGCAATCGCTTGGCGAATCGTAAATCGACCGATGTCGCCAAAGACCCCCATACGTTCTGCAATTGGAATGAAGTCAGTCGGGCTGACGAATCCGAGCACAGGATGATTCCAGCGTAATAAGGCCTCGACCGCAACGGTCACCCCTCGCTTCATATCAAGAATCCGCTGGTAATACAGTTCGAATTGCCCGCGTTCTAACGCATGCGTCAACTCTTCTTCAAGAACGGAAGCGAACGGATGCTGTTCGAACTCCCGCTGTTGATTGACGAACAGCATTCCATTTTTCCCATCGAGCTTCACTTGTTGCATCAAGGCCTCTGCCGCATAGACTTGCGTCTGTCGGTTCGTATAATCCCCCGTCAACAAACTGACACCGGACGACGCCGTCAAATGAATTGGTTCAAATCCGATGTCCGCGATCGGCGCCTCGATTGCTGCCATGATGTAATCGGCATACATCGCACCCGTTTGTTCAAACTCTCGTTCATCAAGCGGCGCAAGAATGATAAATTCATTGCCGTCCTTCCGTCCGACGACATGATTCGGAATCGGAACATATTTCAGCCGGTCGGCGAGGACTTGTAAAACCCGGTTGCCGACACGGTATCCGAATTTGGCATTGACAGCGTGAAAGTTATCCAGGTTCAAGACCATTAAAAATGCCGGATGAATCGTCACACTTGAAATCAAACGGTTCATGTACCGTTCATTGTACACATCCGTCAAGGCATCTTTAATGACGTATGTTTCGACACTGATCGATTTGCTGATGATATCAGCGTAATGTTCAATCAATGCTAAATCGCTCGCTGAGAAGTCATATGGTCGATCGTCAAAAGCACAAAGCGTTCCGATTTTCTCATTGTCGGCGTTTTTGATTGCGACGCCAAGAAAGCTCCCGTTTCCTAATGCCTTTGTGACGGGATGGTCGACCGTCAATGGACTCGTCAATAACTCATTGATTTGAATTTTTCCTGCATTCTCATCGATGACCAGTTTACAAAGGACGTGGTTGAACACATGCGTCGATCCTTCTTCAATCAATTCTTGATCTTGATTGATTGCTTTGACGATGAAGTTGCTACTTGAATCATTCAGTGCGAAAAATAACGAATTGACGCCAATTTTTTCACTGAGTTTCTCTAAAATTTCTTCGACGAGCGGATGTAAGGCTTCGTAGCGGCTTTGAGAATTATCCATTGTGCTGCCTCCTTTCGTATCATGACATCGGATGAATCGGGAACTCAACGATGAAGCGACTTCCGACACCAACTTCTGACTGAACAGAAATCGCCCCCCCATGGTCCATGACGATCATTTTACAAATCGCAAGTCCGAGACCTGTCCCGCCAATTTTCCGGGTATCCGAGTTATCGGCCCGGTAGAATTTATCAAAAATGAACGGTAACGCCTTATCCGGAATACCGATCCCTTCATCTTCGACTTCAATCCGGACGTCTTGTGCTGTCACTTCAGTACGTATCTCGATGTTTCCACCATTCGGTGAGTATTTGATCGCATTCATGATTAAGTTCGTAAACAATTGCTTCATTTTTTCTTCGCTTGCCATCAAGAGATGCGCCCCTGAACCGAACGCCATCCGAACTGTATGTTCACTGCTCGCTAACTCGAACATCGTTTTCATTTCAATCAGCAGTTTCTTTAAATCAATCGTTCTTTTCGTTGCCCCTTGCGTCAAATCTTCACCCTTTTGAATTTCGAGGATGTCGTGGATCAGCTCAGACAAACGGACGGTCTCGGAATAAATCGTCTCAAGGTATTTCTTTTGACGGGGTCCGTCGAGGGAACGCTTCATCAACAATTCTGTGAATCCCATGATTGAAGAGAGCGGCGTCCGCAGTTCGTGAGAGACGATGGACACGAATTCAGCTTGCTTCAAGTCGAGTTCTTTATCTTTCGTCACATCGCGCAAGACGAGCATCATGCCCCACTCGACGTTCGCAATCGCAATCCGCTCCGCATAGGCACTGAGCAAGAGATTGCCTCGAAAGGCTGACAGTTCAATCGTTTCACCCGGTATATCACCGTTCATCAGCTGACCAATATAATCGTGCAACGCATCCGGTTGGTCGACGTGCTCAAACAGCGATGTCGCCCGCTCGTAGGCATGCCGAAATCCTTGTGCTTGATTCAACAGTTTTGGCGGGAACATATCGAGCAACGCTTGGTTGGCATAGATTTGTTCGCCACTACTCTCGATGTAGAGGACTGCTTCGCGAATCGAATCGAGTAACTGGTACGTCTTGATTTTTTCATGCTCCATCTGATGGAACAAGAGGTGTCGCTCTAACGTCATCCCGAGCTTGCGTGACAAGTCTAAGATGTCTCCGACTTGTTCTAAATTAAATTGCTCGAACTCATGCTTTAAATAAATCAACCCGACGACACTGTTGTTACTCGGTGACTGGATTGGAATCGCGGACTCATATCCTCCTGTTTCAATCGGCAGTTGGACGGACTTTCGCATCACGAATGCACGGCGCAAAACGGAATATTGATCTAAGTCCTTTTCAATCAACTCCATCTCTTCCACCGCCTCTGTCACGACATGACTGAGTTGTTCGCGCCGGTAGAGAATGATTGCACCACGCGTCAATCCGATGAGCGGAAGCAGCTTCAACAGAAGCGTCTCGCACGCAGATTCGACGTTTTGTGTCGCGAGTGTTTCCATGATTTCATTTCGGTGTCTTAATTTATCTTCGGCTGCGAGCAAGTCGTGTTTCAGCTGACCGATTTGTTGCTGATCCGTCGTGACGTCCGCACTTTGCTCGATCGAAGGAAACGATCCACTCTTCAAACGATATGGTCGTGTTTTTTTAGTTGGACGGTACCGCATGACTTTTTTCAATGAATTTCTTCCTCCTAGCTGAAAAATCGTTTCTAAAATTATACCACGCGTATGAGAAGGCGGGCATACATCATTTGAATTCTTCTTGCTTCAGTAAGGAGCGGAAGGACACTTCAAATTGCTCGTTTTCTAGGCGCGTCCGCTTTTTCGGTCCCTTCGTCCGTCCGCCGGCCCGACGAATTTGTTGGCCGACATGCCGCGTATGCAAGAGAAAATCAATATTGTCATCTGTAAAGATTCGTCCATTTTGGTCAATCGGCCGTCCTTTACGCGCTAAGGCAAGTGCCGCCAGTCCATAATCTTGTGTGACGATGATATCACCCGGTGAAATCCGGTTGACGATTGCATAATCGACCGCATCCGGACCTTGTCCAATTGTAATCGTTGTCGCCCCCGCCCGGTTAAATTCATGCGCTGTATCACAGACTAAAAACACGTCCACCCCGGCGCTTAACCGGATTGTCAAATCAACGACTGGACACCCATCGGCATCGACTAATACTTTCATTTCCCTCTTCCTCTCTGTTTACCTATCTGTCTTCAGTGTCCGCGAGAAACAGAAACACTGTCAAGCGAATCGCTATAAGTTGACCCGAGTCCGTTTTCGCAAGACAATAGATAGGAAAGGAAGTGCCCGTATGGAGCAAGCTACATTCAAATCATTTTTACATCTTCTCAAAAAAAGTAATCCCCCGGTCGGTCTGCTATCAGCAGCCGTCGCCGTATCGGTCATCCAGGCATTAGCAGCACTGATGATTCCGTGGTTTCTGAAATCACTGATTGATAATTTCTCGGTCGATCGGCTGACACCCGGACTGATTTCCTTATTCATCGTCGTTTTTCTCGTCCAACTCGTCAGTAACGCCTTTTCGATTTACTGGCTCCAGATTGCCGGGCAACGCATCGTCGCCAACTTGCGGACATTACTGTGGAAACATCTCCTCGGTCTACCGGTTCCATTTTATGATGAAACAAAATCAGGGGAGCTCGTCTCCCGTCTCAACAATGACGCGACGACGTTACAACAGTTGTTGTCGGAGCAGCTCGTCCGCCTGTTGACATCCGTCGTTTCCATCATCGGGGCCATCACGATTTTATTTTTCCTCGATTGGCAGATGACGCTTGTCATGGTGATTGCCGTTCCGTTGACGTTACTGATCATCATCCCGCTCGTCCGGAAACTGCATGAGATTTCCCGGGCGACACAAAAAGAACTCGCCGGATTATCCGGCTTCTTCGCCGAGATGTTGAGCGAAGTCCGGCTCATCAAATCGCAAGCGACCGAGTCTTACGAAATGGACCGTGGAAACGAAAAGATTGAGAATCTCTTCGGCTTCGGCGTCAAAGAAGGTCGGATTCAAGCGATTCTGTTACCGCTGTTCAACGTGACGCTGACATCGATGCTGATCATCATCATCGGCTTCGGTGCTTACCGGGTCTCGACGAACCAAATTTCTGCCGGTGAGCTCGTCGCCTTTTCACTCTACTTGTTCCAAATCATGACCCCGCTCGTGACGATGACAGAATTCATTTCGAAGCTCCAGAAAGCACGCGGGGCGACAGAACGAATTTCGGAACTGCTCGAAGAACAGCCGGAGCAACAAGGAACGCGTGACGTCACCCGTCCGTTCGGCGCGGTTCAGTTCAATCAGCTCTCGTTCGGCTATGATGAGACGACGTTACTGCATGACGTGTCCTTTTCTTTGCCGCACGGCCAGACGACGGCGATCGTCGGACCAAGCGGTTCTGGAAAATCGACGTTGTTTGCGTTGCTCGAACGGTTTTATCAACCGACGTCAGGAGATATTTCACTCGGACCGGACGGCATCGAGACGTTCCGACTTGAAAGCTGGCGCCGGGCAATCGGCTACGTCGCCCAGGATTCACCCGTCTTGTCGGGAACGATTCGTGATAATTTACTGTACGGACTCGTCCGTGACGTGACGGAACAGGAAATCCGCGATGCTGCAGAAATGGCGAATGCCGATGCCTTCATCGAGTCGTTCCCGCACGGCTACATGACGGAAATCGGCGAACGCGGGGTCAAACTGTCGGGTGGACAACGGCAACGAATTGCGATCGCCCGTGCCTTGCTGCGTGATCCGGAACTCTTACTGCTCGACGAAGCGACGTCAAGCCTTGACTCAGAATCGGAACGTGTCGTCCAAGAAGCACTTGAACGTCTGATGCGCGGACGGACGACGTTCGTCATCGCTCACCGCCTGGCGACAGTCCGTCACGCGGATCAAATTATCGTTCTTGAGGACGGACGGGTTTCCGGCATCGGGACACACGACACCCTCGTCGAGACGAATGTTTTGTATAATAAACTCGTAACGCAACAATTCATCGGTCAGACCGATGCAATCAGGGGGAATCACGGATGACGAAAACGGTAGGATTTATTGGACTCGGTGTCATGGGGCAAGGAATGGTGCGGAACTTACTGAAATCCGGTTTTGCCGTCAAAGGCTATAACCGGACAAAAGAAAAAGGCTTACCGCTCGAACAGGACGGGGCGACGATCGTCGACACGATTAAAGAAGCCGTCACCGGCGCAGACGTCGTCATTTCAATCGTCGGGTACCCGGAAGACGTCGAACAGATTTACTTCAGTGAAGACGGAATTTTAGCGAATGCTGCGCCCGGGACGATCGTCATCGACATGACGACATCAAGCCCGGCGCTCGCCGTCAAAATCGCGGAGCAGGCACAAGCAAACGGGCTCGTTTCACTCGATGCACCTGTCACAGGTGGAGACCTTGGTGCGAAAAACGGGACACTCGCGATTCTTGTCGGTGGTCAAGAACAGGCTTTCGCTGACGTCAAACCATTGTTTGAGGCGATGGGACGCTCGATTTCATTATTCGGTGGTCCCGGAAAAGGACAATCGGCGAAACTCGCAAATCAGATTGCAATTGCCGGTTCGATGATCGGGACAGCTGAGATGTTATTGTTCGTCACGCGCTCCGGCATCGACCCGACCCAGTTCGTCGAGACGATTAAAAGTGGTTCTGCCGGCAGCTGGTCACTCGAGAACTTGATTCCGCGTGTCATCGCGGAGAATTATTCACCAGGATTTTTTGTCAAACATTTCATCAAAGACATGCGTCTGGCACTTGAACGGGCGGATGAGATGGGAATTTCGACACCGGGTCTCGCGCTCGTCAAATCACTGTATGACGAGCTCGCAGCGATGGGGCACGGTGAGTCCGGTACACAAGCACTCTATTTATTACTCGCTGAAAAGTCACCGCAACAATAACCGTAACAAAAAGGTTCGCCCGATTCAGTTGGGTGGACCTTTTTTGATTACTTGATATCGATTAATGAGAAATCGTATGTGGCAACTACTTCTTGCTTCTCGTGCTTTTCATGCAGGAATCATAAGAAGAGAGTGCCTTCGTTGTGGCAACCGCTTCTTGCTTCCCGTGCTTTCCACATAGAAATCATAAAGGGAAATCATAAAGGGCAAAGTCCGTTTGTTGCGGCAACCGCTTCTTGCTTCCCGTGCTTTCCTCGGGCGAGCCGCAAGCCGTTGCTCCTTGCTTCTGACGAACAAGGAGCAGGGTCTCGCCTGGCTCTGCCAGCGCAAGGTGACCTTGCGCTTTTTCCCGTAGGAGTCACGAAAAGCGAAGCGATTCTGAACATATTATCTTTGGCTTCTTGAAAATAGAACAATTCAACCGAGCCGTCCGTCTTGAATCGCTCCCTAGCGAATAGCAGTGCATTTGTGACCCTGCAGCGCAGCGAAGCGGCACAAATCACTGCCGCTTGGGAGACGAGGCAAGGCAGGAAGGCACGAACGGTCAGTTTACTCCGAATTTACCATTACATGACTCACAAACAACATACCTCTGAGCATATTATCTTTGCCTTCTTGAAAACAAAATGATTCGACCGAGCCGTCCGTCTTGAATCGCTCCCTGGCGAATAGCAGTGCGTTTGTGACCCTGCAGCGCAGCGAAGCGGCACAAATTCACTGCCGCTTGGGAGACGAGGCAAGGCAGGAAGGCACGAACGGTCGGTTTACTTCGAATCCAGTCCAACTCAAAAGGTCCTCCGATTTCTCAGAGGACCCATCCGTGCCAATCATTCGACCGTTGTTGGTTGTTCTGCTTTTAATTTCTCATAAAAATGCGCCATCGTCGTATCGAAATACGGCGTCAGGAAGATGACACCGACCGTACTCAACAAGGCGAGAATTCCCCAACCGATGAAGCTGATGTAGAGTTTGATCAAACGTCGTTTCTGTCCACGCATCATCCGTCGGCTCTCTCCTAATACTTGAATAAACGACAGTTCCGGACGATCGACGAGAATATACGGGACGAGTCGGTAAACAAGATAGAAATAGATCGCCGGTAAAATCAAAAATGATCCTGCATAGACGAGCAGTGTGACGACCGTGTACGAAAGAATCGTCCGGACATATGATTTCAACGAAGCGAATCCTTCGAACAACGTTCCGATGCCGGCTTTTTCACCTCGAACGAACCGTAAGTAGGAAATCGTCCGTCCGACCGTGACCGGTGCCAAAATAATCGTGACGACGATGTTCAAGCCAACGAACTTCATCATACTTCCAATGTCTTCTTGATCAAACGACATTCGACTGGCCGCTAAGGCAAAAATCGCAAAATAGACGATTGAAATGCTTAGCCCAACAAACCAGTTGCCTTTTAATGTCGCGAGTGCTGTTTTTTTGTACGCTGAATTTGTCATCATAAACCCCTTCTCACTTCACTTTCCCATTTGATTTTAACGTAGTCCCGCTTGAAAAAATAGGGACGTGCTTCGATTTCAGAGAAAGTTGTGACAAACTACTGAAAGATGGACGGACGACAGCAGCAAACAAAAGGAGAGGCACACCCTCCCACTCAGGGAAGATGCACCTCTCGTTACCGATGCTTTTTTAAAGAAGTGATTTCAAGGCCGATACTCTTGATGCATCGACTTTTCCGTTAACGAGAACTGCTGAACCGACGTGGAGTTCGGTCGCTTTCGTCGTTTCCAACAACTCTTTTGCTGCTTCGACGGTGATCCCGGAGCCCGGTAAAATCGTCAATTCCTCGTGTCGTTCAACGAGTTCCGCGATGACCACTTGTCCTTCGAGCGCCGTTGCTTTAGCACCTGACGTCAAAATGCGGTCGACTTCCGGGAAGTCGGCTAAGACCTCGGCTGCTTCGTGGATATCACGGCTGCTATCGATGGCCCGGTGGAACGTCAGCGACAGCTCCCCTTTGTGTTTGATGACGCGACCGAGGAATCCTTCATCAATCCGTCCATCCGCTGTCAACGAACCGACGACGATGCCGGCAGCCCCTAATTCACGAATCAAGTCGATATCGGTGATGATCGTTTCTTGATCCGCTTCTGAATAAACAAATGACTTACTATGTGGCCGGACAAGGACATGGACCGGGATTTCGACTGCCGAAAGAACTTGACGAATCAATCCGTAACTTGGTGTCAGTCCACCTTCCGATAAGGCAGATACGAGCTCGAGTCGATCTGCGCCTGCTTGTTCTGCAGCCGTCGCCTCTTCGACGGTTGCTGCGATTACTTCTAACATGTACATCCCTCCCGCATCAGTGTATCACGAGACGACGGTCCAGTTCACCCGTTCGTTAAACAACTTCATCTCCCATGATGGTGGATAGGTCGAAGGACTGAGGACGATTTTAGCCCGTCGGAACTCGGCGACTTTATACTTGCGGTTCCCCTCAAACTCGTCACATGCTAAAAAGGCATAGACGTCTTTCGTACAACCGATGACGGCTTTTTGAATCAAGGATGACTCGATGTCGTCACTAACGAAGCCTCGTTCGATTTCTGCGCCGTCAAATGCAAGGAAACAGGCATCAAACGCATAGGAATCAAGTGCTTGCAACACTTCGACACCGACCGTTTGACCATAGGTGTCGACAGTTCCGCCAAGTAAGCGGATTTCACCGTTGAACGGTCCATTCTTACGACATTGTTCCAGATGGTTTGCGATCGAGAGCGAGTTCGTCACAATCGTCGCCGCTCCCGTTAAGTACGGCAATAAGTGCTCGACGGGTTCCCCTTTTCCTAAAAAGATACAGGAGTATTCACTGAGCCAGCCTTTCGCGTAACGCGCGAGACGACGCGACAATTGATCCGTCCGACGGGAAATCGGCGATTCCGGTTTTCCGCCTTGATAGATGGCTCCCCCATAAACACGTTTGAGTTGGCGGTCCCGCTCGAGTTCCTCCAGGTAGCGACGGACGGTCTCCCCTGAAACATCCAATCGATCAATTAAATCTTTCGTCATGACTTTCCCTTCTTCTTCAAGCCATTTCATGATTTGTCCTTTTCGTTCTTCTCCGAGTAACGACACACGACCTTCCCCCTTCATTAACGAGTACTAGTTCTAGTGTACCGAACGTCTGTAAAGGTCTTGTAAATCCGGTGTAAAAAAACGTGTGCTTCCTATGAATTGTTGTTGAATTCCTCATTTTTTCAGAATTAACACGTCCCTCAGACAAAAAAAGTCCACCTTTATTCACGGATGACATGAATAAAGGTGGACTAAAGTCAGACTGTTATTGCTTTTCTTTATCGAACAACGGAATCTTCGACTCGGTCCCTTGACGAATCCGACCGATGTTATCGCGGTGTTTGAAGATGACGAACAAAGCAAGTACGGTAAAGAACGTCGGAACGATCCAGTCGTGTTGTACGATGCCGATCGACACGGCAGCGACGATTCCGATGCTTGCCGCGACAATCGAGCTGAGCGACACCATTCGACTGAAACGAAGCGTCGTTAAGAACGAGACGAGCAAAATCAAGAATAAGAGTGGACTCGTCACGAGCAACATCCCACCTGATGTCGCGACAGCTTTTCCACCTTTGAACTTTGCGAAGATCGGATAAATATGTCCGATGACTGCCGCAATACCGGCAAAGAGTGGATGGAGTTCTGACGCGAGCAGAATTGGGACGAGACTCGCGACCGCCCCCTTACCGAGATCCCCAATCAAGACGATGATCCCGGCTTTTTTACCTAAGACACGAAACGTATTCGTCGTTCCTAAGTTACCGCTCCCGTGTTGGCGGATATCTATCCCGTGTCCCCATTTTCCGACAAGTAACGCAAATGGTATCGATCCAAGCAGATAGCCGAGAATCAAAATCCCAATGATTTCAATCATGGTCAACCTCCAAAGTATTAATGACCGACCTTCATATATTCTTCGAGAGTCTGTCCATTATTTTTGATTTGTGTTGCAGGACCGACACCGACGTAACGAATATGCCATGGTTCATACGTATACCCTGTCCGCGCTTGGAACCCTTTGTCATAACGAACGATGAAACCATACTTCGCCGCATTGTTCGCAATCCACTTACCTTCTTTTGTGTTGCCGAGTTCAGCTGTCAAGCCGTTTCCGACGCTCGGGGCTGAAATATCGAAGACGAGCCCTGTCTGGTGTTCACTGTGACCAGGACGTGCCGAATATTGATCGGCTGCTGCTTTCCCGTCTCGTGCGACATAGTTATTGTAGAGGACCGTCTGGCGTTGACCGGACCGGAAACCACTGACCGCATTCAATGTCACGCCGTCTGCTTTAGCGGCTGCGAACATCTTCTCAATTTGTTTTGCGGCAGGTGCGCGCATGTAACTTTGTTCGAGCACACCCGAGTAAGAGAAGCTGATGTCTGGAACGACGAGATCAGACGGTTTGTAGTCGATTGGCAGACTGTATTTCTTGTTGACGACGACGAGTTCATTGAGTCCTAAATCGGCCTTCGTATCCGATTTATCGACGTCCGGTGTCTCTGATTCCGGTTCAGACTTTTTATCCGGCTCAGGATCTTGCGACGATGTTGTTTTACCATCATCCTTTTTATCCTCAGTTGCTTTATCTTCCGTCGCTTTATCGTCTGCGGCTTTTTTATCAGCAGCGGCTTTCTCTTCTGCTGCCTTCTTGTCTGCTGCTGCCTTATCTTCTGCTGCTTTTTCTTCCGCAGCCTTCTTGTCAGCAGCTGCTTTCGCGTCCGCTTCTTCTGCTTCTTTTTCTTTCGCTACTTCTGCGTCTGTCTTCTTATCTTCTTGGGCGACGTTGTCATCCGTTTTTTCTTTTGTCGCATCTTCTGTTTTAGTGGCATCTTCTGCGCCTTGATCCCCAGGATTACATCCTGCAAGGAGGAGCGCTAACGTGCTGACTGCTACGATTTTCTTCATCGTGTATTCCCCTCTTCCTTCGTGCTATTCTATGTTACCTCTAATTGACGCAATAGAAAAGCCCTCCAGCAAGAAATCCTGCTGAGGGCTTAGGCTTAGTTCGAAACGAGTCGTGCATCCTCAGCACTCATCTGTTCATAGATGGCATGCCAGTTCGGAAAGACCTTTGGTAAACGAATCGGTCGGAAATTTTCTTTTTTGACGACGACATGCGTCGTTTTTCCAGCGACGGCAAGTTGACCATCCGCATTTTTGACTTCATAGCCGTAAATCGTCCGAAGTCCGTCGTAATGGCTGATCCAGACCGAGACCGTCGCCGTATCGCCATACGTCAATGACCGTTTGTAGTCGAGATTGACGTTCGTTACCGGTGAGACGTAGCCTGCCTCTTCCATTTCCTTATAATCAAGACCGAGCGACTTAATCAACTCCGTCCGGGCGATTTCAAGATAAACGAGATAGTTCGAGTGATAGACGATCCCCATCATGTCCGTTTCCGCATAGCGAACCGGTATTTCAATCGTGTGCATGTAACTTCCCCCTTAAAAATCCTCTTTTTCAAGATAGGACCATTCTGAACCGCTGACACTCGCTTTGTCAATCAATCGGACGGACTGTTTCGCGATTGCCCGTTCGACAATCGTAATCGCGGCACGGGCGTTTCCGTTCGGCACGACCTGAATCTGTTCATCTAAGGCCAGACGCGCTTCTTCCGTCAAGACATACCCGTAGCGTTCCGCGTAATTGACGATGATTTCAATCAACTCGTCTTTCGCGTAGTTCGGGAAGTGAAGTTCCCGCTTAAAGCGTGACTTCAGACCGGGATTGCTTGCAAGCAGTGCCTGCATCGGTTGCTCGTAACCGGCGAGAACGACGACGAGGTTATCGTTATGCTTCGTCATCTCATCGACGAGCGTATCGATTGCTTCCTTGCCGAAATCATTCGCCCCGCCGTTCAACGAATAGGCTTCATCGATGAAGAGGACACCACCGAGTGCGTCACGGATGACGTCCCGTGTCTGTTGCGCCGTCTGTCCGACATAACCGGAGACGAGGTCGGCGCGACTGACGACTTTCAAATGTCCACGTTTCAAATATCCCGCTTGACGCAACACGTCAGCATAAAGGGCGGCGACCGTCGTTTTACCCGTTCCGCTGTTGCCGCTAAAGACGGCATGCAGTTCGACCGGTAAGACTTTAAAGCCTGCTTCCTGGCGACGCTGTTGCATCGAGAGCAGTGCCTGGATTTGTTTGAGTTCTGCCTTGAGTTCCGTCAGACCGACGAGTGACGCTAACCTTGCATCGATCGACTCGTCTTCCGGTGCCGCGAGTTCGAAATCCGCTTGTTCGAGCAGGGCAAAGTCTTCATGACTCGCACTTTCGCCGAGACTCGCACCCTTTTTGAAGATTGCATCGAGGACGATGTTACGGACGGCACGCCCGTTTCCGAAACTCGAGTCGACCCGTTCGCGCTCGAGTCGCGCAAGTAGCGTCCGCTCCGCTTGATCCGTCAGGACATAATCGTTAGACGTCGCAATCGACCGACCGATTTCAAGCAATTCCTGATCCGTATAGTCGGCGAGCAGATAATGGTTCGATTCCGGAAAACGGCTCCGGAGTCCCGGATTCGCTTTTAGGAAGTCACGCATCTCTTCCGGATAACCGGCGAGGACAACGGCGAAACGTCCCGCGTATTCCCCGCTCGTCATCGCCGCAACGAGCGTATCGATTGCCGCCTGTCCGTAATCATTCCCGCTTTGACCGGACCGTTTCAAGGCATAGGCCTCATCGATGAAGAGGACACCACCGACCGCCTCCCGGACTTTACTCATGACCTGTTCTTCTGTCTGACCGACGAATGCACCGACGAGCGACGACCGGTCCGTCTCGACGACTTCCGCCCGTTCAAGCAATCCGAGTTCATGATAGATTTTCGCCATCAGACGAGCGAGCGTCGTTTTTCCGGTACCGGGGTTACCCATGAAAATCATGTGCAGTGACGGCTGGTCACTCGACCGGTAACCGTCTTCCGTCCGTTTTTGCTGGTACTTCAAGAAACGGTACATTTGATGGACACGTAACTTGATGTCTTCGAGTCCAATCATCGCATCGAGTTCCTCGAGTGCCGAGCGTTCGACTTGTTTGATCTCAATCGGGAGCAGTGAGACGACACGGCGTAATTCTTCCGTCGCCGTCACCTTCAGCTCTGTCATCTCCCGAAAGGCTTCGCGTGAATAAAACCGTTCCTGTAAACTGTTGACAAAGTCCGTCGCCGTCTGTTCGAGTCGGGCACTCGACAAGAGGAGCGCTTTTGCCGCCTCGAACAATTCCGTCCAGCGCGCCGCATCGATCCGCCGCAGCCGTTCCGTCAATTCGACGACTTGTTCTGTTTCTTGTACGATTTGACTCGCCTGCTGAATCATATCTTTTGTCGCCGATCGTTTCGCATTGGCATTATCCGTCTCACGGATCGTCGGGAACGTGTTCGCGACGAGCAGTTGATAACTGCCTTGTAATTGTTGTTCAATCATCAATTGCTCCAAGCGTTCCGGTAAGCGACCGTGTTGTTTGATTTCTTGAATCCAGCTTTCTGCCAGCGCATCAATCCGTCCCGTCATGATGTACCGGTGTTCGACGAGTAGCGCGAGAATCCGGACGAGTGCTTCCGTCTCTTTTAACAGCCGACTACTTTGTGCGTAGCGTAAGGCGCGGACCTCCTCGACTTTTTCACCCTGTTCCCAGGCTTCAATTTGTTTGAACATCTCCTCTTTCGAGAATGCTTCCATCGCTTTAGTCCCTCCTACTTCTCGAAAAAACCGACTTTTGTCGCCACGATGTGCGACGTTCAAGTCGGTTTTTCGATTACTTCATTTTTAACCAAGCTGGATCAAATTCATCCAACGACTCGATTTTTTTCATTTTGACGGAATAGAATAACTTACCGTTATTCCGTGACTCCGCCCCTAAGACTTTCGAACGGTCGGATGCGACATAATATGTCGCTTCTTCTTGATTGTCCTCTTTATCGAAGAACGATGGATACTGTTTAATCCACTCATCCGGAACCGTGCTTGCCGGTTCTTTTTTGACGTAGACGTCTGCTGCATTGCCGGCAATATCCGCCTCGCCCTCGATTTGACCAAAGTCACCTTTATCGATGAAGTCGAGGATTTGTTCATTGAAGCCACGCGATAAGAATGGGCGCGGCGCACTGACACTTTTCGATGCTTCCGTCTCATTGACTAGCTTGCCGTCAGCGTCGTATTCCCGGAACATTTCACCGTCCCAAATCGCCGTCGTGCCTGTCGAAGGTCCTTCAATGACTTCCGTTCGGAAATGACCCTGATCGTCAAATACGACTTCGTACGTCCGAGCTTCGAGTGCATCTTCCTTCGTCGATAATTTCTTTTCGACATACTGGATGCGGGACATCGTATAGAACGGTTTGACGGGAGTCGCTTCATCCTCTTTAGAGGTCTGTGTCGTATTCAGTAAATAAAAATTATAGGCAAGGAGTATCGCCATTGCCACGATTGCTACAGCAATCCATGTACTCGTTCGTTTCGTCATGCCATGTACACCATCCTAATCAGTCTCGATTCATAGTTAATGGTATCGGTTTTACGCCTAGAATACAAAGGGTTTGTCTAAGTTCAACTGATTTCTGAGGAAATACGGCAGACTTTTGAACGATTCCGTTCATCGAACATACAAATTGACAAAAAAAGACGAAATGAATCACGTGCGCGCGATTCATCCCGTCTTCGGTTAATTTTCTTTTGGTTCACGTGCGATGATCATCGATTCGTCGACGAGGTAATACGAATGCTGTGGCAATTCGCGTAAATAGCCTGTCGCAAACAACATCGCACAATCGACTTGAAATGTCTTCGTGTACTTTTTCAATGGTAACTTGCCTTCTTTATCAAAATAGCGATCAACGGCGAGCTGGACGTGATCCATCTCATAGACGATGTCCCGGTCTTTTGCTTCCATGATCGCGAACGTCTCCCGCGACATGTAAAAGCTTTGTGTCGACCGAACACCGAGGTGGACAGCCAGGCGGTCTAAATCAATTTTCTGTGCTTCGTCGAGTAAGACCGTCCGGTTCGTCCCTTTCGGTAACGTCAACTCAAATTCGTGGGTCGCTTGTTTGACTTCATCGAGCGTAACATCACGAATCGGTAAAGGTTCTTCCTCTTTCGGCTGAAACCACTTTTTGAACCGACTCATCGGCTGGCCTCCCTCCTATAGAAAAAGGCGGGGTTCCCCCCACCTTTTCAATCAACGACAATCCCTTATTTTTGAAGACGTTCGCGAAGGACCATCGGTAAGATTCCACCGTGGCGGTAGTAATCGATGTCGACCTCCGAGTCAAAGCGGGCAATCGCTTCAAACTTCGTGACTTTTCCGTCTGCAGCTGTCGCTGTGACTTGGATGATGTCACGCGGACGGACCGATTCGTCGATTGCGATACTGATCGCTTCCTCACCTGTTAGACCAAGTGACTCAGCAGACGTACCTGCGACGTATTGAAGTGGTAAGACACCCATCATGACAAGGTTCGAACGGTGAATCCGCTCGAAACTCTCGGCGATGACGGCTTTAACGCCGAGCAAGTTCGTTCCTTTTGCTGCCCAGTCACGCGACGAGCCCATACCATAGTCTTTACCAGCGAGGATGACGAGACCTGTGCCATCTTCTTTATATTTCATCGCAGCATCGTACATCGCCATCGTTTCACCAGTTGGCCAGTACGTCGTGAATCCGCCTTCTGTTCCCGGTGCGACTTGGTTACGGATCCGGATGTTCGCGAATGTCCCGCGCATCATGATTTCGTGGTTACCACGACGTGAACCGTACGAGTTGAAGTCTTTTGGTGCAACGCCTTTATTGACGAGGTATTGACCGGCTGGTGTCGTTTTCGAGAATGATCCGGCTGGTGAAATGTGGTCTGTCGTAACAGAATCCGCAAATTTACCGAACACACGGAGATCATTCAATGCTTCAACATGTCCAGCTTCCTTCGCCAAGTTCTCGAAGAACGGCGGGTTTTGGATATATGTCGACGCTTCGTCGAAGTCATATTGATCGCCTGTCGGGACGTCGAGGTTGTTCCAACGTTCGTTTCCTGTGAAGACTGAATCATATTCAGCACGGAAGCTTTGTGGTGTGACGACTGTGTTGATGATCGTCTGAATTTCGTCACGTGACGGCCAGATGTCCGCGAAGAAAACTTCTTGTCCGTCTTTACCTGTTCCGAGTGATGCGTTCATGATATCAACATCAACTGTTCCCGCGATTGCGTATGCAACGACGAGCGGTGGTGATGCCAAGTAGTTGGCTTTGACGAGCGGGTGAACCCGACCTTCAAAGTTACGGTTACCCGAGAGGACAGATGAGACAAGCAGGTCTGAACCGAGAATTGCATCTTCGACAGCACGGTCGAGTGGACCCGAGTTCCCGATACATGTCGTACAGCCGTAACCGACCGTGTTGAACCCGAGCTCATCGAGGTACGGTTGAAGTCCTGATTTCTCAAGGTAATCCGTTACGACTTTTGATCCCGGAGCAAGTGACGTCTTGACGTATTTTGGAACCGTCAAGCCAAGCTCGATTGCTTTTTTCGCAACGAGTCCGGCACCGATCATGACGTAAGGGTTTGATGTGTTCGTACAGCTTGTGATGGCGGCGATCGCGAGGTCCCCTGTACGCATCTCGACCGCTTCGTCTTCATACTGGATAACTGCGACTTTATCTTTTTCATCTTCAGAAAGACCGAATCCAGCATTGCCTTGCGGCGCTGTCAACGCTTTTTCGAATGACGTGTGGACGTCTGTCAAGTCAATCCGGTCTTGTGGACGTTTTGGTCCAGCAAGCGCAGGAACGATCGTTGAAAGATCAAGTTCAACTGTTTTCGTGAACGTTGGATCTTCGTTTTGTGGTGTGTAGAACAAGCCGTTTGCTTTCGAGTAGTTTTCAACTTTCTCGATCAACTCTTCTTCACGACCTGTCAAGCGAAGGTACGTCAACGTTTCTGTATCGACTGGGAAGAATCCGCATGTCGCACCGTATTCTGGTGCCATGTTGGCGATCGTCGCACGGTCAGATAATGACATCAAGTGAAGTGATGGACCGAAGAACTCAACGAATTTACCGACAACGTTTTGTTGACGGAGCATTTCCGTCACGCGAAGGGCAACGTCCGTTGCTGTTGTTCCCGGGTGCATTTCACCTGTGATGCGGACACCGATGACTTCAGGAACTGGGAAGAATGACGGTTGTCCGAGCATGCCGGCTTCCGCTTCGATTCCACCGACGCCCCATCCGAGGACACCAAGACCGTTGATCATCGTCGTATGTGAGTCTGTTCCAACGAGTGTATCCGGATAGACGTCGACTGTGCCGTCTGCCGTTTCTTTTTCAAGGACGACTGATGCCAAGTACTCGAGGTTGACTTGGTGGACGATTCCTGTTGCCGGTGGAACGGCACGGTAGTTGTCGAATGCCGTCGTTGCCCAGCGTAATAATTTGTAACGTTCTTCGTTGCGTTCAAACTCTAAATCCATGTTTTCAGCGAGTGCGCCAGCGAAACCGTAGGCATCGACTTGAACCGAGTGGTCGACGACGAGGTCAACTGGAACTTCCGGGTTGATGACCGATGGATCACCACCGAGGTCCTGCATCGCTTTACGGAGTGACGCGAGATCAACGACAGTCGGAACACCTGTGAAATCTTGCAAGATGACGCGTGACGGTTTGAACGGGACGTCGATATCGTTCGAAACTTGGGCAGTTCCCCATTTCGCCAAGTTTTCGACGTGTTCTTTCGTGATTGAGCGACCATCTTGTTGACGAAGAACCGATTCAAGCAGGACACGGATGGAATATGGAAGACGTTTGACTTCCGTTAGTCCGAGTTCTTCTAATTTTTCCAGGCTGTAATAGTTGTAATTTTTACCGTTCGCTTCAAACGAACGGCGTGCACCAAACACGTCTTGCGTTGGTTGCGTTTGTTTCATGCTGATTCCCCCTTTAAGTGTTGACGACATCAAGCCCCTGATACCGCTTACTTGTACAGCTCTATCATAGTATAATATGGGTCTCGTTACAATTTGAAAGAACAAAAGACTTTTGATAAGTTTTCCTTATCGCCTAATTGAGAAGTTATATCAATCATATGCTTAGGCGGAGTTCACGTTTCTAGTTTTCGATACTTCCGTTCCGGGTACTACTAAACTGTAGAACGACATCAGAACTTTCTGGAGGCGGAAATTATGGCAGAATATAAAAATGATGCAACCCACGTCGTTACGACGATTATTTTCAACGATTTAGAAAAAGC
This sequence comes from Exiguobacterium sp. s127, assembly GCF_018618695.1. Lineage (NCBI taxonomy): Bacteria > Bacillati > Bacillota > Bacilli > Caryophanales > Exiguobacterium > Exiguobacterium sp. s127. The sequence continues at coordinate 77,765 of NZ_JACSMO010000005.1, read as the reverse complement.
CAAAACTGGCTTTGAGATGATCAAGGACCTCGAAGCGATTAAAGAAATCGAGATGGAACAGATGGTTTTAGCGAAACGCGATGAGACGGACGGGTTTTCGTTCATCGATGCAATTGACTTTACGCAGCAGGATCAATCGTTCAAAGGCTCAATGATCGGGATGGCAGTCGGTGTCGTCGGTGGACCATTCGGGATGCTCGTCGGTTCTGTTGCCGGATACTTGATCGGCGCAAACCGGGACGAAAAAAACGAACGCGATTCGTTTGATTTATTTAACCGGACGCTGAACCAAATCAGTGCCGATCACTACGGTGTCATCATCATCAGTGAAGTCAATGAAGATTCAGAAGCGATCAATGCGATTGCGGCTGAACTCGGAGCGACCGTGCGCCGGACCGGTGAAACGTTTACGGATGAGACGGTGTGAACTGAAAAGATAAAGTATATGCTTCGCCCCCGTTTTTTCGGGGGCTTTTTTTAGCCATGTTACTCTGTGTGACAAATTACGATCTTTAAGTAAACGCTGCTTCAAATCGAAGCAACACACCGTATAATTCTTCGTCTGACAGTACTATCTTGTCCGCCATTATCGCTAAATCCTCAATCAGTTTATCTTCAGAAAAATATAGCTGCAGTATCGACAGGCTGTCCTCAATGGTTGATACAAAACTTTGATCTTTTACATTGATGTTTAAGTAAGCACCACGGATCATCCGCTTAACGAGAGATCGTTTTTCCGTTTGAGCCATGTCGCCTGCCTCTAGTTTTTCATGAGCTTTACGCAACTGGGCAGCTAGCTCCCGATTTAGAGCACGACTGATCCGCACGTCCGGTTTCATATTCGGAAACTGATCAGATAAGTCGCAACCCTCGATGCAGGAACAGACATGACGTATCCAAAAGCCCCATTCATACAGATTTTCAGGACTGAGCACTGTATCAAGTGTGCCTATGTCGTAATCAACTTTTATGATTTCAGCATGCCGCTCTAACAAATTTTGTGTCACTTCTCTTAAAGAACCCATTTGAACGTCTTCTCTTAAAATCACCGTCAAATCTAAATCTGATTTTCCAGGGACGGCTGTACCGCGACCGATACTGCCGTATACGTAAACGCTGTGAAGTACTTCACCAAACTGTTTTTTCAACAGACCCATCACTTCTTCAATGACAGGTCGAAACATCGCTTGAGTACGCACGACACTCGTTTGATTCATAATATAGCCGGCCTCATCGGTGCCAAGTCGTGTAGGCAACTGCATGTCATCGACACCTCCAAATCAATTCTATTCGAGAAATTTAAACATCGCCTACGGTAACCATTGGTAAATTGATACAATATTATCAGATGGAGCCAAAAAGAGGGAGAGTTCAAATATGTCAGATAAAAATTATACCTATTTGATAGAGGAAATCGAAAAGCTGAAATTTCACAATCAAACGTTACTGACTCTACTCGGAAATTTACAACCGGATGCAATGGAAAACACAACGATACATGAAGCTGTCATCTTATTCGATCTTTCAAAAAGTGATCTACGCGGGCTGAAAGACCTGATTATCAATTATGATCATAACCGCTTTGCTTTTGAACAAAAAGCACTACTGATTAATCCTGTTTTCAGCAAAGATAACTTACTTTTCATAGTGAAATCTTTCGTCAGCTCAGAAATGCTTACTACTTTTGGAAATAAAATTTTAGCTGATTACGAAGTGAAAACTGAATAACGTAAATTCGTTTAAAAGAAATTGGTCTTGTGGGAGTCACTTTTTTCGATGTCCGTTCCAACATCTGACGGACTTAATGTACCAACTACCTTTTATGGTGACAAAGCAAAAAGAGATTAATTAATTTCTGCTATCACGCCGTAATGATCGCTTGGAAGAACAGCATATTTGCCCAGCAACTTATCGCCAAATATTTCTACAGAATCTATTTGCCAACTTTTTAAAGATGTCTTACTTTTTAGAAGAATCCAATCGTACCGTAACGTTTTTTGTGAGGTTCCTTCGTTCTTTAGGTATGTATTGTTAGTGTAGTCTAAGGTTGGTTGAGCTTTAAATCCTCTTTTCTCATAATTTAATGCCACATCAGACCAATCATTATAGATTAAATATCTATGTGTATTAGAATCAGGCACGTCGTTAAAGTCACCGCAAAGTATTTCGTAGGATTTTTGATTGTCGGAAATCCACTGGTTGACGGTCATGATTTGCTCTTGACGAATTTCTTCCGTCCTCCAATTTAAGTGAACATTAGTAATTCCATAGTCTAAGTCATCATGTTTAACTGTTATTCTAATCGCACAGTAATTAGACTCATCTGTATCCGTATTCCAAATCATATCCGTTGATGTTATTGGAAATTTGCTTAAAAAAGCCAATCCCTCGTCTGGTGAATCAGGATATTCTTTAAAAATACAGTGAAATGATTCTAGTTTTTCACTTATATAGTGAGCTACGTTCATATTACTTTCTGCACTAATAAAAGTTTTCACTTCTTGAAGAGCAATTATGTCTGGATTTATTCTTTGGATTTCACCGCAAATAACCTCTATCCTCTTTTCCCACTCAACCTGTTTGTTCCAAATATTAAAAGTGGCTATCTTCATCGTATTTCATCCTTCATTTGATTTGTTTTAAAGTTCAATAAGATAACTTTCTTCCTCCATGATGGAGGTGACAACATCCTTAGGCTCTAAATGGGTAGTATCCAAAAAGTAAGGATGTTGATTTTTTTCTGAGAGAAAATCAGTTCTCAATATTTTTACCCGCTCCCCCATTTGTTCATTTTCAGAACGCGTTTTGTCGCGATTTACATTGACTTTCTCATCCGTCCACAAAATGACGAATTTCATCTCAACATCTAAAGAGAACAATTCAGGGGCATAGATACGGATATCTTCTAACGAAATTATCCAATCAATAATCACATCGAAATCAGACTTAATAAAGTTTTTTGTCAGTGCAATCAGGTTCTCCCACACGAGTTTTTTTGCTTGAACTGATTCCCAAGGTTTTTCATGTCCCGAAACTGGGAGGTGGCTTATAAGATCACCCGAAATATAAGCACTTCTCTTAATTCTTTCAGCTAAAATGGTTGACGTCGTTGATTTCCCTACTCCTGCTGGACCTGATATGAAATATATTCTGTTTGTCATTTCTGTTCTCCCTTTCGGTCAGGGGATTCAATGTATGTTTAATTGTCCTAACTCCTTGATGACTCGCTCAACTGCAAGTTTTGTCGTTTCCGGGTCTACTTTACTTAATTTATTTTGTTGGACGGAAATCACTAAATTCTTGTAGCTGATAAGTATTAAATCAGATTGATTCGCGAGTTTTTGATTCAATTTGTCATAGCCCGAGCTGCTGGGATACTGGATCATATCTTCGCCTATGTAGTGGTCGGTGTAGGCAAAGTGGACCGACAACTGCGTCGTCTGTTTTTTATCTTCGAAATATAGGCTTTCTTGTGTTGAGGCACTATCACTACTTCCATCAACGGTTAACCAATTTCTTTTACCAAAGCTTAATTCCTTGTCGATGATTGTGAAATCTGAACGCCGCGTACTTGCTTTTAGCTGAAAATGATCAATCTTCAAGTGTTCGTTCATGTGTGCAAACAGCTGTTCAAACTGGTCATGATTCATGATTTGATTTTCATCTGTTTTTTGATTCGAAACAGTGACTTTTTTCTTTTCTGATTTAGGCTTAGATGTCACAGCATCGTCTGTGCATCCCGCAATCAAAAAAACACTGGATAACAAAATCAAGTATTTTTTTCTCCATTTCATTTAATGTTCTCCCTCCAGGACTCCACATACGAAACGACATACTCTTTTTTCGTCCGACTGTACTTCATCTCGAAGAAGTACAGAATATTCTCTTTCTGATTCAAGACAGAATACGAATACGTCTTGTACGCCTTTAAAAAAACAGGCTGTTGTTTACCGGCTTGCTTTCCGACTTTTGAATAGTCGATATACGAGACGGCTTCGTATCTCCCGAGCCCTGTTCCAGTCAGCACGTCATCCAACTGCTTTTTCGTCATGCCTTTTTCAATTTTTTGATTGTTGTAGACACGTTTCGAATTTTCGACGGATACGTCAAACCAATGTTTTTCGACAAGCTTTAACTGCTTGCTGTGCTCTTTCGACTTAAATACGAGCAACATCCGGACGGTTTGGAACGTCACTTCATCCGTATTGTCCGATTCATTCGGCACCTTTGGATTCGGATACAAATAAAACTCATACTTCAAATATTTTAGCTTCCCGCTTTTATCGTATGTATTGGAATCGTATACCTCTCCACTGCATAAAAGATTAACTTTCACCTCATCTTCTGAGCGGTCACACAGATGTTTTTTATAGTTCTTGCCATACATGACTTTCGCAACACTGGTCATCGAGGCATTCATTTTTAACTTTTTAAAGGTGTCATGTTGTGTTTCTTTTTTGTTTTTCGCCACGGCTTCGTTTGACGGAAAACCTGTCAACATCAGACCTATTGAGACGGACAAAACAATCAGTACTTTAATTACATTTTTCATGTTACCCCCCTCCTTCAACAGCGTTAATCAACCGAAAGTAAATCCTTGAACTGGATGATGCTGCTGCCTTTTTTCTCATAGTATTCAATCATCTCCGGAAGCTTCTTTTTGTCATAGCTGGTAATCCCGTCCGTAATCACTGTCACGTCATAATCCAGTTTACGTAAGTTGAAGCAGGTCGATTTGACACAAGCTGTCGCGTCTCCACCGGTCAGATAAAAGGCGGTGATCTCGTGCTGCTCAATAAACGCCGCGAACGCTTCGCTTGTTAAAGCATTCCCCTTATATTTTGTGAATACATGATCTGAAACGATATTTAAATCGGGTGCTAACTCGGCACCACGTGTCCCGGTTTTAAACGTTCTTGTCCCGGCTGATAAATTTTCGTGCCGGATATAGACCACATGCATGTCCTGTTCAACTGCCCAATCAATTGACTGATTGATCGTACCGATGACTTCCTTATAATTTTTTGTCATGTCATTTTGAATATCAATAACGACTAACGCTTTCTTTTGCATGTAAATTCCTCCTGATCAATGAACGGATTTTTAGTTTTGATGATGTTATGCTTCCGATTCGTATCGGATAACGTACACTTGAGGTAAGAAGCAAATTCAAGGAGGAATGCCCCATGAAAGAAAAATACTATTTTGACGTCTTTCCTGAACTGACGAGCGAACAGCTGTTATTAAAAGAAATTCGATTAAGTGAAGCGAATCAAATGATTGAGATTACGGTCTATGATGGGCAACAGGCAAAAAACAGCCTTGACGTAGTCAACATCTTGAGTCAGATTGCCCGCGATTATTTCAATGGGGACGGGATTACGTGGGGACTGTACTTAAAGTCGACCGGCGAATTTATCGGGAACTGCTGTTTTTGCCGCGGCTACCAAAACAACATTGCTGAGATCGGCTATGTCCTGAAACCGGACTTCCGCGGTCACGGCTATATGACAGAAGCCGTCAAGACCGTTACCGAGTTTGGACTGCAGGAGATGAAAGTTTTACAAGTCTGCGCGTATACAGAACATGAAAATCGTGCCTCCCAATCCGTACTTGTAAAAGCAGGCTTTCTCCGCAGCGCTGATGATGGGGAGACTTACAAATATCTAAGTAACTAGCGTCTTCTGATGAACGGATATCTTCCACATATGATAAAATTTAACCAAGACGCAGATGTCCGAACGCTGCACTGAAAAACCTCTGAAGTGGAGTGATGCACATGAAAACAATCACGAAGATTCTCCTTGGCGTCGTCATCGTCGGTATCCTGGCAATCAGTTGGTGGTTAGTCTCGCCGCTTCTTTTTGATAAAGCAGTTGACGAAGGACTTCCCCCGACTTCCTCTGATGTCAAAACGGAAGAACAGACACCGGATACTGAAGATGAAACGGAAACTACGACACCTGGCACGCAGGAGGAAGAGCTTACGTTCTCCGGTAAATTCGTCGATGGAGAAAAAAACTACAAAACCTCAGGAACACTCAAAACGATTCAAGCAGATGACGGTCAGTATCTCCGGTTTGAAGATTTCAAGACGACGAATGGTCCAGATTTATTCGTCTATCTCATTCAACCGGGTATGGAGCCAAAAGAAGGCATCAACTTAGGGGCATTAAAAGGCAATACCGGCAATCAAAATTATGCTGTCCCTCCAGATGTCGATTTCACGAAGTACAATACCGTCGTGATTTGGTGCCGTGCCTTCAACGCCGACTTTGGTACGGCAGTAGTAAAGACTGACAACGAGTAAATATTATGTAACCGATCCCCTCACCACTGATTCATTTCCAATCAGAAGGTCGGGGGATTTGGTCTGGTTCAAAGTCGCAGACACCTACCGGCTCACTTCGCCTTAAAGTTATAGAGCGGCTTGATGACTTTGAGTAATTCGACCGTATCTTCTGTGTTCCGGATGATTTCCTCCATCGGTTTATAGACGAATGGCGACTCATCACGTGTCGATTCGACGACCGAACTCGACCAGACGTCCTGCATCGTCGCTTCAAATTCTCTCAGATCAACGGATTTAAAGGCTTTCGAACGGGACATGATCCGTCCTGCTCCGTGTGGCGCCGAATAGTTCCAGTCCGGATTGCCTTTTCCTTTAACGATCAGTGAACCGTCACGCATGTTCATCGGAATGATGGCGACTTCACCGGCTTGCGCTGAAATCGCACCTTTGCGGAGAATCATCCGCTCGAGATCGATGTAGTTATGAATCGTATCGAACTGTTCCGTGACCGACCAGCCCATCGCTTCAACAATGACGTCGGTCATTGCTTGACGGTTCAGCGCTGCGTACGTTTGAGCGATTTTTAAGTCATGTAAGTAGTTGTCCATATCGGAACCGGACACGTACGCTAAATCTTTATTCGTTTCATTGAACTGACTCTTCAGCTCGACCAACGTCGATTGGATGTCCTGCTCCCGTCCCTGATCTTTCAGTGAGGCGACGACCGACGCCGTATCGACGGTGAATTGTGAGCTTTCCGCCAGCTTTTGATAATGCTCGGCAATCGTTTTCCCGAGGTTCCGGCTGCCGGAATGAATCACGAGATAGAGATTGTCCTCGTCGTCCGCGTTCAGCTCGATAAAGTGATTCCCGCCGCCTAACGTGCCGATTGATAACCGGGCCCGTGTTTCGTTAAACGGTGCCAACACCTGCTCAAACGGAATCTGTTCCGACAACCGGTGCGGCTGATTGCGAACCGACATGCCGCTCGGAACCAGTGCCTGAATCGCAGCATCCAACTTCTCATAATCGACGCCGGCTGTTCCTTCACGGTTGATTTGTGTACATAACATGCCGCAGCCAATGTCGACACCGACGAGATTTGGAACCACTTTATCGTGAATCCGCATCGTCGTGCCGATGACCGAGCCCTTGCCGGCGTGACAATCGGGCATGATTCGGACATTGCCGTCGACAGCAATGTTTTCGTTCAGCATCCCCGTCACCTGTTCAATCGTCGTGTCATCGACATTGTGTGTAAAAATCTTCGCTTCGCCGTACTTTCCGCGAATCGTCTTCATTTCATCCTCCCCCTTACCTTCCTGTCTCTTGTTCAAGTATCCTATAAAATCCCTTTTTTAACAATTCGTTCTTACTCGTGGACAATCGAGACCCATTGTTGGGTCAGCGCCGATTGACCGTCCTCCGTCAACCAGACAAGAGCCGTCGTACTCGTCGCGTCCGGTAACCGTTCCCGCACCAGTCCCGTCATGTCGAGTTCGCGGAGCGTACTTTCCGGTAACAGCGTCACCGCTTGTCCACACCGGACGAGGCCAATCAAGGTCAAGACGTCGGAACACGTTTCCTGTGAGACGACCCCGAACTGTTGGCTGAGCGTCTGAAAGACACCCAGTCCTTCCTGACTCGGAATAATCATATCGGCATCCGGAAAATCAGGATGATGGATTCGGTAAAACGGTTCCTCTTCCATCCACTCGATCGTGACACCTTGCGCCTCAATCGGCAGCCGGACGAGTGCCACGTCGATCGCATGATCCTTCAAACGATCAATCAAAGCAGCAGACTCGCCCTGATGAATCTGTAACGTAATCCGCGGATGCCGTCGTTTCATTTCTCTCACCCAGCCTGTCAAGCGGCCGGCGGACAACGTATTGACGCCGATCCGTAAGATGCCGGTCCGCCCTTCCTTGATGTCACTGACTTCGATCCGCGTTTCCGCTTCATAGCGCAATAGTGAGACGGCCCGTTCATAGAGCCGCTCACCGCTCGCTGTAATCCGGATGCCGCGTCCCGCCCGTTCAATCAGCCGTACGCCAAGCAACTCTTCCATCTTCCGAATTTGTTGCGTCAAGGCAGGCTGAGCCATCCGCAGGCGTTCTGCTGCCCGCGTGACCGATTGTTCTTCGACGACTGCACAAAAATAGCGATATTGCCGTAAATCCATATTCATCATCTCTCTCATATGTTTTCAGTCATAAATATGTATGAATCATAACATCAATCATATGATACGATGCTGAAATCAGCGATTTTTAAAGGAGACGATTTTTGTGAAACGTACGACGTCCACAGTCCAGTGGATTATTTTCTTATTAGCCAATACGATTGCCTTGCCGATCGTCGTCGCGAGTCTGTTCGACCTCTCAAGTGTCGAAACGGCCGCGCTTGTCCAGCGATCCTTTTTTGTCGGCGGGATTGCCTGTTTTCTTCATGGTGTGTTCGGTCACCGGTTACCGATCGTGTCCGGCCCTGCCGGTTCATGGGTCAGTATCTTTGTTGTCATCGCCGCTCTGCCGGTCGATTCAAAGACGGCCTTCACGATTGCGATGGCCGCGGTCGTCATTGCCGGTGTTGTCCTGATTTTCCTCGGGTTGACAGGATGGACCCGCTTTTTATTACCGGTCTTCACCCCGCTCGTCAGCGGCACGTTTTTGCTTTTATTATGTATTCAACTGACCGGCGTCATGCTGGGTGCCGTTCTCGCCGTCGAAGCGACACGTCTTGCCGGTGTTCTGACATTCCTGCTTGTCCTCGGACTGAGCCAGTTTGGTCCGGCACGGCTCCGTCCGTTCGCTTTGATGATCGGCATTGTCGTCGGCTGGTTGGTCAGTCGCCCGTCACTGCCGGAAGCATCCGGTGTCTTTTCCGTCCCGACCGCTTTACCGTTCGGGATGCCGCAATTTGACGGCAGTGCGTTTCTCGTCGCGATTCCGTTTGCAATTCTTTTAATCGTCAACTTGATTGCTGCGCTCAGCGCCGTCGAAGCGACGATTCAGAAACAAGGCGCCTTGCATCAAGGACTGACGATCGAAGGGATCATTCACTTGATCGCGGCGACGTTCTCGACGCTCGTTCCGGTCCCGTTACCGATTACAAGTGGTTTCATCGCCCAGACAGGCAGTAAGGACCGCCGACCGTTTTTGATTGCCTCACTCGTCATTGCCTTGGTCGGTTTTTTCCCGAGCATCATCGGCATCATCGCGACATTGCCGCGTAGTGTCGCCAGTGCAGCGTTACTCGCGACGTTACCGCACATGTTCCTGATTGCCTGGCAGTCGGCTGAAAGCAGCATGACGACAAGCCGCCGGAAACATGCCTTTGCGATTTGTGCCGTCATCGGGATCAGCATTCTGTTGCAATCGACGGTCCTGGCAGAAATTCTGCCACTGACGTTACGTCCGTTCTTCAGTAACGGCTTATTGATCGGGACGATGCTCGTCCTCGGTTTTGAAGTCATCGAACGTTTGCGCGTGCGACGTGATGCTCAATCAGAACGGCTTGCCAGTTAATTTATATGTCAAAGTAAAATCCCCACTCTGTCGTAAAACACGACAAAGTGGGGATTTTGTGTTTGAAATCAGATGAAAGCAGTCCATCAAACTCGGCTTCTTCCCGTGACTCCTACAGGAAAGCACAGGAAAGGACGACGAGTTTCACTTAACTTAACCTAACTTCACCGGACTTCGCGCCACCATTTACGGGTCTGACTTGCAACCGTCACGCTTTCGCCGATCATCGGTGTCACGACCGGTACGTCGTGTTTCGCCGCTTCCTTCAACAGCCGTTCGACCGGTTCGTACCACGGATGAAACGCCAGTGTAAACGCCGACCAATGGACAGGAATCATCACGTCTCCTTTGACATCAAGATGTGCCGCGAGTGTCTGTTCCGGTAACATGTGCGAACTGGACCAACGGGTATCGTATTGACCGCACTCCATGATCGTCAAGTCAAACGGACCATACTGGTCACCGATTGCCTCAAAGTGGGGACCGTAGCCGCTGTCGCCGCTGAAAAAGACTTTCTTCGATCCCTCAATCACCCATGATGCCCAAAGCGTCGAAAATTGATCAAGCCCGTTTCGTCCCGAATAGTGCCGGGCCGGCGTCGCCGTCAGACGGAGGCCATTCGTCTCAATCGATTCGTGCCAATCGAGTTCCGTGATCCGGCTTGCGTCGACGCCCCAGCCTTTCAGGCGGCTCGCGACACCAAGCGGAACGATGAATTGTCCGACCCGGTCTTTTAATGCCAGGACCGAATGGTAATCCAAGTGGTCATAATGGTCATGCGAATAAATGACGAGATCGATTGCCGGCAAAGCATCGAGGTCGACCGGTGCCGTCGTCTGGAACCGTCCGCCTCCGAGTTTCGGGAACGGTGACGGCGCACGACCGAGCATCGGATCAAAGAAAATCGTCTGGTGATCGAGTTCGAGCAGGAATGCCGAATGCCCGAACCAGGTCACACGCGGTTCTGTCCCGTCCGTCCGCTGTTCAAACGGTTTGACCGGTAACGGTTTGACCGGTTTTAAAGACGGCAATTTCCGCCCATAATCTTTTAAGATACTTTTTGTTGTCTCCCATTCCATCTTCAGTTGAAACGGCAGTTCATTTTGAAACTTTCCATTTTTGAACTGGGCGGATCGTCTGTAATCCTGTTGATCGGCTTTAGACGGTCGGCGACCGAATAATGGATAACGCGTCATAAAGACCGTTCCGAGTAAACCGAGCCCTGTAAGTGTTGCGACTGTTTTTTTCATGTTTTCACCTCTTCAATAAGTGCTTCCAGTATAGCACTCGCCTTTTTCCTGGCGGTAGCGAAGACACTTCTCCAACAAAAAACACGGGTTACTTTTAGAAAAAGCAATCCGTGTTCGTCCCTTATTTATTTAAATCGTCTGCGTCCCATTTCGTCCGCGTACTTTTTTCGTGATTCGCATCCTGCTCCGCCTCATAGTCATTGACGCCGGGATTTTCGACTTTTCCCTCATGTCGATGTCCTTCATCATGGTCATGGTCATGATTGTGGTCGTGATCGTCCCGTTCCTTGACGAACAAGGCGATGCCGCCACGCTCGACTTCTTCGTAATGTTTTGCCGCTTCGTCGTCCGAATGACCGACGCGTTTCAGTGTCTCACGTAACGGTGGTTCCTTGCTGAACTTCGCTTTCATTTCATCGACCCAAGACGCACCCGATGTCTCTTCGGCCGCTTCATCCCGTCCGACAACTGAAAAATCAGAGTCCTTATGTCCGTGTTCTTTTAAAGCATGCATCTTTTGCTCCAAGCTGGATTGATCATGAAAAACGCCTACGAATTTTTTCGCCATCGTTACCACCATCCCTCTCACAAAATGTATGAATCGGACTACTTCCCTTTTTTACCCATGTTCTTCTGAAGCAAAACAGTGCAGTAAAAAAAGAACTCCTCCGCTGACGCGGAAAAGCTCTCTCAAGATTCGATTAATCGTTCAGCTGTTGCGGCGAATCGACTAATGTAATCGTACCTTCATTTTTTTGGACGAAGCGTTCGTAGACGAAATCATTCGCAAAGAGGAGAACCGGGTTTTCCCAACGGTCATAGACGAGGACCGTCCGTGAATCCGTCAATTTCTTCACTTCATTGATTTCTGTCACCTTGACCCACTTCGCGACCTGGAAGTTCGCCGCATCTTTTAAGATATCGACGCCGTACTCGCCTTTAAGGCGGTGTTCGAAGACTTCGAACTGAAGTTGACCGATCGCACCGAGGATGACCTCGTTGTATTCCGTCTTATAGACTTGAATTGCCCCTTCTTGCGCCAATTGTTCAATCCCTTTTTGGAATTGTTTGGACTTCAGGGCATTTTTCGTAAAGACCTTCAAGAATAATTCCGGTGCGAATGTCGGCAAGGCTTCGTATTGGAGTGACGGATCACCATTCGTGATTGTATCGCCAATTTGATAGTTGCCCGAATCATAGAGACCGATGACGTCTCCAGCAAAGGCTTCGTTGACCGTTTCCCGCTCATCTGCCATGAACTGCGTCGATTGCGACAATTTCATTTTCTTACCTGTCCGCGTCAGGACGACATCCATCCCACGGTCGAATTTGCCGGTACAGATGCGGATGAACGCAATCCGGTCCCGGTGATTCGGGTTCATGTTCGCCTGGATTTTAAAGACGAATCCGCTGAAGAATTCTTGTGCCGGTTCGATCTTCCCTTTGTTCGATTCCCGTGGTGTCGGTGACGGGGACAAGTTGAGATAGTGCTCGAGCAGTGGCGTGACACCAAAGTCGACGAGTGCTGAACCGAAGAAGACCGGTGTCAGTTCACCTTTCGCAATCAATTCCTCGTCATAGGCATTGCCGGCACCGTCGAGTAAATCAACTTCATCGACGAGCGTGTCGTACATTTCATTGTTGATTGAGTTAGCGAGTTCGTCGCTTGCGAGCCCCTCTTCCCCAAGCTCAATCGTCTTCCGGTCTTGTTTGAAGCAGTGGAACTTCTCGTTGACCCGGTCGTAGACCCCTTCGAACTGTTGTCCTGAACCTGCCGGCCACGTGACAGCAACCGACGGGATCCCGAGGACTTCTTCAAGCTCTTCCATCAGTTCGAGCGGATCGCGTGCTTGACGGTCCATCTTGTTGATGAATGTAAAGATCGGAATACCGCGCATCCGACAGACTTGAAAAAGTTTTTTCGTTTGTGACTCGATCCCTTTCGCCGCATCGATGACCATGATTGCCGAGTCGACGGCCGTCAAAATCCGGTACGTATCTTCACCGAAGTCCGAGTGACCCGGTGTATCCATGATGGAAACGATTTTTTTATCGTATTCGAATTGCATGACCGATGAGGTGACCGAGATTCCACGTTGTTTCTCGATTTCCATCCAGTCGGATTTAGCAAATTTTGAATTTTTCCGGGCTTTGACCGACCCTGCTTCCCGGATTGCCCCTCCGTGGAGTAAGAATTTTTCTGTTAATGTCGTTTTCCCGGCATCCGGGTGGGAGATGATACCGAAAATCCGGCGTTTCTCGACTTCAGTTTGTAATTTTGTCATGTATAATAAGTCCCTTCACGATAAATTCAATACTTGTAACCAGCTCATTTTTCGCAACTAATCTATCATACCGAATTTTCAGCTATTCGTCTATTTCACACGATTGACTCAATTTTCAGATTTTTAGTTGACAACTCGTCCTGATGTTCTATAAGATGACGAGGAAGTTAACTAACTAGAAGGAGGAGACGTACACATGAAACAGCCACAAGCACAGCGACAGATTCAGGTATCAAACTCATCTGCGATCATTGTACGTCACCCAATCGTTTAATTTTTTAAAAATTAAGCAGGGTGTGCGTATGCGTATACGTACATGCTGCCCCCTTATATCAGGACGGGTATGCCCATATTTGTGCGTATCCGTCTTTTCTATTGTCTAAAAACGGAATAATAAGGGGTTTTATTTATGTTCAACTCATTAAAACTGCTCGACCGTAACATCTGGATCCGGTTCGTCGGGGAAACGTTAACCGGCATCATGATGTTCATGATTGCACCATTTCTTGTACTCTATTACGCCGATCAACTCGATTCGTACCTCCTCGTCGGCGTCATCATGGCAATCGGGCCGATTGCCGCTTTATTCGGCTCTTTCCTCGGAGGGCACCTCGCCGACATTTACGGCCGCAAACCGTTGATGGTCATCGCCATCGTCGGGGATGCGCTCGCCCTAATCGGTTTTACGTTTGCCGATACATTTTGGCCGTTGCTTATCTTAAATGCGACGCTCGGCCTGACGAATTCTCTGTTCCACCCGGCAGCGAGCGCAATGGTCGCCGATGTCACACCACCGGAACGGTTGAATGAATCGTTTGGTCTCTTACGGATGGGACATAACATCGGGGCCGCGTTTGGTCCATTGATCGGCAGTGCCGTCCTCTTCATCGATCGGTCCTTAATTTTCTATGGAGCAGCTATTGTTTATGTACTTTATGCCCTCGTCCTCCTGCTGTTCATCGGTGAGACGAAACCTGAAAAAATCGAGCATCCGGTGGATACGCCACAACTTTCTTCACTGACTGTCTTACGAAAGGACCATGTCTTTTTAATCTTCATTGCGGCTGGTGTCTTCATCTCGATGGGCTTCACGCTCGTCGAAAACATGTTACCCGTCTTCTTAAAAGAAGCCTTACCGGGATTACCGGACGAAAAAAATCCTTTCCCGTACTTGATGGGACTGAACGGCATCATGGTCGTCTTGTTCCAATTTCCGATTGCTGCGAAGCTATCCGGAAAATCGTTCGGGAAAGTCATGTTACTCGGCGCAAGCGTCTTCGGACTCGGCATGATTTTACTCGCCTTCGTCCCGTCCCACTTCTTCTCGCTCGGAACGGATTATATCGTCATCGTCATTCTCTTACTCGTCATTTATGCCCTTTATACCATCGGCGAAATGATCATGTCACCGGTCCAAATGACGTTCATCGCTTTAATTGCGCCGGTTCACTTACGGGGAACGTATAATGGTGCCGCGAGCGTGCAGTGGTTGATTGGTGGCGTAACGGCACCGCTCCTCGGGTCGTTGTTCCTCGAATCCGGTCACGGCGACTATGCGCTTGGCGCCATCGGGGTCGCGTGTTGTTTATCTGGACTCGTCTACTTGGCACTCGATCGTTCGATTCGCCGTGCGAAACGGTTGTCCGAGTCGGCGTAAGGTGAATGGTCTTAAAGAAGAAGTTGGTAGTAAACTTAAAAAAATACTAAATAGTTGCTTTAACCTGTTCCTGCTAAAAAACTAAAAGACAAGCGATTTAGATTTTAATCAAATCAATCGCTTGTCTTTTTAGTTGCATTGAATGGTGTTTCTCTCCCGTTTCTTGCTCGTTCTCTGTTAGGAGCAAGGGACATCACCTTGTGTCTCACCCAAGAAAAAGTCACAACGGCAAGTTTCGTTTCCGGAAAAGGACGATGGCAAGACCATAGCTCAGCAGACCAATCAGGATTAAAATGATTACTGAGACGAGGACCTCTCCTTCCCCACTGGCGATTTTTCCGGGTTCATAAAGCGAAAACGGCGTAAAATGCCGAATCCAGTCGATTTTCGTGACAATTTTCCCCATCATGTTCATCCCGTAAAATAGAAAAGTTATCCCACCCGCGACCGCAAAAGCATTTTTTTCATCGTTGAACAAACAGGAAATCAAGAACGAATAACCGCTGACGGCTAAAAATAAGCAAAACCCGACGTAGTTGATTTGGAAAAACTCAGTGAGTGCGATTCGGTCCGTATCGATTAAGAACCGTGCTGCGAGCGCCCCGCCTGCGAATGTCAAAACATGAATCACAATTAAACCACTGATTAAGACGAGCATTTGTGTGACGATGACTTTCGTTCGTGAGACCTGCGTCGATAAAAGATAGGCCATCGAACCGCGGTCGACGAGCCGTGCGACGAGTTGAATCGCGACCATCACGCTAAAGACACCCAGGATTAAAAGATAAAATAGACCATAGTATTCGGCCGAGATGAATTGACCGTAGTTGCTGATCGACTCCATTCCGAATGCCCGCATCATTCCCTCCGGTAAGATCTGCATCATGTCGTCAATCTGTTCCATGTTGTCGTCGAGCAACGGATAAAGGGAGGTAATCAACGTGACATACATGGCTGAGCCAACCCCGAAACCAAAAAACATCTTCAGATGGAGCTGCATCATATGACGATAAAGGGCGAGATTCATTCCCCCAACTCCTTTTGATTATAATAATCCATAAAAATTTGTTCCAAGCTTTGGTCATCGGCACTGATGTTCTTGACGTGATACGGGGCGAGCGTTTGGATGAGTAAATCATAATTCCCACGGAGTTCGACCCGGACCGTCCGCACGTCGATTCGCTCCGTCGTCAAGGCGGAAGCAAGCAGAGCGGCTACAGCCACTTCTTCATCGAGCGTGACGTTAAATGATTTTCGTTGCATCGTCTGCAACTCATGAATATTTTTTGTCGCAACGATTTTGCCGTCACGAATAATCGCTGCCCGGTCGCATGTCCGCTCGATTTCAGCAAAACTATGAGACGACATCAAGAAGGTCTTGCCACGTGCTTTTTCTTCAAGGACGAGTTCGATGAACAAGTTCTGCATCAATGGATCGAGTCCCGACGTCGGTTCGTCGAGGATATAGATTTCCGGGTCATGCATGAATGTCGCGACGATCCCAATCTTTTGCTTCATTCCTTTTGACATCTTGCGAATCGGTGTGTTCGGGTTGAATTGGAGCTTTTTAATCAACTCGTCACGTCTGTCCGGATTGTCTGATCCTTGCATACCGGCCATCATGTTGAGGAATGCAAGCCCTGTCATTCCGTCAAGGAACGCCATTTCGCCGGGTAAATAACCGACGTGACTTCGCGCTTGCGCCTGATTTGCCCACGTATCGAGCCCTTTTATCGTCGCCCGCCCGCGTTGCGGCTTCATATATCCCATCAAATGACGAATCGTCGTTGATTTTCCGCTACCGTTCGGTCCGAGAAAACCGAATACTTCGCCTTTCTCCACATTGATCGTGACATCAAAAATTCCTTTTCCGTTTGAAAACTGTTGCGTCAGATTCTCGATGTTAATCATGTCACCCCTCCTGAAAGTTTGAAAGAATACTCCGGCATTGATACTTTTAATACCTTTCAAGAAAAACGATCAGTTCTCCTCTTTCAGCTGAAAAAGTCCGCTGTTCCAACCAGCTTACGCACGAGCAACGCTAATTCGACAAAAAAAGCGGACATCCCTCGAAAACATCGGGGTATCCGCTCTCGTACCTGAAATAACTCGATTCAGGCAATCCTTCATTAAGACGGCAACGCATTATCTGCGACAAATGGACCAAAGATAACCGGTAGCGGTTCCAGCGTCCTTTGCACATCCGCGATGAACCGACTCGATCCACTGACGAATACGATCGGGTCGTCGCTTGCAATCATCTCTAAAAATTCAACCGCCCCTTCATCCGTACTATTTTGGTGCATAGTATGGAAAACAAGTCCCTTTTGAATAAGTCCTTCGAGTGTCATCATCAACTTAGCCGAGAGCGCCTTCATGTCGTTAAAATGGACAAGCGTCGTTTTCCGATGATTCGTCAAAGCATACCTTGCTTCGTCAATGACAGCACCTAAATGATGTGTTTCTGCAATCAACAACACTTCGAGTTGTCTCCAGTTTGCGTTTGATGAATATTTGCAAAAGTGACGACACGTATCAACGAGTTGGTGATGGACAACAGACCATGCCTCGAGCAATGGGTCTGTCGCTTCAAGCTCAAATTCCCATTGCACGGCGAGCAGGATCTCCTCACTGACGATTTCTGGGTAAGACAGAATGAACGATTTCGTTTGATTGATTTCTTCGAGTAAAATGAGTTTAAACAACTCACTCGGTTCTTGTTGGTTCGTCACGTGATGCAACAGGCGACTGAGGCGTAAAATCCGAAGTTCACGATTTTGTAAACGCATGTCCTGCTGTCCCATTTGTTCAAGCTGTCGGCTATGATTTTTTTCTAACTGATCATAAAACCGGCTCGCGATGCGGAAACCGCGTTTATCCACTTCCGGACCCATCTTTTGTAAGAGGTGTAATGCTTGATCAAAATGCATACCATGACCTACCTTTCCCCCCTCATTATGCCCGAACCCCTAGATAAAAACAATCTTCAAAAAAGGTATAAAAAATACTTGTTTTATACAACATATTTAAACTTGTTCTTCCTTCCTATCCATTTTAGAATCTAGGATAAGTAGGTGATATATATGCGCATGACACGTTATACGGACTATGCGATCCGGTCGCTTTTATTTGCAGGCACACATGCGGATCGACTTGTCCGAATCCAGGAAGTAGCGGATTGTTACGACATTTCTAAAAATCATCTGATGAAAGTCGTCTATCGTTTAGGACAAAATGGTCTGATTCATTCTGTCCGTGGTCGTGGTGGTGGATTTCGCTTAGCAAGTCCTCCGGATGAAATTTATCTCGGTGACGTCGTACAATTGTTCGAACCAACAACTCATTTTTTGGACCCGCAAGAGGGAATGGTGGAACATCCATCTCTTGACCCTGCACGAACTGCCTTTGATGAAGCGATTGAAGCGTTCCATCAGGTACTTAATAGTTATACGATCCAGGATTTATTGCATCCGGCAAATGAACTGCATCCACAAATTCTTGAAATGATTCCGAGGCGCAATTGATGCGTAGCGGAATCATTTTTTGTTGCGCCCGCATCATCAACGATTTCTCATCCGCTGCGTGGTATACTCATATAAGAAAGGAGGGGTACAGATGAACCCTCATGAAGAACTCAATAGCCTATATCTTCGATTGAAAGAGGAAAATCCGTCACTCGAACGTGGCGAATCACTTTGGACGATTTTTGAAGATACGACCGACGATTCACTTCGCCCCTTAGCATTATGGACCTTTTCTCAAAACCAGTTTGATCTCGGACATTTCCGCTCGTTCCTCGTCTCGTTTTCATTATTGATGGACTGGATTCGTAAGGACGAACTGACACTGACACATAAACAGGAGCTTGACCTGTACTGGAACTATAAATCGTATTTGATTTATGCCGCTGAACAAGAAGACGTCTCAATCGCTTTGTTAGAGGCGGATTATGAACGTTTTAGCGACTTTTGTGACGCCAACGGATTTGCGCGGACCCGTGATTATATCGGTTTCATGATTTACAGTAAACTTGGTGACGAAGAACAAGCGGATCAATACTTGGAAGAATGGATTGATGCCCCTTCCGATGAACTGAGTGATTGTCCGTCGTGTGAAGGATTCAGCCGGATGACGTACGCGATTGAACGTGGTTTCGAAGACCGGGCACTTCTATTGTATGCAGCAATCCGACACGAGCGCGGTTGTTCACGGATGCCGGACCAGGCACATCCGTACATCTTGCCATTGTTCATCAGTCGTAAACAGGACCGATTCGATTGGATGGAGAAACTCACACAAGAAGTACGCCGCGTCAAGCCGCTCTTCACAGGTGGTGACGAACCGTATCACCTTTATGCCGAAATGTATTACAACCCGAATTACGTCTGGTCGATGGAAGAGAAAAAACAATTGATTCCGCTTTTGACAGATCGCGGCTACCTTCAGTTCTTACTCGCTCATTACGCAGCCTCTTACCGATCAGCCCGTAAAGAAGAAGCCGGCTATCTCGGATTGCTCCGTTCGAATATTTATGAAATTGCCCAAAGTCTTGACCACCGCATTGACGGTTCCTTCTATCTAGACTTTGTCGAACGTGAACTTAAACGGGTCACACAATTTGTCGGTTGATGCACCACGAAAGGAAGTGTCGTCATGCTTGATCATGTTCAGTTAGCTGCGCCACCTGCTTCAGAAGATGCGACCCGGGCTTTTTATGCCGGGCTATTACATATGAAAGAAGTCGAAAAGCCCGTCGGTGTCCGTGCGACGGGTGGCGTTTGGTTTACAAGTCACGCTGCAGCGATTCACGTTGGCATCGAACAAAATTTTCAGCCGGCTAAAAAAGCACATCCCGGCCTCACGTTTCCCGACTTGGATGGTGTCGCCGAGCGCTTGAATAAAGCCGGTCACCCGGTCACGTTTGACGATCGGCTTGCACCGCGCCGGCGATTGTTTACGGAAGATCCATTCGGAAACCGAATCGAATGTATCGAAAGCCAGTTGACGCCGATTACTCCGGATAAACTAAAGGCAGGGTCGCATGTCCGTCTCCTTGCGCCTGCTTCGAGCTTAGCGAGTGTCGATGAAAAAATCATCAATGACGCCATCGAACTGTTAGAAACGCTCGGACTCCGCGTCTCAATCAGTCAACATGCCCGCGCCGTCAATCCGTTCGGTTCGAGCGACCCGGCTTGCCGAATCGACGATTTACATGCCGCTTTCGCCGACAGCGACGTCAACGCGATTCTTTGCGTACGCGGTGGCTTCAGTTCAAACGAATTGCTTGCGGGACTCGATTACGATTTAATTCGGACCCACCCGAAGATTCTTTGCGGTTTCTCTGACATTACGGCGCTCAGTAATGCGATTTTCACAAAAACAGGTCTCGTCACCTACTCAGGACCGATGTTACGGGCACTCAGTTCGCGTGACGCCTACACGCTCGACTACTTCAAGAAGATGTTCTTCGGCGTCCAAGCGATCTCCGTTCGTCCGAGCGTCAACTGGCATGACTGGTTTGACGGCCGGACCGTCACGTCCTTGAACGACGGTCATCTCGTTTTAGCGAGCGGAAAAGCGAGCGGCCGGATTCTCGGGGGAAACCTTTGTACGTTGAACTTATTACAAGGAACGCCGTTTTTCCCCGATTTGCGTCAAGCCGTCCTCTTCTTAGAGGACGACTACGAAGTCCATCCGGCGACGTTCGCCCGTGACTTTGCTTCGTTACTGGCACAACCGGGCGCTGACGAAATCCGCGGGATCGTCTTCGGCCGGTTCCAACTGACGACGAAGATGACGGAAGAACATTTACGTTATCTCGTCAGTCTCTACCCGCAACTTAAAACAATCCCCGTCATCGCGAATGCGGATTTCGGTCACACGGAACCTTTATTTACGTTCCCGATTGGCGGGATCGCCGAGCTTGACCATGATCAAATCACGCTGAACGCGAAATAAAAAGAAGGAGTCGCGGCAATCCGCGTCTCCTTCTTTTTTTAATAGTCGAGCAATCTCGAAGCGTCGATTTGGCGCTTCGATCCATCGGCGAACATTTCAAGTGTCGCGAGGATCTGATGATCTATAAAGTCATATTTCACTAATGTAAAATCTTCAAGAGTCGAGATCGTCTTAAACGTCTTCCCGACGGTAAATGCCCGCTTGCGACTGGCATCAAAAGCAGGAATTGTCACGAATACGACCGTGATTTCCGTTCCACTCGTATCATAATAAAACTCGACGACGCGACCGTCTGCTGTCTCGGGTAAGTTCCCCTTTTGCGGTCGTCCGGATTCATCTAATTGTACATATGGCTGTAACATCTCTTCTCCTCACTTTCTCCGTCATTCATCATAGCATGAGAAAACCATTTATGCTAATCTATAAATGATGTTGAAAGGGGGATGAGTCACGGATGGCATGGTTCATGAACGGAATTTTGCTCTGGGGCTTTATCATGATTACACTAATGGCGATTGGCGGCTTCTTCATGTTCCGGAAGTTCTTAAAAAAACTCCCGAAAGAAGACGGCAAATCGATGATGGATTGGGAAGATGAGTACATCGACCAAACACGACACTTGTGGACGGACGAGACAATGGAGTTATTGAATGCCCTCGTCATGCCTGTTCCGGCGGCGTTTCGTGACGTCGCACGGCGGAAAATTGCCGGACGGATCGGTCAGTTCGCACTTGAAGAACGTGCATCGGTCATGACGTCAGAGCTTGTCGTCAAAGGATATATTTCAGCGACTCCAAAACGTGATCATAATTTTTTGAAAAAAGCCTTAAAAGAACACGCAATCGATTGGCGTGAATACGAACTCTACTTCCAACGTTAATGATGGCAGAATCAATCCACTTTGAGTGAACGAGATTCTATATGATGGATTCAAAAAATGACCGCTTTGTCCAGTAAATCGGACAAGGCGGTCATTTTTCATGATTGTGGTAAATGTTCGACGGGAACAATCCCCGACTTAACTTGTTTGTACTTCAGATACATGGCGATCCGCCACGGGACGATCATTCCGAACGCGACGAGATAGAAAATTCCACCTGTCTCAAAAATATCGATTTGACCCCCGATCATAAATTTTGCGACCGTCCGTACGAGTAAGATTCCGAATAAGACGATAAAAAATGCTTTTGAACGTTGCAAATAAATTTGACCTTCTGCTTCATAAAAATTTGACGTCTTAATCAAGAAGACACTGAAAATCATCCCGACAATCAATGCTTCTGCGACCTCCGTCCATGTCAGACGAGATGCCGGGTATAAAAATTGCAACATCCCGGTCGACATCGCGAACGGAGGGATTAAAATCTTTTTGGCATTTGTCGGTTTCGCCGACGCCTTCACCCGTATGAAGCTGATGAGTAACCCCATCACGAGCGCGCCCCCTGTTGATATCCAAATCATCTCATCACTTCCTCGATTAAAATCCTGTAAATCCAACGATATCACTCATCCAGGCCGCAAATTTACTCAAGCCATTGAAATACAACATGACCCCGAAGACCATCATCAAGGCGCCACCGAATTTCGTCATCTTGAGACTGTACTGGACAAGGAGTTTCGAACGTCCAACAAAAAAGGCCATTAATAAGAAGGGAATCGAAAATCCAAGGACATAAAACAGCATGTAGAGCATACCTTGGCTCGGATTCGTCGCCGCTAGACCGATGACACCAGCAAGGATTGGACCTGTACATGGTGTCCAGCCTGCCGCAAATCCGATTCCGACGAGGACTGTACCGATGTAACCGCCCTTGCGTTCACCAAGATTCAATTTTTTTTCACGCATCAAGAACGTCGGCTGCCATAAACCGACTAAGACGATCCCGAAGACGAAAATTACGAGGGCCCCAACCATCCGTAATGTATCGCGATACGTGATGAAGACGTCCGCAAAGAGTGACGTCGATAATCCAAGGACGACGAATACGAGTGCGAACCCGACTAAAAAGGCGAGTGTATGGAAAAGTGAACGTCTTTCCCGGACACCTTTTTCTTTTAAATCCGTTACAGATACTCCAGTAATGTACGAAAGAAATACCGGATACAACGGTAGCGTACAGGGAGACACGAATGACAGTAACCCTGCCCCAAATGCTAACCACAGCGAGAGCTCCATTTCAGCAGCTCCTTTCTATAAGAAGAAGTTCTTCTCTATTTTGCCAAACTCCGCATCATTTAGCACCTATTATCTCACAAAAGATAAGAAAGATTCGTGACTTCTCAAATTACAAAAAAATTACATTTACTTTATCTTACTAAAATTTCGTTGCACTCCGAATAATCACTTGCTAGAATATGGATACGACACCAATGTAAGGGAGACTGCTATGACAAGCCAACAATTACTGACCTTAGCAATTGAAGCAAAACGAAGCGAACTGTATCTTCAAGCAGATCGGTCTAGTTTCACCTCCCCACATGTATTGAAGCTCAGTCATGAACTCGATCTGTTATTAGTCGAGTACACACGGATTATGCAAACTTATGCCGTTGGCTCTTCAAATGAGCGGCTCCTCACATAAAACGAAAATTCAATGCAGTCATTTCGTGGCACCTTCCATTAAGTGTACTTGTTTGATCACTAATCCTTTTTAAGCAAACCCTCTTTCCATTCAGAGGGTTTGTTTTTGTTCAATCGCTTTTTCATTGTCATGCCCCCCTTCTTCTCTCAAACTTCGCCTCCGGTTTGATTAGAAGATGGTTCAACTTATTTTTAGACAAGGGATTGATTCATGACTTTTGTACATTACAATTGCTTCCGTTTATTCTTTACATAGGCATAAAGACTTATGAACCCACTTAAAAACCGTGCTTTATGACCTACTAATGACAAAAACACGCTTTTTGCAATCTGTTTGTCACACTGACCTCTTTTGTAACTTTAATGACATTGACCTGTAAACGCACTACCCGGTTTCGGGGTGTAGAGTAGGAACAGTAAACACAGCATATGTCAGGAGGACATCAATAATGAAAAAAGCAGTTTTCGCTGCAGGACTTGCAGCAACGGCTCTATCAGTAGGATTCGCCCAAGAGACAGAGGCTGCCTCAGAGACGGTAAAAGTAGACACAGCAGTACTCAACGTTCGCACAGCACCTACAACAGCATCAGCAGACGTAGGTAACGTATATAAAGGGCAAACATTAAATGTCGAAGGACGTTCTGGTGCATGGATCAAAACAAGCATCAATGGCCAAAAACGTTATGTACATGGCGCATATACTACTGCTGCCTCATCATTCGACTTTAAAAAAGCTACAGTCACTACGGCAGTATTAAACGTTCGGACACAACCTACTACGAACTCGAAAGATGTAGGTAACTTGTATAAAGGTGAAACAGTAAACGTAGAAAGTAAAGTCGGTTCTTGGATTAAAACAACAATCGATGGTAAAACGCGCTATGTGCATAGTGCTTACACTACACTTTCTGGTTCTACTGCTTCGACTTCAGCAGCTCCAGCTCCTAAAGCAGAAGCAAAACCTGCAGCTAAGCCAGCACCAAAACCAGCGGCTAAACCGGCTACTGCAACTAAACAAACGACTTCAGCGAAGTCTGGTACTAAAGTGACGATGAACGTAAGTGCATACACGAACGATCCATCAAGCAACGGTAGCCAGCTTTACAACGGTCGTGCATTGACTGCTAGCGGTTATGATGTAACAAACACGATCACGTACAATGGTATGCGTATCGTAGCAGCTTCTTCACAATACCCGATCGGCACACGGATGCACATTTCAGGTATCGGTGAAGCAATCGTTCTTGACCGTGGTGGCGCAATTCAAGGTAACAAACTTGACCTTCTCGTTGGTTCACAACAAGAAGCCATCAACTGGGGACGCCAAAACGTCACAGTAACTGTCTACTAATAAAAAAAAGTAACAGCAAAACCTGCCGGGCGAGATCGCCTGGCAGGCCTTTTTGTGTGCATTTACGTAATCGAAGTCACATGACCCGACTGTAATTGATACATTTTTTTATAGAGTCCGTCTTTCGCAATCAACGTTTGGTGATTTCCTTGTTCGACGACTTCCCCTTGATGTAACACAAGAATCAAGTCGGCGTCCTGAATCGTCGATAACCGGTGAGCGATTGCAATCGTCGTCCGCCCTTCCCGCATTCGTTTCAATGCCGTCTGGACTTTCTCTTCCGTCTCCGTATCGATTGAACTTGTCGCTTCATCCAAGATTAAGATTTTCGGATCACGCGCCATCGTTCTTGCAAATGAAATCAATTGCCGTTCCCCGGCTGAAAACGTTGCCCCGCGCTCGGCGACCGGGCTATCGTATCCCTCGTCAAGTTGGTGAATGAAACCATCCGCCTGAACGAAACGGGCCGCCTCTTCAACGGTTCCGAACGAAATCCGATCGTCAAACAACCGAATGTTATCAGCGACACTTCCCGTAAAGAGGAACGAATCCTGCAGGACAAGTCCGACGTGACGCCGTAATTCATCTTCCGGTAACTGTTCGAGCGGCTTTCCATCAATTAAAATTCGTCCCGACTGATAGGCATAAAACCGCATTAAGATGTTGATGATTGAACTTTTCCCGCTTCCCGTCTGACCGACAAGGGCAATCGTCTGTCCTTTTTTCGCTTCAAAGGTAATCCCTTTCAAGACTTCCGTCTCTCCATCATAACTGAACCGCACGTCTTCAAAGACGATATGTCCATCCGTGACGCTCGCTGCACCAGGCAACCCTTTCGTCGGTTCCGGCTCATCCGTATCGAGAACCTTAAACACACGGTCGGCCGAAACAATCGCCTGTTGAAATTCAGACAACCGTTGCATGATTTGTTGAACGGGTTGGAAAATGCGTTCAAGATAACTGATGAAGGCATAGACGACACCGACTTGAACCGTCTCCGTAAATGATAAGAACCCAAAGTACGTGACGAGTGTCGCGATTGAAAGCGCCAGCATCAGTTCAATGATTGGACGAAGTAACCAACTGTCGAGCTTTAAGTTTTTATAACGACCATTTTGGTGGGCGACGTTCGTCTCTTCAAATTCCGCCATCAATCGTTTTTCTTGGCGGAATTGCTGAATGATCGCCATCCCGTTGATTGATTCATTTAACTGCGCATTGATTTTCGATAACAAATCGCGGACTTCTGCATAATATTTCGTCGAGTACTTGCGGTAGATCCAGATGACGAAATAAAATACAGGCAGTAGGACAAGTGCGATTGTCGCAAGCGTCGGGTCCAAGAAATAGAGGAAGATATAAGTTCCGATTAATTGGACACCACTTTGGACAAACGTCGAGAGGACGCCGATGTAGAGTTCCTTGATCGCTTCCGTATCATTCGTGATCCGCGAGACTAAAACCCCAGCCGGTGTCCGGTCAAAGTAAGCGAGTCGCAGGTGCATGACGTGACGAAACACATCAATCCGTAAGCGCTGAATGACTTTTAACGCGATTTTTTGAAATTCAAATGCTTGCAAATAATCGACGATAATCCCTGTCGTATGCAAGATGAGGTAGGCACTAAATAATAAGGCGACTTCCTGGACTGGATAATTGCCAGTCGTGACATAGTTGTCAATGAAGATTTTAACTAAATAAGGTCCTCCGAGTTTCGCACCCGTCGTGACCAATAAGAGAAGGAATGCCAGAAAAACTTGTTTCTTAAAGGGACCGACAAACCGAAGCAGACGCTTCAAGACGTCTTTTTCATTGATATCATGATTCAAACGGTCCACCCCCTTGTTCAACTAATGATTCGAGTTGTTGATGGTCATACGTTTCTTTATACCAGCCTTTTCGCCGCAACAATTGTTCATGTGTCCCCCGTTCGATAATCCGTCCCGCGTCGAGAACGATGATTTCGTCCGTATGGGAAACGGCCGACAAACGATGGGCGACGATGATTTGCGACTGTTCGTTATCAGCTGTCCGGAAATGATCGATGATCGCCTCTTCTGTCTTCGCATCGACGGCCGATAACGCGTCATCGAGCACTAAAATCGGACAGTCGGCGAGTAACGCCCGGGCAATCGAAATCCGTTGTTTTTGTCCACCGGATAACGTCACGCCGCGTTCTCCAACCATCGTCGCGTAACCTTCTTTAAAACCAAGAATATCGTCATGGACAGCAGCAACACGAGCTGCTTCCATGATTTGTTCCATCGAAGCGTCCGGTTTCGCAAAAGCGATATTGTCCGCAATCGATGCTGAGAACAAGAAATGGTCTTGCGGGACGACGGCGATCTGCTTCCGGACCGTTTCGCGGAGGAGTTGTTTAATATCTTGCCCTCCCATTCGAATAGCCCCTTGTTTGACATCATATTCGCGGGTTAATAACCGGACAAACGTCGACTTCCCAGCACCTGTCCGCCCGACGATTCCGAGCGACTTTCCAGGCTCGAGTGTGACATCAATCTGTTCGAGAACCGGCTGTGTGTCATAGATAAAACGGTCAATCGCGATATCGAGTCGTGGTGAATCGACGGTCGTCACCGCTTCCTTCGCATCTTTAATTTCCGGCTCCACGGCAAGCATCCGTTCGATTCGATCATACGAAGCACGTCCTCGTTCGACGATATTGAATAACCAGCCGAATGCAAGCATCGGCCACGTCAAGAGACCTAAGTATGTAGTGAAGGCGACGATGTCACCGATCCGGATTTCCCCTTGTTGTAACAAATATGCTCCGTACCCGACGGCGATGATATACGATAAACCGACGAGTCCAAAGATCGTTGGATCAAACAACGCATCAATTTTCGCGACACGACGGTTTTTTTGAACGACATCGTCCGATAACGACGTGAATGTCGTCACGTCCGACTCGACTTCACCCGTCGCTTTTAAAACACGGACGCCACTGATACTTTCTGCTACTTTGTCATTCAAGTCAGAAAAGGCTTCCTGTGCATCATGAAAACGGGAATGCAGCATCTTTCCGTAACGCGATGTCAAGTAGACCATCAACGGCATCGGCAGAAGGGAAACGAGCGTCAGTTTCCAACTGATTGTCGTCACCATCATGACAACGACAAAACCTCCCATTGTCACAGAATCGACGAGCGTCAAAATCCCTGCCCCTGCCGTCATTGAAACCGCTTGGACATCATTCGTCGCATGCGCCATTAAGTCTCCACTTCGATATTTCTTATAAAACGATTGGTCTAAATCTGAAAAGTGACCATAAAGCTGACTCCGCAACAACCGGCCCAGCCGGATCGATGCGCCGAAGATGTGAAAACGCCAAAAGTAACGGATAACGTAGGTCGAGACTCCGATCAACACGAGCACCCCGGCGAGTGTAAACAATCGCTCTTTCGTCAATGTACCGTCACTTAATCCATTGACCGTCGTCCCGATGACTTTTGGTGGAATCACTTCGAGACCTGCGACAAAAATCAAACAAATGATGCCGATGCTATATGCTTTCCATTCGAGTCGAAAAAACCAACTCAATTTCTTGAAGACTCCCATTCAAGTCTCCCCCCCTTTTTCAAATCAATTGAGTATTTTAAATAGTCTCACATTTTAGATTAGCCATCTTTCCAGTAAATAGCAAACAAAAAGGAGACCACAAGGGCCTCCTTTTGAAACTGCTTATTTTTTAGGTGATTTCATCGAACCACTCATTGAACGCATCACTTGGTTGACTTTCTTTTGTGATGGCTTTTGACCCATTTGCATCATCAATGTCTTAATCATATCTTCGTTGATTGGCGGGTTTTGCTCCAAATAGTTCATCATGTATCGACGAGCGATATAGAAACCAAGGGCGACACCTGCTACCAAGCAAAGAAGGGCAATTAAAATCCAAATCCATGTAGCCAAGTTGCTTCCTCCTCTAACTTAAAACGTCGCTTTTTACTATACTATAATTCTAACCGTTTGCATAGATAATGCATGAAAAAGGTGCGCATGAACGCGCACCTGTTCCACTTATCCGAGTTGCTTGACTGTTTCCAAGATATTTTCGACAGACATGCCGTACTCTTTTAATAGAAGGTCTCCTGGAGCCGATGCGCCGAAACGATCGATTCCGATGACTTGTCCTTCTGTTCCCACGTACTTGTACCAACCGAGTGACGCGCCTGCTTCGATCGCAAGACGTTTCGTGATCCGTTTTGGTAAGACAGATTCTTTGTACTCAGCTGTTTGTGCTTCGAACAACTCCCATGATGGAAGTGAAACGACCGCAACCTTTTCGCCCAGTTGTTTTTGTGCTTCGACGAGCAAGTGAACTTCTGAACCCGTTCCCATCAAGATTGTATCTGCTGTGTTTACGTCACCTGCGATGACATAACCACCCTTTTCAGCACCTTCGACTGTCGTGCCTTCCAGTTCAGGTAAACCTTGACGTGTCATAACGAGCAACGTCGGTTTGTTTTTCGATTGAACAGCTGTTTTCCAAGCGGCAATCGTTTCTTTTCCGTCTGCCGGACGATAGACCGTCAAGTTCGGCATCGCACGGAAACTCATCAAGTGTTCGACCGGCTCGTGTGTCGGACCATCTTCTCCCACTGCGATCGAGTCATGCGTCAAGACGAAGATTGATTGAATCCCCATCAATGCTGCAAGACGGACTGCCGGGCGCAAGTAGTCTGAGAAGACGAAGAATGTCGCACCGTAAGGGATGACGCCACCGTGAAGTGCCATTCCGTTAACAGCTGCTGCCATCGCGAACTCACGGACACCGAACCAAATGTTACGGCCACTTGGATCGATATCGAAGTCAGCTTCGCCTTTTAGCATCGTGTTGTTCGAACCAGCTAAGTCAGCTGATCCCCCGAAGATTGATGGGATGTTTTTCGCAAGAGCGTTTAAGACTTCTCCACTCGTCTGACGTGTTGCTTTTTTCGATGTCAGATCATATGTCGGAAGATCTGCTTCCCAGTTGCTCGGCAATTCATTGTTGATCGCTTGAACAAGCTCAGCGTGCAATTCCGGATGTGCTGCTTTGTATTGCTCCATTTTTTCCGTCCATGCTGCTTCTGTATCAGCGCCACGTTTTTCGATGCGCTCCTCGAACAAGTCTTTGACTTCTTCCGGTACATAGAATTCTTCATGATCCCAAACGTAGCTTGCTTTCGTCAACTTGATTTCCGCATCGCCGAGTGGTGCACCGTGTGAAGCCGATTTCCCTGATTTGTTCGGCGAACCGAATCCGATAACCGTTTTGACTTCGATCAATGTCGGTTTTGTTGTTTCCGCTTTCGCCGCGTCGAGTGCTTTTGAAATCGAATCGATA
This sequence comes from Exiguobacterium sp. s127, assembly GCF_018618695.1. Taxonomy (NCBI): domain Bacteria; kingdom Bacillati; phylum Bacillota; class Bacilli; order Caryophanales; genus Exiguobacterium; species Exiguobacterium sp. s127. The sequence continues at coordinate 47,513 of NZ_JACSMO010000005.1, read as the reverse complement.
TCCGTTCCATCTTCAACACGGATGACTTGCCAGTTGTATGCTTCAAAACGTTGTTGGACGTTTTCAGAGAATGACTTGTCCAAGTCACCATCTAACGAGATGTCGTTTGAATCATACAGGACCACGAGTTTACCAAGACCTAAATGTCCTGCGAGTGAAGCCGCTTCTGCAGAGACACCTTCCATTAAGTCGCCGTCTCCGCAAATGCCGTATGTGAAGTGATCGACGACGTTTAAGTCGTCACGGTTGTATTTCGCTTCGAGGTGACGTTCTGCCATCGCCATCCCGACAGCCATCGCGATGCCTTGTCCGAGTGGACCAGTCGTCGCATCGACACCTGCTGTGTGACGGTATTCCGGGTGACCCGGTGTTTTTGAGTTCCATTGACGGAATGACTTCAAGTCATCCATCGCGAGGTCGTATCCTGATAAATGGAGGAGTGAGTAGAGAAGCATTGAACCGTGTCCTGCTGAAAGTACAAAACGGTCACGGTTAAACCATTCTGGATTTTTAGGGTTGTGGTTCATATGATCCGCCCATAATGTAAATGCCATCGGTGCTGCACCCATCGGCATTCCCGGGTGGCCCGAGTTCGCTTTTTGTACTGCATCAATTGATAAGGTACGAATCGTATTTACTGCTAGTAATTCTACTGTTGTCATGTTCGTCAAAACAATCATCCTCTCTCTTTTTCACAAATTCTATATCATTTTAGCACACACAGAAATGTGATACAACTTTTCTAAATAGTATGTCACATTAAAATGAATGCGCTCTCTATTGCCCTTTTCAAGCAACTTTCATGATACACATTACTGATTTTCCCATTAAAAAAGCTACCTCGCTCACGGATTGAGCGACGCAGCTTTCGTTCATACAAAACTTGCTTACTGTTTATTGCGTTCTTCTTCTTGTGCTTGCTTCAATTTTTCAGGCGTAACATCCGTTCCTTCTTCATCAACGATTTTGATGCCCATCATTTGATTTTTGAACGAACCACGAAATGCTTCTAAATAGGCCGTTCTTAATTCTTTTTGTTCCGCCGTCTCAGCTTCCGTTAACGGTTCGACTTTTGATTTATTGGCAAGTTCATTAATTCGATCGAGTTGTTCTTGTGATAACATAATATCCCTCTTTCTCTTTGACTCAACGCGGAGCACTTTAATAGTAACCTTACTGTAAAAGACCCGAAAAAAAAAAGCAAGTTTGTCGCGTCAAGATGACACAACACCTGCTTTCATTCATAAGACTGGACAACTTCTTTATATTCAAGATAACGCCGGTTGACCGTCGCTTTCGAAATATCATGCCCCATGCCGCGTAAGGTCGTCGCGATGTCAGCAAACGTCAAACCAAGTTCACGTAATCGAACGATTTCTTCAATCGGGACTTCCTTTCGACTGCGGCCGGCATTCTCGCCTTGGCGATTGAGATTTTGTTCGGGTCTAAAACCATTATCGACAGCCCGTCTCATGCCGCGTGCAATTTTTGCATTGTGGAGCTTACGCTGGTATTCCTCAACGAGTGAAACGATTTCGAGGACCATTGCTTCCGCATCCGCCAGTTGGTATTCACCGTCTGACTCCATCGTCATCAACTGGACATCATGTTTTTTGAGCGTATGCAAAATCGCGATTTTGGCGTTTCCTCTTCCGATTCGTGTATCGTCCGTCACGAGCACCGCTTCCACCAGATGACGCGTTACATAATCAAGAACGGTCAACATCCCTTCTCGCTCTACATCATAGCCACTTTCTTTTTCGACGATGATATCTATGATTTCAAATCCTTTTGTTAAAGCGAGTCCCGACAGTTCTGCTCTTTGCCGCTCCAGTGAGCTCTCTTGTGCTTCTTTTTCCGTCGAGACGCGACAGTAGATTACTACTTTCATCGTACCTCACACCCCTGTTCGTTCATTCAACAACTTTTATATTCTGTCATTGTTGTGCGATTGGTACAACGATTTTGTCTTTCGAAATGACATGTTTTGTTTCGAGTTCATTGTTCTTGATCAGCCAGTCGATGTATTCTTGATTCGTCATCGAACCATCATTGTAGACTTCAGCAACTTGTTCGACCGTTACGTTCTCATCGACCGTGACTGACGCCGTAAGTAATCGGTGGACCTTTTCATCCGGTCGTGGTGTTAAAAGAAAAAGAATGAAAGCAAAACTGAGCGTATAAAACAGAATTGAAAAGGCATGAGTACGAATAGAATGAATCATCATGAATCCCTCCAAATAGGTTATTAGAATAAATGTTCTCGGAACAATTGTTCGCATAATCTATAATAAACACAGAACCAGTGTTCGGTCAATACAAAAACATCGAACAATTGTTTGTGCGCTCATTTGTTCTATGTTATAGTAATTCTAGAAACATATATTCCTAAATCCTAAAAAAACCAATCCGGAAAGAGGTGGCAATTCGTATGCGGAAAATGTCTAAACGTCAACAAGAAATCCTTGACTACATCATCGCTGAAGTGAAGTTAAAGGGCTATCCACCTTCAGTTCGCGAAATTGGTGAAGCTGTTGGTCTTGCTTCAAGCTCAACGGTACACGGTCATTTGGATCGTCTAGAAAAACGTGGACTGATTCGCCGTGACCCGACGAAACCACGCGCGATTGAAATATTGCTTGATAAACCTGAAGAAATCAACGAAGCGATCGTCCATGTCCCCGTTATCGGCAAGGTAACTGCCGGACTTCCGATCACTGCGATTGAAAACATAGAAGAGCATTTCCCACTCCCTGCACATTATGTAGGAAATGAAACCGTCTTTATGTTGACGATTGATGGCGAATCGATGATTAATGCAGGTATTCTTGATGGCGATCGTGTTATCGTGCGTCAACAAAACACAGCAGAAAACGGGGAGATTGTCGTTGCGATGACCGAAGATAGTGAAGCGACAGTCAAACGGTTCTTCTTAGAAGATCAACAGGTACGTCTTCAACCAGAAAATGACTCGATGGACCCGATGTATTTCGATAACGTGTCGATTCTTGGCAAGGTCATCGGCGTTTACCGGACGATTCACTAAGAGAGGGACCAGCTAAGCTGGTCTTTTTTCATGCCTTCTGGAAATGTACATGATACGGTCAACTCCGTTGCCCTAACGGGATATGTTGTTTATTCGGTCGCAACGAACCAAACGGATTGGCTCCCGACCGCTGTCGGAATCGCCGTCGGGACCTTATGGCTTTCGCCCGACTTAGACTTAAAATCGGAACCTTACTATCGTTTTGGCCCTTTGCGTGTCCTTTGGATGCCATACGTTAAAATTATGCCGCACCGCTCCATCTGGTCGCATGGCTTAATCATCGGAGATGTCATCCGCCTACTCTACAGTGCCGCTTTATTGATTCCGCTACTCTTTTTAGCCTTCTATAGTGAAATCATCCAAGCAAGCACGGTCGACTCATTGATTGACGTCATGCCTGCTTTTATTATCGGTGTGATGACCGCAAGTACGATTCATATCATCCTTGATCATACGAGTAGTTGGTTCCGCCCTAAAAAGAAACGAAAAAAACGTCGATCCTGACTTTTTCCATTCAATCATGGAAAAAGTCTTTTTATTATCCAATTCTAATTTTTTTAAACCTAAATATTGAAAATTTCGATTCCTATATTTCAATTATTTGTATTGAAAACGTTATCAATTCGGGTTAGGTTTAAATAGAAAGGCATTATTCGCTTTAATCCAAAGGGAGGGTTTTTGCATGAGTAATTTTATTAGTGAGATGATGGGAACATTGATTCTCGTCCTACTCGGGGATGGCGTCGTCGCCGGTGTCGTTCTGAAGAAAACCAAGTCTGAAAATGGTGGCTGGATTGTCATCACGCTCGCTTGGGGTCTCGCCGTTATGACCGGTGTTTACGTCGCGGCATCCAGTGGTGCCCACTTGAACCCAGCGGTTACTTTGTCGCTCGCGCTCAATTCTGACTTACCGTGGGCAGATGTACCTATCTATATCGCTGCTCAACTTGTCGGAGCATTCCTTGGCGCAGTACTCGTTTGGCTTCATTACATGAAACATTTTGAAGCGACAGAAGATCAAGCCGCAAAACTCGGTGTCTTCGCGACAGGTCCAGCAATCCGTCATACGGGATCAAACTTAGTATCTGAGATCATCGGGACATTCGTTCTCGTCTTTGGTATCTTGGCGCTTGGAGCGAATACGTTTGCAGACGGACTCAATCCATTGATCGTCGGTCTCCTCGTAGTCGTCATCGGTCTTTCGCTCGGTGGTACGACGGGTTATGCAATCAACCCTGCCCGTGACCTTGGTCCACGTATCGCCCACGCGATCTTACCGATTCCGGGTAAGGGATCATCAGACTGGGGTTACTCATGGATTCCGATTGTCGGACCAATCATCGGAGGCGCAATCGCCGTCTTCATCTATCAACTGCTATTTTGATTGAGCATTAGGTATCTTAACTATTCAAGGGGGACTCACAGATGGAAAACAAGTATATTTTAGCACTCGACCAAGGAACGACAAGCTCACGCGCCATCATTTTCGATCATGATGGTCAAATCGTCAACTCTGCTCAACGTGAATTCAAACAATACTTCCCACAACCAGGCTGGGTCGAGCATGATGCAAATGAAATCTGGGGTTCGATTTTAGCAGTCATGGCGGATGCACTCGGAACGGCTGACATCAAACCGAGTCAAATCGCGAGCATCGGAATCACGAACCAACGTGAAACGACAGTCGTCTGGAACAAGGAAACGGGAAAACCAGTTTATCATGCCCTTGTCTGGCAATCGCGTCAAACGGCCGACATTTGTGATGAGCTAAAAGAACAAGGACTCAATCAAAAATTCCGCGATAAAACTGGCTTACTCATCGATGCCTACTTCTCAGGAACAAAAGTCAAATGGATTCTAGATAACGTCGATGGTGCACGTGAGCAAGCAGAGAACGGGGAACTGCTCTTCGGTACAATCGATACGTGGCTCGTCTGGAAGCTCTCAGGTGGAAAAACACATATCACAGACTACACGAATGCCTCACGGACACTCATGTACAACATTTACGAACAACAATGGGATGACGAGTTACTTGAAATCCTGACAGTCCCTAAATCGATGTTGCCAGAAGTCCGTCAATCAAGTGAAGTCTACGACAACACAGTCCCGTATCACTTCTTCGGCTTCGAAGTTCCAATCGCCGGCATCGCCGGTGACCAACAAGCTGCCTTGTTCGGTCAAACGTGCTTTGAACCGGGCGAAGGGAAAAACACATACGGTACAGGTTGCTTCATGTTGATGAATACGGGCGAAAAAGCCGTTTCTTCAGACCACGGACTCTTGACGACGATCGCTTGGGGCGTCGACGGCAAAGTGGAATACGCACTCGAAGGTTCCATCTTCGTTGCCGGTTCTGCAATCCAGTGGTTGCGTGACGGTCTCCGAATGTTGAAAAATGCAAAAGACTCAGAAGGTTACGCTTTGAAAGTCGATTCAACAGACGGCGTCTACGTCGTTCCTGCTTTCGTTGGTCTTGGTGCACCGTACTGGGATAGCGACGTTCGCGGTGCCATCTTCGGATTGACACGCGGGACGGAAAAAGAGCACTTTGTCCGCGCAACACTCGAGTCACTCGCTTACCAAACTCGCGACGTCTTGACAGCGATGCAGCAAGATTCCGGCATCGAACTGAAAACGTTACGCGTCGACGGTGGTGCCGTTGCCAACGACTTCTTGATGCAATTCCAATCGGATATTCTCGGTGTTCCAGTTGACCGCCCGGAAATCAATGAGACGACGGCACTCGGTGCAGCCTACCTCGCTGGACTCGCTGTCGGCTATTGGAAAGATAAAGCTGAAATCAAAAAGCAGTGGAAACTCAACCATCAATTCACACCTGAAATGAAAGAAGACGATCGCGAAAAACGTTATGCCGGATGGCAAAAAGCGGTCGAAGCGACAATGGCATTCACACCGAATAAAAAAGAAGCCAACGCAAACGTCTAATCGAATAACGATGACTTTTGCACCACTCTATTAAAAAGAAGCGATTTCGATATCACTCGAAATCGCTTCTTTTTTTGTCTTTGACCTCTTAATTCATACAACTTCTCAATCCACACCAAAGAACTCCCCTCTAAGCGAACAGGCAGATACCTGACTTAGAAGGGAGATCGGTCTTACGCGAATCATTTAGGCGAATTCATTTTTCAATCCGTCAACGACTTCAGTCAGTGACTTCGATTGACCACTTAAAACAGCCGCGAGGAATGCCCCTTCGACGAGCGGCGCCTCGACAAATTGGACCGTTTTATCACCGCTATACAGTTCAAGGGCCAACTCCGTATTCATTGTTGCAGAACCGATATCCGTCAAGATGACACCGTCATCGTCGAGCGCATTCAACGTCTCTTCAATGCGCGAAGCATCTGTCCCGATGCTTCCATCCGCTAAACCGGCCGCTAGCAGGATTGGTGTATCCGGTGCCATTTCGGCAAGCAGTTCCTTTAGACCAGTCGCCAGTTTTTCACTGTGTGAAACGAGAATTACATTAACCATGTAGCACCTCCACAATTTCTTGTAACAAGAGTGCACTCGATAAAGAACCTGGATCTTGCACGCCGACTGTCGCGTGTCCAAAGTAGGAAGCCCGCCCTTTCGTCGCGACACGTTCTTTTGTATCACGGAGCGCTTGTTCGAGTGCAGCGTTTAAATCCGCCTCTTTGCTCAAGGCCTCATGGAAAGGTGTCCAAATGTCGACCATTGTTTTCTGACCGAATTCAGACTTTCCACGCATCTTGATGCCTTCCGTCGCTTCAACAAAAGCTTGTGCCAGTTCTTGCCCTTCCACTTCTTTTTTCCCTTTAAAGGCTCCGGCGAACTTGACGAACGCTGTTCCGTATAACGGACCAGACGCCCCACCGACCGTCTTGATTAACGTCATCCCAACTTGTTTTGACAAATCACCTAAATCTTCATACTCACCATGTGCTTCTAGTTCTTTTTGGACGGCTTGAAAACCACGTGACATGTTAATCCCGTGATCACCGTCGCCGATTTCACGATCAAGATCGGTCAGTTCATCTTTATGGGCTTCAATCTGTGCTGCTGCCTTCAGTAAGCTTTCACGAAACTGTTCTGTCGTTAACTTCATTTCAATCCACCTCTTCTATTTCTTTTAAAAATTTTTAGTTTGATTAAAAACCGATTGCATTCGTTTTTGCGTCAAGGTAACCGACGAGCTCGTCGTCGACCGGAAGTAACGTAATCGAGAAACCGTGCATCTCAAGCGATGTCATATAGTTTCCAACGTATGGACGGACGATGTCGTAGCCTTTTGCTTGTAATTGTTCCGCGACATACTTGTAGGTGATGTAGAGTTCCGATTCCGGCGTTCCACCCATACCATTGACCATGACAGCGACTTTTTTGTCTGTTACTTCTGCTGTCAGTCGGTCGAGCAGTTCCGTGACGATTGCTTCAACGGACGCAACCGGTTTCCGGTCGATTCCTTTTTCACCATGGATTCCAATTCCGATTTCCATCTCATCTTCATGTAAGTCGAAACCAGGTTTTCCGCTTTCCGGCATGTAACACGGTGAAAGTGCCATCCCAATCGAACGCACGCTTCCGATGACTTTCTCGGCAATTGCTTTGACTTCAGCAAGCGACTTGCCTTCCGCCGCTGCCGCACCAGCAATTTTATGGACAAAGACTGTACCCGCGACACCGCGGCGATCTTCTTCTTTTTTGATGGCGATGTCATCCTTTACGACAACCGTCTCGACTTCGATATCTTCAAGTTCTGCCAGTTCCTTCGCCATATCAAAGTTCATGACGTCCCCGGAATAGTTTTTAACGACGAGAAGTACGCCTTTACCAGCGTCTGCTGCCTTGATCCCTTCAAGGACCATATCTGGTGTCGGCGAGGTGAAGACCTCTCCACAAACTGCTGCAGCTAACATCCCGTCACCAATGAAACCAGCATGGGCTGGCTCATGCCCACTGCCGCCACCCGAAACGAGGGCAACTTTTCCGTTCAGTGGTTCTTTTCGTTTTACGACATTGACGCCGTCGACTTTCGCATATAAATCCGGATGAGCTAAAACGAGACCTTCCACCATATCTGATACGAATCGGTTGGCATCTTGCATTAATTTATCCATCTTGAACGCTCCTTCGTCTAACGAATTTTTGCACTACCACTTAGTCTTTACCACAATTCAAGCAAACTTATGTCAAGAAAACATATGAAAATATTGACCACTTAGTGTCCATTTTTGAGTACGGATGCTATGCTCATCTTACATGTCAAAAAAGGAGGAATTGTATCGTGTCTTCTTCATTCCAAGCAGGAATCAAAGCCTGTTTACCAACTGTTCTCGGTTATCTCGGAATCGGCTTTTCTGCCGGCATCGTCGGTCGTGCCTCCGGTTTATCCCCTCTTGAAGTCGGATTCATGTCCGTCTTCATTTACGCCGGTGCCGCCCAGTTCATCATCACAAGTCTTTTATTATTGAATAGTCCCGCTTCTGCCATCATCCTGACGACGTTCATCGTCAATCTCAGGCACTTATTGATGAGTCTGACGCTTGCACCGCATGTTGAGACCCGGCATATCCGTGATCGGATCGGCGTCGGGACATTACTGACAGATGAGTCGTTCGCTGTCGCGATGAATACTGCGCAAAAAGGAACGCTTTCCCCGTCTTTCATGCACGGCTTGAACCTGACTGCGTATCTCAGCTGGATCGTCGCAACTGTTCTCGGAGCACTCGTCGGCAGTTGGTTCCCTGATCCGGAGCGCTTCGGTCTCGACTTTGCCCTGACGGCGATGTTCATCGGCTTATTGTACTTACAGTTCGAAGGAGAACGTTCCCGCATTGCCGTGAACAGTTGCCTCTTACTGATCGTCTTACTATTGCTTTACATAACCATGCGCTACTTTTCTCCAGAAGTCGCCGTTCTTTGCGCGACGCTCGGTGGTGCAAGTATAGGAGTCGTGATCACACGATGGAAATCCGTCCAGAATTAATCGCTCTTTTTTTAGCTTGTGGACTCGTCACTTGGATTCCACGCGTCTTACCGTTTCTTGTCCTTCATGGACTGACGTTACCACGCCTCGTAACGGAATGGCTCTCCTTCATTCCGGTCTGCCTGCTTGGTGCCCTCTTTTTTCAAAATCTACTCATCGCGCAAGACGACGCGTTTCCGACGATTTCGACGCTTCATGTCTTCGCAGCACTACCGACGATGGCGGTGGCAATTTTCAGCAAAAGTCTATCCTGGACGGTCGTGACCGGTGTCGTCACCATGGCATTTCTACGATTGTATCTGTAAGCACTTCATTCATCTTTAACATGTTTCGATGCATCCTTTGTGTTATCTTTAAAATAGAAATTAATGGATAGTGAAGGAGGTCCTGATGTGCCGAATAAGCAGTTTGTATCCTATTTAATATTGCTGTGCGCGATTTTTCTGATCGCGAGTCAAATGGATATCCCCTATATGCTAAAACAAGGACTGGTCGCGTTGTACGTCGTCGCCTATTTCGGCGCGATGGTTGTTTCTCGCAAAATGAAAGTCAGGGCTCACAAACAATGACTCGAAAAAATCTCCTCTGGTCTTGAGAGACTGGAGGAGATTTTTGTGTTCACGTATTTGCTTGTACGTCCTGATAATCCGATTGATGTTCAAACTCTTTTTTCGCAAACGGACATAACGGCAGTAGCTTGACGTTAACTTCCCGTGCCCAGTTGACGATTTCGGCAACGAGTTGTTCGCCGATTTGCTGGTTCCGGTGCGCGGGATCGACATATGTATGATCGATGATCCACATGCCGTTGTTCGTGTCGCTGTAGGTGATTTCTCCAATCACTGCACCTTCCTGATGGGCTTCGATTTTACGTTCTGCTCGTTTCAGTTCCATTTGCTTCCCTCCGTTCATAAGATAAAGCACCACTTGGACAGCCATCAATCACACGCATGACTTCTTCTGCTTCCGCACGGTTCGCTTCAATCCATAGTCATTTTTTGACATCGAACACGTTAGGCAGGCTCTTGACGCAGTGACCGGAATGAATGCACACTTCTGGATCAAAGTAGACAGTCACGTCTTTTCCCTCATAGCCTTTCTTCATATGGAACGCCTCCTTAGTATATTTTTCTATTCCCTAAATAGACGCATGCACCTTTCGAAAATCAAAAAATTAATAAAATCACAAAAATGTAAGCATCCATCAATTGAATTCTCACAAAAAACGCCCGAAATAAATTCAGACGTTCCAGGCTGTAGATAAACTCTAATGAAAGGTTTATACCGATATGCTTGCGTGTTGCACTTTCCTGTCTCGTCTCATCTTCAAAACGGCTGCACGACGGTCTAAAAAGCATCTCTCTTCCGTTGACTCCTACGGGAAAAAGTGCGTTTTTAACGCACTGTCAGAGGCAGGCAAGACCCTGCTCATTGTCCGAGAGGATAAAGGAGCAACGGCTTGCGCCTCGCCCGAGGAAGCAACGGAAAAGAGAGATGCTTTTATCACTTTATGTTGCTTTGTCCACACGCTAAAAAACGCCCGAAATAAATTCGGGCGTTTCCAGTAGACTTAGAACAAGACCATGTACTGATCGCGTTCCCATTCCGTGACTTGTGTCCGGAACATATCCCACTCGATTTCTTTGAGCTCAACGAAGTGTTCCGCGATGTGATCGCCGAGTGCGTGCATGACGACGTCATCTGCTTTGAGTACTTCGAGTGCATGGCTGAGTGTTGATGGTAAATCATCGATGCCGTTCGCAACACGTTCTGGTTTGTCCATGACGTAGATGTTACGGTCGATTGGTGCAGGTGCTTGCAAGTTGTTTTTGATTCCGTCAAGACCTGACGCAAGCAATGTCGCAAGTGCAAGGTACGGGTTAGCCGCCGGGTCAACTGAACGAACTTCGATTCGAGTTGAAAGACCACGTGCAGCAGGAACTCGGACGAGCGGTGAACGGTTACGGGCTGACCATGCGACGTAGCAAGGTGCTTCATAACCAGGAACAAGACGTTTGTACGAGTTGACTGTCGGGTTACAGACAGCTGTGAAGGCACGAGCGTGCTTCAGGATACCTGCTGTGAAGGCGCGTGCATCGTCAGAGAGTTGCATGTTGCTGTTCTCTTCGTCGAAGAAGACGTTTTCGTTTCCTTTGAAGAGGGACATGTTCGCATGCATACCTGAACCGTTGACACCGAAGAGCGGTTTCGGCATGAATGTCGCGTGCAAGTTATGTTTCGCAGCAATCGTCTTAACGACGAGTTTAAACGTTTGGATGTTATCGGCAGTCGTGATCGCATCCGCATATTTAAAGTCGATTTCGTGTTGACCCGGTGCGACTTCGTGGTGTGACGCTTCGATTTCAAAGCCCATGTTTTCGAGCTCGATGACGATTTCTTTACGGCAGTTCTCACCGAGATCGACAGGTGCGAGGTCGAAGTATCCACCTTGGTCGTTTAATTCAAGTGTCGGGCGACCGTTTTCATCCTTTTTGAAGAGGAAGAATTCCGGTTCTGGTCCGACGTTGAATGAAGAGAAACCAAGCTCTTCCATTTCTTTAAGTACGCGTTTCAATTGACCACGTGGATCACCTGAGAACGATGTGCCATCTGGATTGTGAATGTCACAAATGAGACGTGCGACTTTACCTGTTCCATCTTCAGTCCATGGGAAGACAACCCATGTATTTAAGTCTGGGAAGAGATACATATCTGATTCTTCGATCCGGACGAATCCTTCAATCGACGAACCATCGAACATCATCTTATTATCAAGTGCCTTCTCCAATTGACTTACTGGAATTTCAACGTTCTTGATTGTACCGAGGATATCTGTGAATTGTAGACGAATAAACCGTACGTCCTCAGCTTTAGCGATTTTCATAATGTCTTCTCGTGTAATGTTGCGGCGTGTCATGTAACAGTTCCCCTCTCCGATTCTGTTTTTCATATATGGTAACAGGTACTTACTTGAAGAAACGCCCGAGCTCACCTTGGATGAGCGACGTTTTTCCAGGTTGACCTGCTTCCTTCAGTTGATTTTTCAGGAGTTTATACAACTCTCCATCGGATAGTTCCGGACGTGTCTTGACGACCGTCTCCGCAACGCGTTCTCGTTTGATGAGATCATTGTCAAAAATCATTTTAATCCCTGCGATATTCAGTCCCTGATCCAAATATTCCTTGATCGACAGTAAACGATCCACATCGTTGAACGAGTAGAGGCGGCGTTTCGTCTCTGTCCGTTCCGGTTTGATCAGTCCCTGTTCTTCATAGTAACGGATCTGCCGGGCAGATAACGCGGTCAACTCTTGAACGACTCCGATCGGAAACAGTGGCTTGGACTGTCGTGTTACGTCTGCCATGTCGTTCCTCCTTTTTCCTTACTCCATGAGAATAAACCTCTGTGAGGCAAGTTGTCAAGCTATGTCAGGAAAGTTAACACAACTTTCCCACAAGTCAGACAACCTGTCATCAAAGGTCTTTTCACAGTTTGTAATTATTTTAAACCCGCGTTTGCGGAAGCAATTGTTTTTCCATCAAATGGTCGACGGCAGAAATGATGGCGATTTTGACGTGACTAAATGTCAACCCGCCTTGGACGTAAGCCGTATAGGGCGCACGAATCGGTCCGTCTGCCGACAATTCGATCGACGACCCTTGGATGAATGTCCCTGCTGCCATGATGACATCATCCGCATATCCGGGCATATAGTCCGGAATCGGTAAAGCATGAGCATTGACCGGTGACGCCGCTTGAATCGCCTGACAAAAGGCAATCATCGGTTCCGGGGCATGGAACGAGACCGATTGAATCAAATCCGTCCGCTCTGCTGCGTAATGCGGTGCCGTATCGAAACCGAACTGCTCCATCATGCTCGACGTGAACATTGCCCCCATCAATGCCTGGCTGACCGTGTGCGGCGCCATATAGAAGCCTTGATACATGTCTTGGAGCGAGTAGAGCGACGGTCCCGCTTCCGCGCCGATGCCCGGAGTCGTCATTCGGAACGATGCCCGTTCGATCAAGTCCGTCCGTCCGACGAGGTAGCCGCCAGTTTTCGCGAGACCCCCACCCGGATTTTTAATCAGTGAGCCTGCCATCAAGTCAGCCCCGACGTGGGTCGGTTCCATCGTCTCGACGAACTCGCCGTAACAGTTGTCAACAAAGACGATGACGTCCGGATGGACGGCTTTAATCGTCGCAATCGCGTGACCGATTTCTTCGACCGGTAAGCTGCGCCGTGTCGCATAACCTTTCGACCGTTGAATCCCGACGACTTTCGTCTTGCTTGTGATCCGGGCGAGAACGGCATCGATATCAATCGTCTCCGCCTGTTTCATCTCGACGACATCATAGGTGACACCGAGTTCTTTTAGCGAGCCCCGCCCGTCACCCCGGATGCCGACGATTTCTTCGAGCGTGTCGTACGGTTTGCCTGTGATATACAGTAATTCGTCTCCCGGCAAGAGTAACCCGAACAACGCAATCCCGATCGCATGGGTCCCACTGATAATTTGCGCACGGCAAAGTCCGGCTTCTGCACCGAAGACGTCGGCATAAATCCGTTCGAGCGTATCGCGCCCTTCATCGTTATAGCCGTAACCTGTCGACGGCATGAAGTGAAAATCGCTGACTTTGTGTTTCCGGAACGCGTTCAAGACGCGAAACTGATTGTATTCCGCGATTTCTTGCGTCCGTTTGATCCCGGGAGCGATTCGCGTCTCCGCCGTCTCGATGAAGGGACGAATCGTTTCATAATGCGTTAATTCTGTAAACATGCTTACACCTCGTATTGTTTCAATGTCGAGTAGAGACGCGTGTCTTTACGCAAGTACCCTTTGAGCGTGACCGATCCATCCTCTTCATATTGTTCTTTTAAATTCATCATGACTTCTTTTGCCGGGTTGTAGTGGGCAAACGCCTCGACCGGAATCCGGATTTCGAGATATTCCAAAATCTCACTGATCGACTTTTCGATTTCGAGCGTTAACCGTTCGATATCAGTCGGATTGAGTGCTGAAATCAGCAATTTTCCGCCGGCGAACAAGTCTGTCAACTGGTCTTTTTTATTGAAGACTTCGAGTTGCGGAATATCACCCGCTCCGAGCTCATCGAGGACATCGTTCGTCGTCTGCATTTGGTTGAGATAATGTTCACTCGAAGCATCAATGACATGGAGGATTAAATCGGCTTCAAGCACTTCTTCCAGCGTCGAACGGAAGGCAGCAATCAGTTTCGTCGGAAGGTCCTGGATGAAACCAACCGTATCCGTCAACAGGATTTGTCCGCCTTCCGGTAAATCGAACTGACGTGTCAATGGATCGAGCGTCGCGAACAATTCATTTTTTTCATACGTGTCAGCATGCGTCAAGCGATTGAAAATCGTCGACTTCCCGGCATTCGTATACCCGACGAGCGCGATTTGGAACGTCTGATTTTCTTTACGGCGTTCCCGGTAACGCGCTCGGTGTGCGACCGATGTTTCGAGCTGTTTCTTGATTTCATCGACACGGCGACGGATGTGTCGACGGTCCGTCTCAAGTTTCGATTCACCCGGACCACGTGTCCCGATTCCGCCACCAAGACGTGATAGTTGCGTTCCTTGTCCACTGAGACGCGGTAACAAATAACTCATTTGCGCGAGCTCGACTTGAAGTTTCCCTTCCCGTGACTGAGCACGCCCGGCGAAGATATCGAGAATCAATTGGGTCCGGTCAATCAATTTGATCGATTCCGGGTCTTCAAGTGCAATCCGGATGTTCTTCATCTGACCGGGTGTGACTTCTGCATTAAAAATAATTAAATCCGGTTCGAGTTCTTCCGCTAGCGCGACCAGTTCCTCGACCTTCCCTTTTCCGATAAATGTACGCCGATCGACTGCCTGCCGTTTTTGATCGAGTCGTCCAACGACGACCCCGTGCGCAGTCGTGACGAGTGCTTCAAGCTCCGCGACCGATTCTGCATAAATATGGTCTGCCACATCGGGGAGCTGACAACCGACGACAATAACGCGTTCTGACATAAAATCATTCCTTTCAAGATAAAGACATTCTGCGTCCCTAATCATACCACACGCCGCTATCCGTCTGAACTTTTTTGGACAGGAAACATTCGTTCGGTTTATGATAAGAATAACAAGGTTGAAGGAGGCGGAACATGGCACGCGAACGACTGGATTATACGTTGCCCGAGTTCATCGAACGGTATCTCCTCTATTTAACGGTCAGCGGTCGACAGGACTCGACCGTCCGACGCTACCGTTATGATTTAATCGAGGTTCACCGGTACATGACGGAAGTCGACCAACCGCTCGAGACGATTGATGATTTCAAAGCAATTTCGCTCGATGCCTGGAAGACATTCATCAACGAATACTTGATCGAAGAAAAACTCTATAAACAAGCGACGGTCGCCCGGATCGTCACCGTCATCAATCAATTGAACTATCAAATCCGACAATCAAAAGCAAAACTAATTGAGTATGCCCAGCCGACCCATGAGCTCGGTCCACACCATGTCGCGTCGCAGAAAGAATATGACCAGTTGATCCGGACGAATCAGTCCGACCGCGGTTTGACCGATCATCAGCTCGTCGCCCGCCCGTACTTGATCGACCGCAATGAATTGATTTTACGGTTGTTCTACCGGTACGGACTACGCGTTCACCACATCATCGGGCTGAAGATGCAAGACCTCAATTTTGCCCAGCAAGAGATGCTCGTCCACGACCGGCTCGGGAACACGTACAAATTGCATATCGAGCGTGAGGATCAGGACGTCATGCTCCGTTACTTGAAGACCGTTCCGGAACCCGTCCGTCCACGTTATCATACAACGGACCCGTTTTTCGTCGCCTTCGACTTCGCCCGGATGACGTTCCGCTGGCTCTATAGTAAAAATGCGCCGAAGCAGCTCTCGATCGTCATGATCACGAAAATGATGCGGCAACTCAATGAACGGTCGGATAACAAACGATTGATCACCCCGTCGATGCTCCGTAACAGCTTCATCTTGAAAACGTATGTCGACGAGATGACGACAGAAGACCGCCTGACGAAGACATGTCTCTATAAAGACGTCTCGTTAAGACGATACGCGGAAGCATTTGAAGAATTAAAAGAGTTATTATGATGAATGTGCTGTAAAGGCAAATGGTACAAGACGCCGGCATCTTTTTCTTGTACCATTCGTCATCCTCCACAAAAAAAGATGAAGAGTCACTTCGCAGTGACCTTTCATCTAAATGGATTGCATTTCTTACAAGATGGCCCCCGCGGCCGTCTTGTTTAACGCGATACTTCTTCCGTTTCCTCTTGTTCGTACAACGTCACGTTACGTGCCGGCGCGAACGTCGAAATGGCATGCTTATAAATCAGTTGTTGTTTTCCTTCTGATTCTAGGATTACCGTGAAGTTATCGAATGATTTGATTAATCCCCGTAATTGATACCCACTGATTAAGAAGACGGTTGTTGGAACCGCATCTTTTCGTAATTGATTTAAAAAATAGTCTTGAATGTTGTATGTCGCTTTCATAAGACCCCGTGCCCCCTCTATTTTATCTGTTTCTGTCTTCAGGCCAGTCCGAGTTAACCGCTTTCAGAAACCCTACTGTTCTATCATAGATAATTTTGAAGTTTTGTTCAAATGAAATCGTTCCCATTTCTACCCAAACGCCATCAAATTGATGACGGAACCAGGTTAACTGCCGTTTTGCGAAGCGTCGCGTGTTACGTTTGAGCTGTTCGACCGCCGGTTCAAGTGGCGCGCCACTCAAAACAGGGACGATTTCCTTGTAGCCGATTGCTTGCATCGCTTTCGTATCGGCGAAGCCGGCGTCAACAAGCTGCCGGACTTCCTCGACGAGTCCCTGCCCCACCATCAAATCGACCCGCTCATTGATTCGGTCATATAAGCGATCCCGGTCGTCCATATGTAAGACGAACAGCAAGCTCTCATATAAGCTCGGTTCACTACCGGACGTTTGTGTCTGTCCACTCTCGGCGACTTCAATCGCCCGGACGACCCGTTGCACATTGTTCGGATGAATTTCCTCTGCCCGATTCGGATCGAGTTGACGCAAGCGTTCATGGAGTGCGACTACGCCTTGCTCCGCTGCAAATTGTTCCAGCTCCTGCCGCAATTCTTTATTTTCCGCTTGTGCTGTAAATTGATAGTCATACAAAATCGCCCGGATGTATAACCCGGTCCCGCCGACGATGATTGGCAATTTCCCTCGACCTGCAATGTCCGCAATCGCCTGACGTGCCAGCGTCTGAAAACGAGCAACACTCATCTCATCATCCGGATTGACAAGGTCGAGCATATGATGCGCTACACCGTCCATTTCTTCTTCTGTCACTTTCGCTGAACCGATGTCCATTCCTTGATAGACCTGAACGGAGTCACCGGAGATGATTTCACCATTCAAGCGCTTCGCTAATTCTATACCTGTCTTCGTTTTTCCGACCGCAGTCGGACCGACGATGACGATGACTGGTTGTTTCACTATGCATCACCATTCCTACACTGATCATTTTTGATGTCAGTGTACCATAATTCACAATTCTGCCGTAGCCGTTTTAAGACAAAAAAAGAGCACCTATCCTGAAGAAAAAGGACATGTACCCTATTTGTTACGAAAAAAATATTAGACACGACGAATGAAGTCGTCATAAATTGCGCTGAATACACACCATCCGCAAATCACTAACCCTGTCAACATAATACCCCAATCTGCCATCATAGCCCCTCCTCTTTTATCTGTTATCTACCTTTTTACAATTTGCGACAACTGTAAACCCATTCGAGCATGTTTGACACCAATTAATGGAATCGCTATGATTAAGATACGATTGGTACGTAGCGCGGAAGTTGACCTGCATCGGCTTTCCATTAGAGGCTCTGCCTCTCGATTCCAAGTGACGGGCTTGCCCGTTGCGAAAACCCCCTGTTCCGAGTTCGGGACAGGGGGTTTTTTATTAA
Organism: Exiguobacterium sp. s127; assembly: GCF_018618695.1. Taxonomy (NCBI): domain Bacteria; kingdom Bacillati; phylum Bacillota; class Bacilli; order Caryophanales; genus Exiguobacterium; species Exiguobacterium sp. s127. The sequence continues at coordinate 29,502 of NZ_JACSMO010000005.1, read as the reverse complement.
TACATATCTTTTTGCGTAAAGTTCCAAAAGGCGATTCCAAGTGTCGCGACTGTCCAACAGCCAAGGACGGCAAGCGAGAATGGCAACGTCATGCCTTCAATCGGTGGTGCTTGACCATCCAGATAATTGATTAGTCCAAAGTTGACGTTAACGAGGTATTTCGAACTTGTCCAGCTCGAACCGAGTGTCGTCAACAATGTTCCGGAAATCAAGACTGCCATCATGATGCCAATCCCGGTCGCCGTATTCTTGACGAGGACAGAGACCATCAACGCAATCGTTCCGACGACGGCTGTGACGATCCAGGCGAGACCGATTGCCATCAGGAGGTATTCCCACATCGGAATCGTATGCACGAATTCGGTCGAGAACGTCCCGCTCGGCGATGCTTGGAACCCGGTCAAAATCGGGGCGGTCCAGCCGTCATACCCGAGGACGATGCCGGAAATCGCGTAACAGACGAACGCGGTCAATGCCATCAGCATCGAGGTATAGAGTAAAACCGTGATCCATTTCGCCATCAAAATTTTCCAGCGCCGGACCGGTCGCGACAGAAGCGTCTTGATCGTTCCGTCGTTTTGCTCCCCGCTGACGATGTCCGCCATGATGACGATGATGAAGAGCGGTAAGATTAACGTTAATCCTTGTGAGAAGAAAATGCGGATGAACGTCGGCGCACCCGGATAGTTCGGATTGATATCATTATCGAGGTAGTATTGATTCTGTTTTAAATCAAATTCTAAAAACTGGCGGAACTCGTCTTGAATACTGCTCGAGGCCAGGCGATTCTGTGTATCGACGATGTCTTGTTGCAGTTCGACACGCCAATCGAGCGTACCTTGTTTCTTAATTTGTTCTTGGATGTCACGATACTGTGCATACGTAAACATCGACACAAGAACGACTAAAATGATCGCGACGACGGCGAAGCGCTTTTTCGAAGCAATTTTCGTCACTTCATTGCGGACGAGACCAAGCATGTTCGGATTACGCAATATGATCTCCCCCCGTCAAGGTGATGAAGAGATCTTCGAGCGTTTGGACTTTTCGTTCAATCGTCCAGACTTCGACGCCGGCTTCAAACAGCTGTTTATTGAGTGCCGGTGTCTTACTTGAATCCATCAATGTATGGACGGTATTCGCGTCAACGACTTCAGAGACCTGGACGTCTTCAGACGCGGATAAAATTTCATTTGCTTTGAAGGCATCATCGACCCGCCAGTCGACACCTGGAGCAAGCGACTCGACGAGCTCCTTGACCGTCCCGACTTGAACGATTTTGCCGTAACTCATGATGGCGACCCGGTCAGCGAGCATCTCAATCTCAGCCAGGATGTGGCTCGAGACTAAAACTGATAATCCTGTCTCATCAACGAGCTTCCGAATGAATTGCCGTAAATCACGAATCCCCATCGGATCGAGTCCGTTTGTTGGTTCATCGAGTATCAAAACACTTGGACGACCGAGCAAGGCTTGGGCGATTCCAAGGCGTTGACGCATCCCGAGGGAATACGTCCGGACTTGATCGTCGACCCGCGCCGTCAAGTCGACCAAGTCAATTACTTCTTGAATCCGAGCTTCATCGACATTCGGTAACATCCGGGCGAAGACACGCAAGTTTTCGCGCCCACTCAAATATTTGTAAAGCTCTGGGTTTTCAACGATCGAGCCAATCCGCTCCATCGCTTGAACAAATTGTTTGCGGACGTCAAAATCACAGACCGTGATTTTACCCGACGTCGGTTTAATCAATCCGACGAGCATCCGGATCGTCGTTGTTTTCCCTGCCCCGTTCGGACCGAGAAATCCAAAGACTTCACCTGGGAAGATTTCAAACGAAATGTTATCGATAATCGTTTTCTTTCCAATCACCTTCGTGACCGATTCTAATTTTACAGTTGGATTCACGTTTCTCACCTCTTATGGTCTATTCTAGCGGAATAATGAATGATTTGACTCGTCTAAGCACTTCAAAACCGCACATTTTCTAAAGTTTTGCTACAATCATCGTAACAGTAAAAGGAGGAACGATTCATGAAACGATATGCTTGGCCTTTATTTTTAAGCGTTTCGCTCATCTTGACCGCACTTTTCGGGTACGGATTTGCAAGCGCCTATAACGACGTCGTTAATCCACCAAAACGGGCGGTCTTGACACCAACGAAAGAAGAACCCGTTGCAAATGGCGGGACTTACGTCGCTTTAGGTGACTCGTTGACACGCGGCGTCGGTGCTTCGAACGGAAACAGTTATGCAGCAATCGTCGGTCAAGAACTTACAAAAGACAACACCGTCGAACGTTTCCAAAATCTCGCCGTCAGCGGAGCCCGGACGGAAGATCTACTGAAGCAACTTGAACAAAAAGAAGTCCTTCGCTCCCTTAGCCAGGCAAAAGTCATTTCGGTGACGATTGGCGGGAATGATTTGTTCAACCGTGGTGAAGGTGTCGCAAACTTTGATGCAAAAAAGACTGCTGATACGATTAAATCAGCTCAAACCAACTTGGAGAAGACCTTTAAAATCCTCCGAGATGAAAATCCGGATGCCGTCATCTTCTACGTCGGACTGTATAATCCTTTCCGTGCCAGTGAAAATGGGGAGGCATTTGACGCAATCGTCCAAAATTGGAATGCCGAGTCGCGTCAACTCGGACTCGAATATGATATTGAAGTCATCGATACTTTCAACCTAGTCCGTGACGTCAAACGCGATCTCTCAAGTGATCAGTTCCACCCGAATGATTCAACGTACGAACAAATTGCGAAAGCTTCCCTGCTCGCTGTAAATAAACGTTTTTAATTCAAAGAAAGCCGCCGAATCACATCGACTCGGCGGCTTCATTTCATTTCAGACGTTTGGCTAAGGCGATTAAGACCCATTGCAGCGGCAACCGTGTCCATAACGCCCAGGCCGGCAATTTTTTACCGTTGATGGGTTGTGGATTGACGGCCATGTTGACGTTCGCCGGTAAGACGGCATATAAAAAGCCAGGTAGTGTCTTGCGAACGATATCGACACCTTTACCTGTCAACAACATGAAGCCGTACAAAACTTCGATGATACCCGTCACTTGAACGAAAAACCGCTTAAACGGAATAAAGGACGGCATGATGCTGACAAATCCTCTTTCGTTTCGAAAATGACCGACCCCAGCAAATAATAATCCTCCACCGTACAACAAACGTAAAACATACTTCATGACTTCCATCTCCCCGTTGATATAAGTAAGAACCAAACTCAGTGTAACGGACGAACCCTTTTCGCTCAACTATAAGAAACTGTCGATCAATTGTGGGGAATGATGAGTCATTTTGGAAAAACGTCCGCAATTTCATTTTCAGTTTGGATATCTGATACAGTAAAAATAGAAATTGATACGGAAGGAATGGTCGATATGGCAGGAAAAACAAAACAACTTTTACCCGGACTGACAGGAGGCATCATCGGTGCCGTTTTGACGGCAACGATCGCCTTTCCACTTTTGATGGATCAAGAACAACAAGTTGCCGACACACCTCTTTCAAACGGGATGCCGAAACAAGTTTCAACGACGTCAAATGACCCTGTGACGAACGCCGTCGCATCCGCCCAAAAATCGGTCGTTACCGTCACGAACTACCAAACCGGTAACAGCATGACGCAAGAAGAAGCGGCGAGCGGATCTGGTTCCGGTGTCATCTATAAAAAAGCAGACGGAAAGGCCTACATCATTACGAACCACCACGTCGTCGACGGTGCCTCGAAACTCGAAGTGACATTAAACGACGGTAACACTTTGAGTGCAAAGTTACTCGGTAGCGACGCAACATACGATCTTGCCGTCCTCGAGGTCGACGCAAAAGACGTTCCCGCTGTCATCACGGTCGGAAAATCGGCTGACTTAAAAGCCGGTCAAACCGTGCTCGCCATCGGAAACCCGCTCGGTGAATTCCAAAACTCCGTCACACGTGGAATCGTCAGTTCAAATGACCGGACGGTCCCTGTCGATACGAACAGCGATGGGCAAGATGACTTCAATACGACCGTCATTCAGACCGATGCAGCCATCAACCCCGGTAACTCTGGTGGTGCCTTAATCAACGAACAAGGTCAGCTCGTCGGAATCAACTCGATGAAGATTGCTGAAACGGGCGTCGAAGGCGTTGGTTTCAGCATTCCGATCGACGATGCGCTGCCCATCCTAAAACAGCTTGAAACGACCGGTGAAGTCAAACATCCGACGCTTGGTGTCGCCTTGCAGGACGTTTCCGCCTTCCCGGCCGGTTATTTGCTTGATCAAGTCAAGTTGCCTGAATCCCAAAAAACCGGTGTCGTCATCATGTCAGTTGAACCGAACAGTCCGGCTGCCTCCGCGAAGCTGAAAACAGGTGACGTCATCACGAAAATCAACGGATCGGCGATTGAGAGTTTTGTCGACATCAAGACGGCGCTGATTAAATCGGACGGTGACATCACGTTGACGATTATCCGCGATGGTAAAACATCAACCGTTAAAACAACGACGACGACAACCGATCAGTTATAATCTTCCACATCAAGACGTTTCAATTGCCTCCCATATCGGGTATTGTTTTAGAACAATATCTTTGGGGGGCTCTCTTTATGTATGATTTGATCGGCATCGGGATTGGACCGATGAATTTAGGGTTGAGCGCACTCGCTCATCCAACACCATTACGGACACTTTTTTTTGATGAAAGCGAACAATTTTCATGGCATCCCGGGATGATGATTAAGGACTCGATGATGCAAACGAGTTTCATCTCTGACTTAGTTACACTTGCTGATCCGACGTCTTCTTTTACTTATTTAAACTACTTGCGTTCCATCAATCGTTTGCATACGTTTTATTTTTATGAAAAATTATTGATTTCGCGCCAAGAATACAATTCGTATTTGAAATGGGTCGCGACCCAACTCGATGACTTATGTTTTTCGACCCGCGTCATCGATGTTCAGGACACGGGTGATAGCTATGAGGTGCTTGTCGAAGACGTCAAGACGGGTGAACGGAAGACATATGAAACACGTAACGTCGTCATCGGAACAGGGTCTAAACCTTCAATTCCCGATACGTTTGATTCAAACGTCATTCACAACACGCAATATGTCATGGAAAAAGAACAGCTCCTGTCGAAAAATAAAATTTCCATCGTCGGATCGGGTCAAAGTGCAGCAGAAATTTTCCTTGATCTATTGACGAGCGACCGCTCGCCGGATCTCGAACTCGAGTGGATTTCACGTTCGACGATTTTTGAAACACTTGAGACCGGAAAACTCGGCGAAGAAATCTTTTCACCGAGTTATGTCACGTATTTTAATCAATTACCACTTGAAACCCGGCAAGAGGCCGTTTCGAAATTCACGCGGTCGCAAAACGGGATCAGTCCGGAAACCTTACAGGCCATTTACGAACACCTCTATGATTTGACGACGGATCAAAAAGACCGCGTCCAGATTCGCGCAAATCTTGAGGTCGAACAAATTACGCACGATACGTCATTTGCAATCAAAATGCGTCATACAGAACTCAACCAAGTCCGGACATCGAACACGGATGCCGTTGTCGCAGCAACCGGTTTCGTCCCGGCATTACCGCGCTTCATTGACCGATTGAACATCGAGTTCGAAGGTGAACAGGCTTGGAAAGTCGATGCGAATTACCGGGTCGTTCGTTCCATCGCAACAAATCATCAGTTGTACGCGACGACGAACTTAGAGCTTTCGCACGGTCCTGCCGCCGACAATCTAGGTATGTCGGTCTCGCGAAATCAATTGATTTTAAATGATGTCGCCGGGAAAGAGTTGTATCCTGTCGAACAGCATGCAACGTTTACGACGTTCGACTGACAAAAAAGTAGCTCGCCAAATATATGGCGAGCTACTTTTTAGCGTTTTTTCGTCAATTCAAGCGTTTCGAGTACAAGTAAGGTTGACTGCAACCGGCTATGCCCCGCTTTAGCGAGTAATAGATGAAACGCAAGCAACCAGTTGACTTCTTCGGAAAACCGATTCCGCGACCGTTCCCGGTCGACGACCCGTGTCACGTATATCAAGTCGACACGATCAGTCGAACGTAACAGGGCGAGTAGCGGGAATAGGCGTTCAAACATGCGAACTTCCCGTTTTTCAAGCATGTCCACCCAATTTTCAATCCGTTGTTTTTGTTCTGCTTGATTGTTTGACGTAGCAAGGATTTGAGCGGCAATCAATCGTTCGCTTGACGGTCCCATCCATTTACTGAGCCATTCTTCACTCGTCTTGACATCCTCGACGAAGGATGCGAGCAATTGTTTTTGGTCCATCAATGCTGCCGTGACGACGTATTGTTTCGTCACATTCAACCCCGGGCGTTCTGCTCGAAAGTGTTCGACGACCGGCAAAGCGTCCGTACCGCGCTGTCGATTCAAGAGCTCTCCAAGGGCAAAAAACGGGCGGACGGCTTTGTCTTTGATGAAGCGCCGTTTAATATGCTTTTCAGCTTCAATCACTTGCTCGACTAACTGTTCCGGTCGGTCGCTATAAAGTTGAAGTTGCGAAATCAGCAGTGGCGTATAACGACTTTGAAGTGCTGAAAAGCGTGTTGTCTTCCGTTTAATGGCATGCGCTAAGCGATCGTAGGCCGCCCGGTCGAACACGACGTCTTGAATCGTATACGATAAGGCAAAAAAACGGCGGAAGTCGTGGGACGTTTCCTCGCGGAGAATGGCATAGGTCTTATTGTAGTTTTCACAAAATAATCCGTACATCAAAGCGCCCTCCCTTCGGTTCTGTTTTCCCCTTTTCCTGACAAATCATTCCCGAATCTGACTATGCGCGTCGAAGTTCCTCAAAAGAAAAAACCGGGTTCACCTCGTCTTTCAAATGAAAAGACAGCCGGTACCCGGTTTTTAAAGGCATGTCAGACCCGTTGTTTTTCAAGTAACCGGGAGAAATAACCACCATTTTTAATCAATTCGTCATGTGTACCGTCTTCAATGATGCCCTCTTTCGTGACGACAAGAATCCGGTCCGCATTTCGAATCGTTCCGAGACGATGGGCAATGATTAAAGTCGTCCGGTTTTTCGAGAGTTCCGCGAGCGATTCTTGAATGATCGCTTCCGTCTCCGTATCAAGAGCAGATGTCGCTTCATCTAGAATCAATAGCGGCGGATTCTTCAAGAACATCCGGGCAATCGCCAGCCGTTGCTTTTGTCCCCCGGATAATTTCAAGCCCCGCTCCCCAATCTGCGTATCATACCCCTCCGGTAAATCAGCGATCATCTGTCCGAGATGGGCGCGCTCGGCAGCTACGATGATGTCTGCCCGCGTCGCTGTCAAATCGCCATAGGCAATGTTTTCGGCAACCGTCCCCGAAAAGAGAAAGACATCTTGTTGAACGATACCGATTTGTTGGCGGAGCGAAGCTTTTGTCATCTGCCGGACATCGATGCCGTCAATCGTAATCGCACCTTCTAAAACATCGTAAAAGCGAGGGATTAAGGAACAAATCGTCGTTTTCCCGGCACCCGACGTTCCGACGAAGGCAATTGTCTGACCGGGTTCAACGGACAGGTTGATATTTTTTAAAATCAATCGATCGGCTTCGTAGCCGAAACTAACATCATCGAACTCGATTGCACCATGCAGACGATCGACCGTGATTGCGTCTGGCGCATCCTTCAGCTCATCATCCTGATCAATCATTTCAGCGAATCGCTTAAAACCTGCCATCCCTTTCGGATAAAGTTCGAGAAGTGCCGTGATTTTGTCAATCGGTTTCAGCAAAATGTTCATGTAGAGAATGAACCCGACAAGTTCGCCGTAACTAAGGCGGCCGTTGTAACTTAAATAGGCACCGTACACAAGAACGGCGAGCGTCATCAGCCGCGTCGTCAAGTAAATACCGGACAGACTCGTACTCATAACTTTATAGGCATTAATCTTCGATTGACGGAACGTTGCATTGTCTTGCTCGAACCGTGCAACTTCATGGGCTTCGTTCGTAAACGACTGGACGACACGAATGCCTGAGACGCTATCTTCGACACGGGAGTTGACTTCGGCGATATTGCCGTACATCTTGTCCCACGAACGATTCATCCGGACGTTGGCGAAACTAATCAACCAAATCAGGAACGGAACAGCAATGACGGTAACGAGTGCAAGCGGCGCATTAATCGTCAGCATGATTGAGAAGGCACCGAGTAACGTCATCACGGCAATGAAGGCATCTTCCGGTCCGTGGTGAGCCAGTTCCCCGATATCGAACAAGTCATTTGTGATCCGGCTCATGATGTGCCCTGTTTTCGTGTTATCAAAAAAGCGGAACGACTGTTTTTGAACGTGTCCGAATAATTGGCGCCGCATGTCGGTCTCGATGTTGATACCGAGCTTATGTCCGAAGTAATTGACGACGAACTGCATCATCGTACTGATGACATAAAGCAACAGTAGACCGACACTGACTAAGATGATCCAGTTCAGCTCGCCTTCTGGCAACAAAGAATCGATGAACCACTGGACGGCAAGCGGAAACGCGAGCTCGAGTATACCGACGAATAAGGCTGACGAAAAATCGAGCCAAAACAAGCGTTTATGCGGTATGTAGTATTGATAAAATCGTTTTAACATTTGTAAACTCCCCTCCTAGCTAATACTAGTGTACAAGAAGACTCTAGATTAATCGCGCCTCAAAACACAGATCATTATTTTTGAAAATCAAAGTAAGTTTTTTCATAAAAAATATATTTTAAAAACAGGGGAATTAACATCTCATATGACAAAATGGTAACAACGATTCTATTCGAACCATTTTGGAAGGGAGTTACGCAACTTGAAAAAGACACTTCTCGCTTTGACGACGCTCGCGTTGGTCAGTTCAGCGACCGCGGCCGAAGCCGCCTCCACACAGTTAACGTTAACCGAAAATGTCAACATCCGAACTGCTGCCACTACTTCCGCACCCATCATTACGACCTTAAAAAAGGGTACAACGGTAACCGCTGTTAAAAAGTCAGGTTCTTGGTACGAAATTCGTTATCAATCGAAAAAAGCATTCATCACTTCGAGTTATGTGAAAGCAGCTACTGCTGCAAAAACGACGACAGCTAAAACGACGACAACAACGACTTACATAACGAATACAGCTGGTGTCAATGTTCGTGAGAAAGCGAGTACGGCTTCCAAAAAAGTCGGACAACTTACTAAAAATGCAGCCGTGTCCGTCAAAAAGAAAACCGGTTCTTGGTACCAAATCGTCTACAAGAAAAAGACGGCATACGTCCATGCCAGTCTCATCACTGCGAAAAAATCAACCGTCAAAACGACATCGAAACCACCAGTGACGACACCTGTCGCAACAGCCGTTAAAGCCGTCGATACGACCAAACAATATACAGTCAACGCAAGTGGCGGACTGAATGCCCGCTTAGCAGCATCGGCGTCGGCACAAATCTACAAAACGATTCCGAATAAAACGCTCTTGACGGTCACGGGTACGATTGACGCCTGGTATCAAATTAAGCTCGACGGAAAAGTCCTCTACGTCGCCGCGAGTTATGTTGCTGCATCAGCAAAAGAAACACCGCCTGCAACGAATGGCGTCTCGATCAATCCGGTCGACCAAGCCAAAACGTATACCGTCAATGCGCCGTCAGGTTTGAATGTCCGGACGGCACCAACAACCTCCTCACAAGTCTTCACCCAAGTTGCCCACGGTTCGAGCGTTCAGGTGATGGGTGAAACGACGGGTTCCGCTGCCGGATGGTACCAAATCAAAATCGGGACAGGTTACTATTATGTCGCGAAAAGCTACATTACGACCGGGACTGTTGCGACGACTCCGCCCGTAACACCGCCTCCTGTCTCGACTGTCCCTACTTCCGGTGTCATGGAACGGGCGATTTCAATCGGTCAACAGTATCTCGGGACACCGTACGTCTGGGGGTCGAGTAGCCCGATCAACGGCGGATTCGATTGCTCGGGTTTTATCAACTACACGTTGAATACGGCCGGTTACAAAGTCGGGCGGACGAACGTCAATGGCTACTGGAACAACGACCTGTACCTCGGTCAGAAGCTGTCGAAATTACGTCAGCCGGTCCGGGGAGATATCATCTTCTTCGAGAATACGTATGCCGCAGGTCCGACCCACATCGGAATCATGTTGAACAATGACCAATTCATCCATGCCAATACACCGTCACTCGGCATCAGTCGCCTGTCGGAAAAGTACTGGACTCAAAAATTACTGGGCTTTAAAGCCCTCTGATGCAACAGGATTGACTAAAAAAGTGCACTTTCCCCCTTTTTTCAGTCGAGACATAAGATCCGATTTCCTGCCCTTAGTGGACAGGAGGTCGGGTCTCTTTGTCTCTGACAGCGTAAGTTTTGCGTTTTTTTCTGCAGGCGTCGCGTGAAGCAAGCGCCTCCTTTTTTTCTTTTCGATAGGTATCTTAGATGTGCCGAGTGTTCATCCTCGACTCCTATGGGAAAAGGAAGCGCAATCCTCGCTTCCTGCCGGGTCTTCCGCCCATGGAAAGCGCGGACTCAAAAATCGTCTGGAGCGACTTTTGCGTCAGCCCTGTTTTTTACGATAATTCCGCTAAGATTTGCTCGATTTCTTGTTTGAATCGTCCCGGTGACAGTTGTTTCGTCATTTCTTCCACTTCTGCCTGACGGTCCACCCCTACCCCGGCGCGCATCGCTAATGCGAGCGCATATAACATCATCGCGTGATCGTATTCACCGCCAACTTGCCATAAATGTGCACCACGCCAAATGTTAGCGACTCCACTTTGGAGATCAAACGGGAGTGTCTCTTTTGAGTCATTCCATAAACACAGATAGATCTCGAAGTATCCGATGTAATGAATACACGCTTCAATGTTGACTTCAACAAGTCGTTCCCGCGCATACCGGACGCCTTCATAGTCCTCTCGGTGGACGGCAATCGTCCCCTTCGTCAACTCGACAAGAATCCGCTCGAATGCTGTTGCTTCCGTGAATAAAAAGAAATGTTCCAGTAATTCCAGTTCATGGTCGGCTGCCTCAAAGTCTCCGTCTAGACTTAAGAATAACGCCAGCAACCGGTGATAGTTACTGACGTCACTGTAGACGCCTTTTTCCCGCATATAACGGATGCCTTCCCGTAAAAAGTCAATCGACTGGCTCCAGTTGTCTTCGTTCACACTGACGCGGAGAGCCTGTAACATTTGATAGTCAAGAAACGTTTCATGTGCAAGTGGGACGTCCTGATGAATCATCATCGCATCCACCTTTCGGTACGCCTCTTCATAACGGCGCAGGAAAAATAAGAAATAGACTTTCGAGATTTGTACATTCATCTGTTCATCCCGTAATTCAAGCCGCTTGTAAATTTCCTCCGCTAAATCGAAATAATGTAAGCCCTGTTCCGTGTTCGAAAAACGTAATGCGTTTCCATGCATCTCATAGATTCGACCTTGCCAGTAAGAATCAATCGCCGGTTCTAAATAGGGTGCAAGCATGTCGGCGATCTGTTCTTCCGCATAATAGTCGTTTGTTCGTGCATTGATTTTTTCAATCAGCTGCTTCATTTCGATCGCCCGGGGATCAATCAACAACTCATCGATCGAGACATGCAGACGACGCGCAATTGCTTGTAACGCCGGTAAGGACGGCGTCGCCTTATCGTTCTCAATCATACTGAGCATCGATTTCGTCATGATGCCGTCTGCGACATCCGACTGCGTCATTTTTTTCGCTTTCCGTAAACTTTTAATTCGTTGTCCAAGCATGGCCGGCACCTCATTCTACTGATTAAGTTAAATTAAATTTAACTTTTATATTTACAAATATCTCCTGTTCCTCTAGTATAAAGGAAAGTTCAATTTAATTGAACAAAAAGGAGGAATCATGATGTCGAAAAATTTACAACGGCTCCTGTTCGGTAAGTTTTGTTCGTTGTTCGCAGCGAGTCTCTTTACGTTCGTCGCGGGTTTGACCGTATTACGGGAAACGTCATCCGGGCTGCAATTCGCGCTCGTCTTACTCGCCGGGACACTGCCACGGATTCTGTTGTCGCCCATTGCCGGAGTGCTGTCCGACCGCTGGAACCGAAAAAAAATCATCGTCACGACCGAGGCGACGAGTGCCGTCATACTCGCCATATTTGCAGGTTTCGCTACCTTTTTCCCGGTCCATACGATTCATTACATGATCGTCAGTGCCCTTTTAACGGCTCTTTCGACATTCCTCTCCGTTACCTTGATGAGTTCCCTGCCCCGCTTGCTTGACGATACGGAATTACAGCGTGGTAATTCCCTGATTTCAAGTATCAGTTCCCTTTCGTCGATCGTTGCTCCGATGCTGGCCGGTTTCCTGTTAGCCTTTGCACCAATCCACCTTTTCACCCTCTTACCGCTCAGCTTGTTTTCTCTCGCTGCGCTGTGGAACATGCGCCTGACGTTCCGCGTCATCCCCGCTGTTCATGAAGAAAGCCCGCCTTCGATGTGGGCAGACTTTCAATCCGGCTACCGTTATTTATTCAAACAACGGGTCCTGACGACACTCATCTTGATGGCACTTGTGTTGAATTTCTTTTTCATCGCCTTAGAAGTCATCTATCCCATCATTTTGCTCGATCGTCTCAACGTTACATCATTTCAGTTCGGAACGATTGAAGCCGCTTTAGGTGTGGGTCTTTTGCTTAGTTCGCTGTTGCTTGCGCTCCCCCGCTTTACGATTAAGCGTCCATTGATGACGTTGTTCCAGTCGGTTGCTTTGGTCGGGTTTCTATTCCTTTCCCCTTTATTACCGTTACTCGGTATCGTTCCGCCGAACTGGACATTTGCTTATTTTCTCATCTTCTCCTTCACGGTAGGGTTCATTATTCTCCGGTCAAACATTCCGATTCAACTGCTCGTCCAACGGCAAACCGATCCGGCTTACTTAGGGCGTGTCATCGGTGTCCTCGAATCACTCGCAATGGGCATTACACCAATCGGGATGCTGTTATTCGGCCTGTTAAGTGATTACGTCTCGCTCAATCTGATCCTCGCAATCAGTTCATCCGGCTTACTCGTGACGGTCGGAATCGGATTTTTCCACTTACGGCATGACGTCCGGGCAGAACGTCTTGCAAAAGATCAGATTCCCGAAACTGAAAAAACGTCCACCTCAGCAAGCTGAGATGAACGTCCGGATTGATTTAAACCGTTGCTTTGACCGCGTCCATAATGAGACGGAGTGATTGTTGTTTCGCTTCTTTATCGGCAATCATCGAAGCAATCATGACTTCGTCCGTTCCATATGAATCGGCGAGGTCTTGCAATTGACGGGCGACGTCTTCCGGATTTCCGACGATCATCCGTTTCCGGTTTTCGGCAATCCGGAATTGATCCTGGAACGAATACTGGTATGCCGCTGCTTCTTCCGGTGTCGGTGTGCCTGTTGATGAAACCCCTTTTTCGAGTAAGAGCAATGACAGATCAAGACTGGATGCCAACCGTTCTGCTTCTTCCGTCGTTTCGGCACACGTCACAAAAATCGAGACGAGTGTCTGCGGTGTCGCGTTGAATGATGTCGCCATGAAGTTATGACGGTAATAATCCATCACGTCTTGTCCGCCCTGTCCGTTGATGAAGTGGGCGAATGCAAAACCGAATCCGCGTTGTGCTGCATTTAACGCACTACCGCCACTTGATCCGAGCAACCACGCTTCCGGTGTCGTGTCGACTTCCGGTGTTGCGACGAGTCCTGCGAAACGGTGATCGGCCGGTGCGCCGTCTTTTAGGTAATCGACGAGATCGTCAAGCTGTGCGCCATAGTCCGCGCCGCCGAAGCGTGGCGACGAACCTTCTTGTAAGGCACGTGTCGCTAGCGGCATGCCGCCCGGTGCCCGGCCAAGCCCAAGGTCAATCCGGTTCGGTGCAAGCCCTTCGAGGACACGGAAGTTTTCCGCAACTTTGTAAGGACTATAATGAGGTAACATGACGCCGCCTGAACCAAGACGGATTTGTTTCGTCACCGCTGCCATGTAGGCAATCAAGACTTCCGGACTCGACCCGGCCAGTGTCTTCGCGAAGTGGTGTTCCGAAACCCACAGGCGTGTGTAGCCAAGTTCATCTGCTGTTTTCGCAAGATCGACTGTTTCTTGTAATGCTTCGGATGGGGTTTGCCCTTTTGAGACAGGAGATTGATCCAATATACTTAATTTCATCGTGTAAAACGCTCCTTTGAAGTGAAATTCATACTTAGACTGTACGCCTCGGAAACGACGGAATGCAATAAAACTGCTTCTTGATTCATTGATGACGTTTTCAATTTTAAATTCAGGGAACATTCTTAAAGTGAGCAAAAAAAATGAACAGATGGGGTGTTGTACATGTCAACGAATCAAGAAGCAGTCGAAACGGTCAAAAAATTAGTCGATAAAATCGAAACGGCGATGCTGACGACAGTGTCAGATGAAGGTCTTGTCTCGCGTCCGATGCAAACACAGGATATCGAGTTCGATGGCGATCTCTGGTTCCTCACTTCTAAAGAAACCGGGAAATACAATGAAATCTTAAAAAATCCGAGCGTCAACGTCGCCTATGTCGACAAATCATACGTCTCGATTCGCGGAAAAGCAGAAATCGTCGAAGATGTCGCCCGCAAAAAAGAACTATGGAGCCCCCGTTACGAAGCGTATCTCGGGACAAGCTACGAAGATCCGAAAGTCGTCTTAATCAAGATTGATACGGAAGCTGCCGAGTACTGGGAAACGGGAAACACGACTAAGTCTGTCAAACAAGTCCTGAAGAAAGTCACAGGAAATGACGACTCGAACGAAATCAACAAAACCGTTGATTTGACGTAATAGCTCGATATCCAGCCGTTCCGCCTTGTGCGGAGCGGTTTTTTTCTAGTCTCTCCTATCAATTTAGTGTAGACTACTACTATTACTATAGTTTGTTAACAAAAGGAGCACACTCATGGGAGAATTCATTACGTTATTACGACGAGGAAATCGTTCGGCATTAACAGCCGGAATCGTCAACTCCATCATTGCCATCATCAAGACCATTGCCTACACCTTAACCGGAAACGTTGCGATGTTCGCCGAAATGATGCACTCACTTGGCGACGCCGCGAACCAGTTCTTTGTCTTCATCGGTTCAGCGCTCAGTAAAAAAGCACCGACAAAACGCTTTCCGAATGGCTTTGGTCGACTCGTCAACCTCGTTCTGCTCGGCGCAATTTTATTCGTCGGCATCATGGCTTACGAAACGATTCATGAAGGGATTGGACATATTATCGACCCAACGGAGTCAACGGGATTCTGGATCACCCTATCTGTCTTATTTGCCGGTGTCGTCCTTGAAAGTGCTGTCTTCTTTAAGGCGATGAAAGAAATTGCCCACGATGCAAAACTGACAGCAAAAGGACCACGTCTCATTCTCGAAAGTTTTCGATCATTAAAACAAGCGAAGCCTGCGACACGACTCGTCTTCTTAGAAGATTTAGTCGCGACGGCTGGTGGCATCGTCGCGATGATCGCCGTCGTCATCTCACATGTGACACCTTATCATCAAGCGGAAGGAATCGCCTCTGTCCTCATCGGTCTGATGATGTTTTATGTCGTCGGTAACGTCTTCTTGCAAAACGCTGCCGGAGCGCTCGGTGAAGCCGATGAAACGATGGCGGCACGGCTCGGTGGTTTAATCATGCAAGATCCGGACGTCCGTGATATCAGTAAACTTGAAGTCATCAAAGAAGGTGACCACTTCCACGTCGAAGTCGAGATTGAAATCGATCCGGCGATGACCGTAGCGCAAGCGGACGATATTAAAGACCGACTCGAACTGCAACTCCGGATCCAACAAGACATCACCGACGTCACGATCGGCTTCGATGAGGACGATCAAGTCCAGCAATACATCGTCTCGACAAACGAAGAACGATGACCCCCTTCACGCAGGACGTCGTGACGATCATCCGTGCGATTCCTGCAGGACGTGTCGCAACATACGGTCAAATCGCCCGCCTCGCTGGAAACCCACGGGCCGCTCGCCAAGTCGTCCGGATTCTGCATAGTATGAGTCAGGCGGAACGTTTACCATGGCATCGCGTCGTCAACGCCAAAGGTGAAATTTCGCAAGGGATTGAACAGCAATTGGCCCTCGAAGCGGAAGGAATCGTCTTTCAATCGGACGGCAAGCTCGTGCTGCCGGATTATCAAATGTAAGCTGATTGTAGAGGACGGATATTTACTCACTTTCAAAAAAAGAACCACTTCCCTGACTAAGCGGAAGTGGTTTCAGTCTGAAGTTACACTTATGAAGTTTAAAACGATTCAAGACGGAACGCGCGCTACACTGTCTGCATTCTCACGATCCCGCTAAAAAGCGTCACGTTTCGTTGACTCCTACGGGAAAAAGTGCAAGGTCCTTGCGCTGTCAGAGGCATGCAAGACCCTGCTCGTTGTCCGCTAGGAGCAAGGAGCAACGGCTTGCGCCTCGCCCGAGGAAAGCAACGAAAAAAGACGCGTTTATCTCCCGCTATCACTTCGTCTATACACTAGAACCACTTCCCTAACTAAGCGGAAGTGGTTCTTTTTGTTCGATCGTAGTCCATCCTTATGCTTTTTCATCCATCTGCCGTAACACTTCGGCCTCGAGTTGCGGTTCCGGTGGCAACCAACCGTCCGGTTTCATGACTTTTTGATCGGATTCTCGGAAGATCGGTTGACCGTCTGGCCCGAGTTTCGCCATGTTCGCGCGTTGAACGATTTCAAAGAGAGGTCCCGGTTCGAGCCCTGCTTCGACAAAGCTACCCATGATGAAGTAAAGTGCGTCCGTCAATGCATCACCTTGACCTACGAGGCGTTCGACGGAAGTCGTCGGATAGGTTTCTTTTAATGATTTTTCAACAGCCCGGTCAATCCCTGCTTTGAGGGAATCGATTGCTGCTAAAAATTCCGCTTCATCCCGAGACGATTGATGCAGAAACTCGACTGCTGCTTCTTCTGTCGTCCAAGTTGCCCGTTTGATGCCACGCTCAAGTTCGAGCGGGGTTGGTCGTTCCGCTCCCGGGTGATTAAATGTTTGATGGAACTGTTTCACGTCTTGAAAATAATTTGGTTGTTTCACACTGTCCACTCCCCTATGTTTACGTTTCATCCATGAACCGTATTCATTTTAACAGGTTTGGACAGATTTCTCGAACGTCCGCTTCATGCATGAACGAGATCAAGCATCTTGATGCCACGCGTGATCAACTCGTCGCGTTCCGGTGACGTCTGCTTCAGGCGCTCGAGATCGTCAAGGAGACGCGGTTGGTCGACTTCATCTGCCAGTTCAAGCAGTTCAAGCCGGAGTAACCAGGCATCCGGTAACTGGACAAGTGTCTGATCAATCAGCTGTGACAGGCGCGACTGACTCGCCTGACCTTCACGAATGGACCGGACGGCTTCGAAAATCGGATCAGCTGCCGTCAATGGACGTTCGATCCGTTCAAATTCAACGGTTTCCGGAATCGGTTTCAAGGCTTCGACTTCTGTTCCCGGGAAGGTTGACGTAATCGCACCGATCACGAGATCCAGTTGATCGAATTGCTCCGTCACACCGTCTTTCGTTAGTCGAACGTCTTTCAGGACAGCGATGGCACGTTTTCCATTCACTTGCTCGATTGCTGCGATATGCCCCGTCAATTGTAACGTCCCTTCCATCCACTCGAGTTGCTCGCCGACTTCGACTTGCTCGAGAACCGCGTTCAATTCTTCTCCATGCAAGAGTGTAAATCCGTTCGGGTGCTCCGTCTGGGATTGGCCGTCTAACACTTCGCCATTCGCAGCGAGTGCCGTCGGCCCAGTAAATCGAACGAGATCAAGTGTTTCGAATGTTTCTTGTGCTGCCGGAACACCGACGAGCGAAAGACCGGATGCAAAGACGAGCGTCGACAGGTTACCGGACTCGACCGCCTTGATGAGACCGTGGCGTCCACCACGGACGTAAGACATCGTCTGTGCAAACTCTTCTAACGCGTCACGCAGTTGTTCAAAGGACTCACAGACGAACAATTCTTTTTGCATGCTCGTGACGTCATGTTTTGTTGCGAGTGCCTTTTCGAGTGAAAACGGATGTTTCTTGACGGCATCCGTCAAGCAGTGGCGGCTTTCCCCGACTGAGGACAGAAGACCTGCCCCGTAAATTTGCGGGTCGTTAAGATCACCGATTAAACCAAACTCGACCGTCCACCAAAAAAGGCGTGAAATTTCATTGGCTTCCGAAATCCCTGTGACATGGGTCCGTGTTTCCGCGAGTGCGATTTCAGCTTGCTCGATGTCTTCCGGTGTTGAAAATGGACTTTCTTTGACAATCGTTAATTTTTTCAGCGCCTTAAAGACATCATGTTCTGCTTTATGATTGAAGGCATGTGCTCCGATTTCACCGAACCGGCGGACAAATTCAGCGTACGTCGGATTCATCAAAATTGGTGCGTGTCCTGCCGCTTCATGCAGAATGTCCGGTGCCGGCGTGTAAAGAATGTTATCGACCTTCCGAATGTCGGTTGCGATCGGCAGGAGACCGTGTCCTTGGAAGTCGAAAAAGGCGACACCCGGAATCAAACCGTCGACGGCGACCGTTCCCCAACCACCGCGACTGAGGTTCGCCGTCATTTCGCGGACATCAGGAATACGTTCCGGGCTGATTCCTGAAGCAGCAAGCCCTTCGAGGTACGCCGGGTGTGCCGTATGTTGCAATGTATTTAAATTCAAGCGCATGACGTAGCGCCAGACCGCATGATCCGTTGGTGTGTAATCTTCGTAATGCTGTGGTGCGACGTGTGGTTGTAAGTGACTTGGAATGATTGGTGTAGACATATGAAGTTCCCCCTTGGATTAAATTAAACAACAAAAAGTCCCTGTCGGACATCAAGTCCGACAGGGACGACGAAAGCCGCGGTACCACCCTGATAATCCATGCTTCGCACGAATCACTTCATTACGGGATAACGGTTTTCTCCGCTTGCTTCGCAAGAGACTCAGAAACTGTAATTCGATTCAATCTGTGTACACGTTCGCAGCGCCACGTGCTCTCTGAAACAGGGAGATTGTTTCTACTTCGGTTTCGTCCTCGTCTACGTCTTTCGTTCTGTTATGCTGTTACGCTTTTAGCAACTAAAGTGCTGTTAAGAAGGACTATACGCTTACTTTTGGCTTTCGTCAATCGCTTTTTTACGTTTAAACCGATTAAATGTTTTGTCCCGGACTGATTTCTGTTCAATCGATAATGACGTCGCATGCCGTTTTAACGCGCCATGAAGGCGTTTTTCAAAAGCTTCAAGTTCTTGAATCCATTCATTCATCGCGACGACAATCGGTAAAATTTCCATGATTTCTTCTTCTTCGAGCTCATCACGATCGAGAAAAGAATGTTTAACGAAGGCGATATTTTCTTTCACTAAGTCTTCCATCGCGAGCGGTTCTTCCGTCAACAATAAATCATACGTCAACAGGACTTTCTCCTGCCGCTGGGCGATATGCATGACGTGGTAGAACAATTCACTGCGTAAGTCATCGGCGATGTTCGACAGGGCCTGTTCCCGCTCACGGAAACGTTCCGCTGTCGCGACACTCCGTTCCAAGCACGACTGCATGTGTTGTAAGATGATGATGTTACGAAGCAACGGGACATGTTTTTGGCGTGTCCCTCGTACTTCCTCCCGGTGCAAGTTAAATAATTGTTGTGTCTCGCGTAGGGATTTACTCATTTTATCGATTGCCGGGCGATACGGAGCGACCTTCCCTTCAAAAGCGATTGCCCGCGTGACGACGAGCAGCTTCTCAAATAGTTTTGAGGCTTTTTGATAATAAACGTTCCCGTACCGTGGCGGGAAAATCAATGCATTGACACCGAGGGCACACGCAATCCCGAGCATCACGAGTAAATACCGTATCAAAACGATTTGCCATAACGGCTCTGTCGCCCCTTCGACACTCTCCAAGATAACGATGATCATCAAGACGACGTGAGGAATCGTCCGACCGAATCCGAACGCCAGCAGGATGGAAATGGCTGCCATGATGACAATGCCGATCGCAAGTGGGTTCGCAGGATTCGCTCCGAGAATCCATAAGGCGAGTAACGTTAAAAAGGCACCGATCAAGTTGGCCTCCGCCTCTTCTAAAAATTGTTTCCATGTTTGATAAACAGAAGGCAACAATGTCGTTGCTGCCGAAATCCCTGGTAAAATCGGGCTTAAGTTAAAGAGATTGCTAATAACTAATGCCAAAATAACGGCTAGTCCTGTTTTGATGGTACGTGGTCCAATTTGTAAGGATTGACCCCCCATAGTTGATCCCTCCTTCATAATGTAAGTATGCCCTCTATTCTTCCTTTAATATCATGAAAACGCAATAAAAAAATCACCCCCAGCGGACTGAGGGTGATTTCGTTTTGATTACGATGCTTTTGTAGCTGTTCCAGATGTCATTTCTTTTTTCGCGAGTTCTTGATCGACGAGCGGTTTCTTCCAAAGTGAGAGAATTGCCGCTCCGACAAGTGCACCGATTAAGATAGCACCTGCGTAGCTGAGTGCTGCCATCAATGTGCCTGAAGGGCCGTCGAGTAACGGGAAGACGAATACGCCGCCGTGTGGTGCCGGAAGTAAGACGCCGAAGACGATTGTAAGTGCACCAGCGATTGCTGAACCGATGACACTTGACGGGATGACACGAAGTGGATCTGCTGCCGCGAATGGAATCGCACCTTCCGTAACGAATGATGCACCCATTGCGTAAGCTGCGATACCCGCTTCACGTTCCTGCGGTGTAAATTTCTTACGTGCAAACAATGTTGATGAGAACGCGACGAGAAGTGGTGGTACCATACCGCCTGCCATGACCGCAGCCATGACTTCCGTGTTCCCTGCTGTAAGTGCTGCCGTACCGAAGACGTATGCTGTTTTGTTGATTGGACCACCCATATCGATTGCCATCATCGCTGCGACGAGCATACCGAGGAGGATTGCGTTACCGCCACTAAGTCCGTTAAGTGAATCTGTCAACCATGTCATGAAGGCTGCAACCGGTTCGTTGATGACGAGCAACATGATCATACCGGTAATGAATGAACCGAACAATGGATAAAGCAGGACTGGTTTAATTCCTTCAAGAGCTTTCGGAAGACCTTTCAAAGCTTTAACAAGAACTAGAACTACGTAACCTGCAAGGAAACCGGCAATCAGACCACCGAGGAAACCTGCATTCCCTTGGCTTGCGAGGAAACCGGCAATCAAACCTGGTGCGAGACCTGGTTTATCAGCGATTGACATCGCGATGAATCCAGCAAGGACAGGAATTAAAAGACCGAATGCGGCTTGACCAATCGACATCAATTGACCTGCAAATTGGTTATACGTCGGGTCATCCGGGTTTGACGAGTTGATTCCCCAGAAGAAGCTGATTGCGATTAAGAGTCCACCTGCGACGACGAGCGGTAACATCGCTGAAACCCCACTCATTAAGTGTTTGTAGAATCCACCACGTGCTGGTGTACCGCTGTTTCCTGACCCGCTGCCTTTATAGACAGGAGCGTCCTGTTTGACGGCGCGATCAATCAGTTCCTTTGGTTTACGGATTCCTTGTGCGACTGGTACTTCAACGACGTGCTTGCCATTGAAGCGGTCCATTTCGACTGCTTTATCTGCAGCGACGATGATTGCTGTCGCTTCTTGGATGTCAGCATCCGTCAGACCGTTTTTAACACCTGTCGAACCGTTCGTTTCCACTTTAATCCGGACACCCATCTCTTCCGCTTTTTGACGGAGAGCATCTGCTGCCATATACGTGTGGGCGATTCCTGTCGGACAAGCGGTTACAGCGAGGATGTAAGGTGCGTTTTGATCGACCGTTTCCGGTGTCACATCAACAGGACCTTCTTCTTCCCGTTCCTTCGCTTCAATGGCCGCGATGACTTCATCTTCCGAACGAGCCGAGAGAATCGTGTCACGGAAGTTGTTGTCCATCAAGTAGACTGATAGTTTCGAGAGTGTTTCAAGGTGGGCATTGTCCGCATTTTCTCCAGCTGCAATCATGAAGAACAAGCGACTTGGTTGTCCGTCCAGTGCTTCATAATCAAGTCCTGTCGAACGACCGAACGCGATTGCCGGTGATTTAACGGCAGCCGTTTTTGCGTGAGGAATCGCAATCCCTTCACCAAGCCCTGTCGTACTTTGTGCTTCACGTGCTAAAATCGCCTCACGGTAAGCATCCCGGTCGTTTAGTTTACCAGCACGATCAAGTACTTCAACAAGCTCATCGATGACGCTTGCTTTTGTATCAGAACGTAAATCCAGTTTAATCGTATCGCGTGTTAACAGATCTGTAATTTTCATGAGTAGTCACACTCCTTTATTATGATTGAATGAGTTCAACGACTTCGACATCGGTCAATAACCGTTCGATGTCTGCTTTTGTACATAATCCGAACGAATACGCGGAAGCACTTCCTGTCGTCACGGCGTACCGGAATGCTTCTTCCGGCGGACGTCCGAGTGCATGACTCGCAACGAACCCTGCGACGAGTGAATCCCCTGCTCCGACCGAGTTGACGAGTTTTCCTTTTGGCGTATTCGCCGTGTAAGCCCCTTGCTTGTTGACGAGCAATGCCCCGTCACCTGCAAAGGAAATAATGACGTTTTCCGCTCCTCGTTCGACAAGCTGTTGGGCGTACGGGACGGCCATTTCTTTTGATGTGATATCGACATCAAAGATTTCCCCGAGTTCGTGATGATTCGGTTTAATCATGAATGGACCGAGCGGCAGCACTTCGAGCATTGCTTCTTTAGTTGTATCGACGGCAAATTTAACACCGCGTTCATTTAATAAGAGTGCAATTTTTTTGTATAAATCATGTGGAAGACTGCTTGGGATACTTCCGGCGAAGACGACGATGTCACCTGACTGCATTGTTTCGAATGTTGCGAGCAGCGTCTCTAGTTCTGCATCCTGAATAACTGGACCTGCTGCATTTAGTTCCGATTCTTGATCGGCACGAATTTTAACGTTAATCCGGGTTTCGTCAGCAATTGGTGTGAAAGCTGTCAGTACGCCTTGTTTTTCAAGTTCACTTCGAATGAATTGTCCCGTACTTCCGCCTAAAAAACCGAGTGCTTCTGTCTCGACGTCATAATTTTTTAAGACGAGTGAAACGTTGATTCCTTTTCCACCTGCTACTTTTTCTGCTTGTTCGACACGATTGACTTGTCCTGCCTCAAATACCGGTAACGATACGTAATAATCGATTGATGGGTTGAGTGTCAGTGTATAAATCATTTCGCGTTCACCACCTCTGTATATTGACTGTATTTCGCTGTTTGTTCGTTCGATGCCATCGTGATAATCGTCGCCGCACGAAGTGGTGCAACGCGACTAAAACTGATTTCATCCAACTTGGTTTCGTCGACCAACACATACGATTTTTTCGCTAACTCAATCGCTGTCTTCTTTACGAGTGCCTCTTCCGGATCTGGTGTCGTAAACCCTTGCGTCGGATGAACGCCGTTCATCCCAAGAAATGCGACATCAAAGTGGTAAATCAACATTCCTTCACGTGCATTGTAGCCGACCAGTGCTTGCGTCGAATGCTTGAGTTGCCCTCCGACGACGAACGTCGGGATACGGTGGTAGAGTAACGTATTCGCAAGAGGAAGACTGTTCGTCACGACCGTAATCGCCTTCTGTTCGAGATAAGGAACGATGGCAAGCGTCGTCGTTCCAGCATCGAGATAGACATACATGCCGTCTTCGATTAAATCAGCCGCCGCTCGGGCAATTTGATTTTTCTCATCGACGAAACGATCTGTTTTCTCGACATAACTCGGCTCATCAATCTGCAGATGGTTTGCCGTCGCTCCCCCGTGAACACGGCGTAAGTGACCAGCAGTTTCCAGTTGTGATAAATCGCGACGGATGGTCGATTCACTAGCTCCCGTCCGTTCGACAATCGTCTGCATTTTGACGACTTCTTCTCGAGCGAGTAGCTCAAGAATCAGCTGATGACGTTTTTTCGTTAACATTGGTTTCCCTCCGCATCTTTAATATAAAGCGTTTACATTTAAAAATCAACCAAAAACGTTCATTTTTTTATTTATTTCTCTAAAAAACATTCATTTTACGACTTTATTCGACAGTAATGTCGATTTCATACTAATTATACATCAAAAACGGTCACAATATGACGGTTTATAAAAAAAAACCGTTCAACGAGTGAACGGTTTATAAAGACAGGTAAATCAGCCTTTCAACTTCAGTTAGGTTTGTGCTTTATGCCTTTACTTCATTGCGAAGGTGACCGATTCCTTCAATCGAAACATCGACGATATCCCCTGTCTGTAAGTATACTGGTGGTTTCATCCCATGACCGACGCCAGCTGGTGTCCCTGTCGCAATGATATCTCCTGCTTCGAGTGTCATCCCGCGCGAGACTTCCGTCAAAATCGTCACGATGTCACGAATCATCAACTTCGTCGAACCGGATTGACGCACTTGCCCGTTGACACGCGTCTCGACCAGGACGTCAGTCGGATCAAACGTATCCTTCGTGACGATAACGGGACCGAATGGACAAAAACCATCAAGCGACTTCCCGCGGAAAAACTGGACGTGTTCTTTTTGAAGGTCACGCGCCGTCACATCATTGACGATGCTGTAGCCAAAAACGTGGTCCAGTGCATTTTCAGGTGTCAAATCACGCCCCGTCGTCCCGATGATGATGGCGAGTTCGCCTTCATAGTCCAGCTGATCCGTTAAATCAGCATGGCGTTCAATGGAATCGAACGGCCCGACGATTGCACTCGGCGCCTTCGTGAACAATACAAATTTCCCTGCCCCTGCCGTATCCATTTCTTTAATATGGTCGGCATAATTTTTACCGACACAAATGACGTTACGCATCGGAACGTACGGCGCGAGCAAGCGGACATCTTCTGTAATCAATGGTGCGATGTCTAAATCAACATCCATCTCAAACCCCCGTGTGATGACTTCGAGCAATGAATCCGTATAGGCTTGTGTCGTCACGTCATACCGGTGTCCGTCCGACTCCACACCAATCCGTTCCCGTCCTTCTTGTTCAAATCGAAACCATTTCATGAAAACTCCCCCTTTTTTCTTAGTATACCGTTCACCCGGTCATGTATACAAAAAAACCGTCAAGATTTTCATCCTGACGGTCCTTCATTATGCAATCCGGTGCGCTAACCGATCGATTAATGCTTGTGATTCTTCATTTAATGCAACGAGTTCTACTTTCGTCCCTGCTGCCTGATATTTCAAGACAACCGTTTCAATTGCTTCCGTCGCGGAATCATCAAATAAATGGGCGTTCGTAAAGTCAATGACGACTTGTTTCATTTGTGCATCGGCTACGATATCAAACTGTTCAGTAAATGTCGTCGTCGAGGCAAAGAAAATCGGTCCATTGATTTGATACGTGACTTGATCGTTTTCAACACGACGTGTCATGTTGATGCGCGAAATTTTTGACGCAAAGAGAATCGCTGCAAGCAAGATTCCGACGAGTACCCCCATCGATAAATCATCCGTCAAGACCGTCACGATGACTGTCGCGAGCATGACAGCAGAGTCACTTTTCGGTGAATTCTTCAACATTTTGAATGAACCCCAATCAAAGGTCGCATACGATACAAAGAACATGACACCGACGAGTGCCCCCATCGGAATCGTCATTAATAAGTCATTCATCGTGACCATCAGCAGCATCAAGAATGCTCCTGCTGTAAAGGTCGATAGACGACCACGTCCACCTGATGTGACATTGATGACCGATTGACCGATCATCGCACAGCCCGGCATCCCGCCAAAGAATCCAGCAACGATGTTTGCGATTCCTTGTCCACGTGATTCCGTCGCCTTGTTTGATGTCGTATCCGTCATCTCATCAACGATTCGTGCCGTCAAGAGTGACTCGATCAAACCAACGAAAGCGAGTGATAAGGCATACGGGAAAATGATTTGTAACGTCTCGAGTGAAAACGGAACGTTCGGTAAGAAAAAGCTCGGTAGTGACGCAGAAATTTGTCCCATATCACCGATGACGCGCGTATCAAGTGAAAAGACGACCGTCAAAATCGTCATAATCGTGATCGCGACGAGTGGTGCCGGCAGTACTTTTGTAAAGCGCGGGAAAATTAAGATGATGGCGAGCGACGCTGCGACCATTGCGTACATGATCCAGTTTTGTCCTTCGAACTGCGGCAGTTGTGCCGAAAAAATTAAAATTGCTAACGCGTTAACGAAACCAACCATGACGGAACGCGGAATGAAGCGAAGTAATTTCGCAACGCCTAAAAAACCGAGCACGATTTGAATGACCCCGGCGAGAATCCCGGCAGCGAGTAAATAGTCGACGCCATGATCTTTGACGAGTTGGACGACGACGAGTGCCATCGCACCTGTCGCAGCTGAAATCATTCCCGGTCGACCACCGGCGATTGAGATGATGATCGCAATAATGACGGAAGCATACAGCCCGACCATCGGGTTAACGCCAGCAATCAAGGAAAAGGCGATCGCTTCCGGAACGAGTGCCAAGGCGACGACGATTCCAGATAGAATGTCTGTTTTAGGTTGCAGCAGCCATTCCTTTCTCCATTGTGAAAACATATAATTCCTCATTTCTTTTTTTGTCTATTTCCTATCATAGTACCTTTTTGGGACGCAAACAAGACTCATTGTGATTTTGTCCGGATCATCACGATTTCATCGACCATTTCTTTATACGTCGCCATGATGTCCTGTCCACAGAAGATTGGATCCTCGTCGAGCGTATCGAGGGCACGACGGAGGAGATGAATTTTTGGTTTTTTTCGTTCGAGCAGTTCTTCATAGACAAAATCAAGCACTTCGTTATGTGCTTCCCTTGAAGCGTCTGAAATCGCCGACAAGCCAATCAACCGTTTCATGTGTTCATTTGTTTTTACGAACAGTTCTTTCCGGATGACGACCTCATCTTGCGGACGATCGAGCCAAACGGAGAGGAAACGTGGTGGAATCAATTGTTCTTCCGTTCGACTGACGTCGTCGACGAAATGTGTCAACCGATTAAAGACGTAACGGACGACCCGCTCCGGTTGTGTATTTTTTTCCGATTGACGGAAAAAATACATCGCGTATTGGAGCATCCCTGTATAAAGGACGGCGAAGTCAAGCAAGTATGGTGCTTTTTCCTCGCCAAACAAATCACGCATCCGGTGATAGGTCCATTCGATTTCAAGTAATCGGTTCTTTTCCATGAACGCCTTCAGTTCTTTTTCGTTCGAAGCGACAGCTTCTTCAAACAAGGTATAGAGCTTATATTTTTGCATCAGTTCAAGGTAACAGTTACCTTGTTGGATGAATGTCTCATAATCCGACACGTCGCGTCCGACCAAAATGTCTTTTCGAACATTACGCATTTTTTCAAAGACGACGTTAAATACGTCGATGAACAATTCGTTTTTCGATGAAAAGTAGTTATAGAACGTCCCTTTCGAGACATTACTATGCTCGAGAATATCTTGAATCGATGTGGACTGGTATCCCTTTTCGACGAACAGACGATATGCAGCATCCAGGAGTTGTTTCTTTTTTGGGTTCATTTTCTAATCCCTCTTCTAGTAAAAGATCTTTTTGAGTACATTCGATTTTACCTCAATCTTTTTTATTTTAGTGTATAAAGCAAATAATTTGTAATGTTTTGCTTCAGGCGGTAAGATAGCTAAGTTGTAGAATTGAAGTATAACAAATTAGACACGTAGTATAAAAGGAGCATAACGAAATGCAATCAACCAAGCAATCATCTCGACTTTATCTTATTTTAGCTGTCCTCATGGCAGGCGCGTTCGTTGCCGTCCTCAACTCGACGCTATTAAATATCGCCTTACCTTCCATTATGGTTTCGCTCGATATTCAAACCAGTACGGCCCAGTGGCTGACAACGGGCTATATGCTCGTCAACGGCATCATGATTCCGACGTCTGCCTTTCTCGTCCAAAAGTTCTCAACCCGCCAGCTGTTTCTAACGGCGATGAGCTTATTTACGATTGGAACCATCGTCGCGGGTCAAACGGAGCTCTTCCCCGTCTTACTCGGTGCACGGATGTTACAAGCATCTGGTTCTGCTATCATGATGCCTTTATTAATGAACGTCTTGATCACCGGCTTCCCAATCGAGAAACGCGGACAAGCGATGGGGATTTTCGGACTCGTCATCACATTTGCACCGGCAATCGGTCCGACTCTGTCCGGTTGGGTCCTTGAGCATTACGAATGGCCGATGCTGTTCCACATCGTGACACCGATTGCTGCACTTGTTCTTGTTCTTGGTTTCTTCTTACTAAAAAAAGAAGTCGTCACAAGCAGTTTACGCATCGATCGCCTGTCACTCGTGTTGTCCAGTTTTGGATTCGGTGGGTTGTTGTATGGGTTCAGTTCAGCCGGTTCAGCCGGTTGGGGATCATTCGCTGTCATCGGCTCCTTAACAGTCGGCGTCATCAGTCTCGTCTCATTCATTATACGACAATTACGTCTCGACGAACCGATGCTTGAATTCCGGATTTTTAAATATCCGATGTTTGCTTTATCACAAGGGATTTCGATGGTCCTTAACATGTCGATGTTCTCGGCGATGATCTTGATGCCGATTTATGTTCAAACGATTCGCGGGATTTCCCCGTTCCACTCTGGACTCTTGATGTTACCCGGTGCACTCGTCATGGCGTTTATGTCTCCGATCACAGGTCGTTTGTTTGACCGGTTCGGTGCCCGGGTGCTTGCCATCATCGGATTGTCGTTGACAGTCTTAACAACGTTCTTCTTCAGTCGTTTGACGGCAGATACAGCGTATTCGTTCCTCGTCATCATGTACACATTACGTTTCCTCGGAATCTCAATGGTGATGATGCCCGTCATGACGAACGGTCTCAATCATATTCCACAACATTTGACACCACATGGTACGGCACTCAACAATACGTTATCGCAAGTATCAGGAGCAATCGGTTCCGGCTTACTCATTTCCGTCATGACATCACGAACAGCGAGTTACGCAACGGATCTTGCTGCGAACGCAACACCGACGACAGCACCGAAAACGATCATGACACAAGCAATGGTCGAAGGGATTAACGATACGTTCTTCATCGCGACATTGCTCGCCTTGTTCGCCTTAATCCTTTCGTTCTTCATTAAAAAGCGTCCATCGGAAACATTATCGGTCGTCAAACCGGTCGCCGAAAAAAAATATGCGTAACGGTAGCTTTCGCTTCCTGCCGTTATGAATGAAAAGAATAGACATGAAAACGCCGATGACTCCGGATGAAACTGAACTGAACCCTAAATGGTGGACACTTGATAAAAGACCCCATTCGGGGTTTTTTGTGTTCAGAGATATCGATATACTGTATCTATTCAATTCATACGGGAGGACTATTTATGAACAGACGTACCTTTAATCCAGATCAAATCAGACAACTTGAAGCGAATCCCCACG